>DATBFR010000090.1:0-6355 GCA_036558405.1 Nitrososphaeraceae archaeon | reverse complement strand
AGGGAGTTCCATTGCTAACCTCTTCTCAACTCATCCACCAGTTGAAAAGAGAGTCCAGAAACTTAAGGAAATGATGACTGGCGTGGACAGATAACGAATTGGCATTTATCTACGTTCACACCACAGGAGTAATAGTATTTATTTCACAATTAGATAACTCTATAATCCTCTTCCATTGATTCGGTTTAAATTTACATACAAGATGTGTCACCATTGTTTCTAATTCTTAATACGGAGAATCCTATAAGAGAACTAATTCTATCACGGGCTCGTCGGTACCCACAACGCAATCGATTCTAATATGAGATTCCAATATAGTTATAGAAGTCTAAACTTAAAGTCCTTCTTAGGGGTATGACGGGCGACTGAATTTTTTTGGGACCATTATCATAATTTTTAACACTATGATGATTATATATCAATTGGAAAACAACTTTGGTGCGCCCAAATTAGGGGAGTTCTGAAATCAGTTTGTGCCATTCTTATTTTAAGAACAAAAAAGTTAAGATATTCAACTCAAGAGATCTCAACTAATTTTCGGATGAAGGCGGAGGCGGAGACGAAGATGAAATGCCTGCTGTATACAGTAATGGTTCGGCATTCTTATCACGATCTCCTGTAAAATAACCATGGCCGTTACCATCACATGTTGTAGCAGGTGAGGACCCAAGACTCCTGAGAGCATTTCTGATATCTGAGGGTGTTGCGTCGGGATGCTCAGATTTATATAATGCTGCGGCGCCGGTAACGTGAGGAGTTGAGGCGCTCGTACCACTAAAAGTGGTATATGAGCTTCCTTTTGTTGTTGTTTTGATCTGTACTCCTGGAGCAGCCATATCAACTACTGATCCATAATTACTAAAACTTGCGAAGCTATCATCTTTCCCCACTGTTGTAGATATAGGAGACATACCACCGCACTTCCCGTTAGTGTCAACAATTGCTGATACAGTTATTACTTCTGGGAAACTTGCGGGAATTACTGATGAGGCATCCTTTGCTTCATTCCCAGCAGCCACTACATAAGTTACCCCAGCTGCCACAGAATTAATGATCGCAGTATGAAGAGCCTCATTTGGACCATCACTTCCAAAGCTCAAATTCACAACATCTATCTCATCTGCATGTTGAGTTACATAATCGATCCCCTTTATTAAATCGGAAGTAGAACCAATGCCGTTTTTGTCAAGAACCTTAATAGCCCATATTCTAGCGCCTGGAGCAAGACCCACTACACCCCGAGAATTATCTTCTGCCGCTGCAACCCCTGCCACAGCTGTACCATGACCATAATCATCGTTACCGCTACTTGTTCCTGAAACAAATGTTACGTCTCTGTATACGTTCAAGTCCGGATGGTTCAGGTCAACTCCACTATCCAAGATACCTATGTCAACATTTACATTACCTCTCCCATCTCCAGATTTAGTTGAGGACAGATCGCCATCTACTCTGTTAACGCCAGTTGGTAAAGTCTGAACAAACGCTTTTAACTTAATATCAGGCTGAACATAATCTACTTCAGGACTTTTCACAATTGCCTCAAGCGATTTCTCATTAGGGACCCTAATAGAAAACCCGTGTAAAACATGATCATAAGTATGTTGCAATGTTGCTCCTTCATTTATGGCTTCGTGAGCTAAAGACCTTGTTGTAGAGGATAAAAAATTACTATGCTTTAGTGCTACGATGTATTCATTTGGGATTTTCTCCCCTTTAACCTCCCTTAATTTTTTTGCCATATTCTGTGCATTAGTTCTAAGGTCATCAATTTTGGTCTTAAGGTCATCAATTTTGCCTTGCTGTGATGTTACATCAGGTTGCTGTGCCTCTACTTCAGACAAAAAAGTTTGTGACATTGGACTTGATATCGAGTTGGAAAATAAGAGCGCTATCAAAGTACTTACTGTAATCATAATCAGCGCGCTAGTCCAACCCTGAAATCCTGGTTTCTCTGCCATTGCTACAATACCCTTGAAATTTGATAAGCTGTCTGATGGAAAAATTCATTAGTGAGTAGCTGAAGTCCCGTAACCATAACCCACATGATCCCTTTTTGATATATATCAGATAGTTAAGATGATTCTGAATGATATGACTATGAGAATCATTTGAAACTATCTTCTAACCGAGGGAACCTCTTTCCAAACATGGCAAAATTATATGGAGCTTGCAGGACAACTGATGTCTCATATTTAGACATATGATCAGAAAACTTATGATGTCCTAGTTGATGGTAACAGAATAAAAATCAGGGCAGGACTTTTTGTTTCTGACATAAGTTTTTTCGTAAGTAAAATTCTATATTAGTAGTTGCCTCTAATTTACGAGGTCTCGAACCGTCGGTACCCATACCCACGACGCAATTGCTTCTGAAACGAGAGGGCAAGGAATAGCAATATTTTAAAGTTTTTCTTTAAGGAAGGTAAATTATTCAAGTGGATCATTAAATTTCTAACTTCAAATTGTCTGGCCTGGATAGACGTAGTAGTATAATTTTTATTCTTAATATCATTATTTTATATATCAATGACATTCCAAATACTGATATTCCAATAGATGGTTGAACAGGAGACGACTAAGGTTTTGCCTCATAAATTATGTTAAACTGTGTCTGAGTTGCACGTCTGAATTTGGTAAATCCAGCTGCCTCTATTATCTGTTTTATTTTTTTTTCACCTGCCTGTGCACCCAGTGCAGGACCATTATCTGCCAGAGAATTTGGGACACATACTAGAGTAGACGCTGCATAAAATGTTCTACCTACTACATTAAGGTTCTCTTCTAACTTGTCATTAGCCATTGGTTCTATAATCATACACGTCCCCTCTGGCTTGAGTGAATGCTTTGCAAATTTCATTGCTCCTACAGGATCACCCATATCATGAAGACAATCAAAAAAAGTAATTAAATCATAATCATTGCCAATTGATTCATCATTTGCTGATACTGCGTTAAATTCTATATTCCCTATTTTTCTTTCTTCTTTATCTTCTTCCTGTCTTAATTGGTCTTTGGCTTGTTCAATAGAGGGGCCGTGGTTATCGAAGCCATAAAATTTAGAATTTGGATAAGCCTTCGCCATTAGAATTGTTGATATACCATATCCACATCCTATATCAGCAACTTTTGCTCCTTGCTTTAGTTTTTCTTCGACTCCTTCAAGCGATGGAATCCAGGAACTCCTAAGATTAGCAACGTAACTGGGTTTATAAAATAGAGCGCTACCCTCAAAGAGATCATGATGATGTTCTCCCCATCTCAATCCTTTTCCGCTTTTGAACATTTCTACGAACTTATCTTCATCTTTAAAATAAGACCTTATTGCTTGATATGCTCCCTGTAAATACACAGGACTATTCTCGTCTGCTAATGCCATGGCTTGTTCAGGTGGAAGAGAATATTTCACATTTGTAGGATCATATGATATATATCCACCAGCAGCTTGATTTGCTAACCATTCTCTAATAAGACGCTCATTCGTGTTGGTCTTCCTTGCTAATTCTTCCGATGTAATGGGTTGACCTGATACTGCCATGGCTTTGTATAAACCAAGTCTTTCTCCAATAATCACAAGCATAGCACTTAACGTACTTGCAATGTCTTCAGTGGCTTTTAGCATAAAGGCATTAAGTTTTTTTTCATCAATTTTACCAGAATTCATATTTTCTTTCATTTTGCAAATTATTATAGATAATTTTAGATATTTTAATTTAATTCAGTAAAAAGAAAATGAGGCGGATAAATTCAAAATTTCAGATATGAGCCGGTCGTGAATGTAGTCGTATTATACTATTGAGTGCTTAGTTTATTATCCTCTGTATAAATGGTGTCTCGGGTTTCTGTCCCGTTCCCCGAAGCAATATTGTGGTAGATGGGAAAGGCCAAATACGGGACTGGCCCAAAAGAGCCCCTTACCATACAGGAGACTTGTTAATCATTTGTTAACGCCAACGTCTTTTACTACAATCTGAAATCTGAATCGTCACATTTATTCAAGATATAATTTCATTCTGTTCTTCGGGAAGATAATCATGTCATAATCCATTTCAGCTAGTTAGTTTAGTTTAGCGGTAACTGGAGATTAAGTAATAGGTTTGGGGCTTTAGTGGGAGTTGCAAATCAGGACTATTTTACCTATGGCCGACCCAGTTCCAACTAGTTCGTGGGCTTGGATTGCTTGATTCAATGGCATTCGAGCTGCAATTATTGGGTTTATTTTCTCATGCTTTAGCAGATTAAATAGTATCTGCAAGTCTTCCAGAAAGCATTCGGGCTTACGTCTTTTCAATGTTTGAATACTGTAAGGAATAACTTTTCTCCTGTCAGGTATCAAGTTTAACGCAAGTAGATTTATCCAATTTATGACGTTGGATACTATTTGATGTGTCCGACGATGTCCGTTTTTGGACATTGAACCAAACCCATACCCTATTAATCTGCCACCTGTCCGAAGTGTCTTGTAAGAGCGCATTAGCGATTTTGTGCCAATACCATCGAACACTACATCCACTCCGTTCTCAGTAAGCCTGAAAATCTCTTGAACAAAGTCGACTGATTTGTAGTCTATGGGCTTACCGCCAAGCTCCGATACTTTTTTTTCTTTGCTTAAAGAGCAGGTGCCGTACATCTCGGCTTCTGCCAGCCTTCCTAATTGGAGCAACGCCGTACCTACTCCACCTGCCGCACCGTGAATTAAAATAGATTCACCAGATTTTACATGAGCACAGCGATGTAGCATTTGATATGCAGTGGTGTAGTTAAGCACTAAGCTAACGGCATCAGCGGGGTCCAGCCCGGAAGGAACCGAGACGAGCTCGTTAGCAGAAAGACATAGATATTGAGCGTATCCTCCGACAATTGGTAAAGCGGCTACAGTATCACCTATTCGCCATGTGGATGTCGTAGTTACCTTCTCACCTACTTTATCAACTATGCCTACGATATCCCAACCAAGAGAGAAAGGTGTACGTCTAAACAATGATTCAGGATGAATACCTTCACGTATGAGAATATCAGCAAGCGATACTCCAGCGGTCAAAATTTTCACACGCACCTGATTAGCATGTGGCTCTGGAATTTCTTCCTCAATGAGATGAAGATTTTCTGGGCCTCCAAATTTGGATACGATGACACGCCTGTTGTTCACTTCTAAGTTATCTCCTTTTTACGATATCTTTTTTTCGAAAATCTGTTCACTGGCATGTTTGAGAGCACATTTGTGACAATTAGAAATAAAGATTTAGAATATTGTGTAATGCAATGCAATCAAAAATCAAACTTGAAATTTATTTTTTATGAAAAATGTTTCCAAATAGATTTCCTGAGAAAATAGAGCGAAAATTGAATACTATCTTACTTTGCGTATTGTAGTAACTGTTTTGAGATTTCAATTGATTGATCTATATTTGGATAAATGGGGGAGAAAAACAAACCAAATACTATATGCTCTATGCCCATAGACTTAAATTCTCTTATATCGCTACCTACATCTTCAATTGTTCCTGTCATTGGAAACCTTTGATCTCCACCTGCGTTTTTTGAATCAGATATATTAGGATAAGTTAAAAGAATGACCTTGAAGGAATTTGGGTCTTTATTTCCTTTGGTGGCAAGATCATATATTGTATTCACAGTAGTTCGAAGTTGTTCCAGAGGTCCTATTGGTACGCCTAACCAGCCGTTTGCATCATATTTTACAATTCTAGAAAGTGTAGCTGGACTAAACCCTCCCATGTAAATTGGTATATGAGGCTTTTGTATAGGTTTTGGGCCTATTTTTGAAGCCGGTATATTGTAGTACTCACCCTTAAATTCTACGACATCATCGGTCCATACTTTTTTCAGCACTTCAAGGAATTCATCTGCTCTTTTACCTCTATTCTTAAAAGGTATGTTAGAAGCTTGATATTCATCTTTTGACCAGCCGATACCAAGACCACATATAGCTCTTCCTTCTGATAGAACATCTAGAGAAGCAATTCTTCTGCCCAGAACGACAGGATTATGGAATAACATATCTATTACGGAAGTACCTAATGAAATTTGTTGGGTCTGCGCAGCAACAAACGACAGAGTTTCTAACGGATCAAGTACGTTTTGATAGTCTAAAGGAAGGCTACCGTCAGGTGTTGCCACATACGGCGTACGTGGGTTAATCGGCCACAGAAGTCTTTCTAATACCCAAACGGAGTCAAAACCCGATTCTTCAGCTTTACTAGCAAATTGAATTAAATTTTCTCTCGTAGCTTGTTTTCCAAGCTGAGGTAGTGTGACGCCAACTTTCAAGATAATTTCAAATGCACTCAATTATATTAAAGGATAGCCAGAAAACAAAGCCGACAACAAATCCTAT
>DATBFR010000089.1:0-30705 GCA_036558405.1 Nitrososphaeraceae archaeon | reverse complement strand
TGGAGTGAAGTAATTAAAAAGGAAGCAAGGTGTTTAGATGAGTATGATTTAGGTGAAGTTCAAGAAGTGCATTCAGATTTTGTATTAACACAAAAAGGGGTTGTTGACAGAAAATGGTTCAAGATACCTAAATCACTTGTTCATGAATTTGATGGGACCAAATTGTATTTTGCTTGCACTTATCAGGAAGCAAGTGAATATAACGAAGCTGCGGACGAAGAAAAGAAAGAGTAAGTTGAAAGCCCCAGGACACGTCTATCTACATCGATAATTAGATGAGTCGTAGGTCCTTATAGGCCAGATTAAGAAGATTTACTCCATCTTTTAGGCAATTCATAATGTGATACTGGCAATTTGTCTCTTGAAGTGAAACGAACGAACTCTCGATACGCCCCGCAATAATGCCTCGCCTCCTCATTGTTTCCACATGTCACGGAATCCTTACGGTAGTATTTACATATTCCATTATATTCGCATTTGATTTGCGAATTCGTAGACTTCAATTGATTCGTCAGTAGATGAACAGATTCATATTCATTGTCGATGATGATGATAGAAGAAACTAAACTTAAATCGTAATAAATAGAGGTTCTATTAGGTAATCTCGATACATAGATTATTTGAACCCCGAAATCACGTAATGCCAAATTAGATTGCAGTATGGACTGGTATTAGCCGGTCTTGTACCATACATTTCCAACCAAGTTTATGAACAAGTTACTTTAACTGGATTTACGAAGAGTCTAGAATCACAATTATACGATTTTCATTTAAAAGCTTCCAGAAAAAAATGTCTCAGACAGCGCCATCATCAGCACCACCGACAACAACTACAGACGCCGAATTATACTCTAACTTTATCAATTCCTTAAGATCCAAGTTTAAGAAAGCAAGTTATGACTACGTTCTGAAGAGGTTCATGACGTTTCATCGCGTCCAAGAAGAAAAGTATTAGTCGTCGTTAAAGGAAAGGAAAATAATGTAATGCGGCCTAAAAAATTAGGGAGATTGATTAGCTCAGGTGCTATTTGTCATTGTCATAGAAGATTCATTTCCGCCCGTCATGTTTCCACCCATTGTAGCATTGCCTGTCATGTTTCCACTTGTAGCATTGTCACTTTTACCCATTATCATCTCACCTAACTTTGCCAGTGGGTTGTCTTGTGCTGAGGCAGAGTTCAATGCTCCAACCGCTAGACTAAAAGTGACTGCGGCCAGAACTGCTAGAAGCCCTATTTTGTGAAAAATATTGTTCATTAACGTCTTTGTAATTCGGGTAATACTTAACTCTTTTTGCCGTTGTTTACCATCGGCCTATCGGGAACTATAGTCAATAATGGATCTTCGCAGGAAGGGGCTTTCTTTGATGATCAGGCTGATGAGGATGTAATGGTCGGCTGCTGTATTGCTCATGCATATAAAGTTGCGGCTCAGGAAAATGTAGTTCAAGACCTTATTGCAGGCTTGGTATCAGAATATACTTATACTGGAAAAACATGTGAATATGTTAAGGATAGCTAATCTACCGCACATATGATGAGGTGTAATAATGTTATGGCAGTTATTAATAACAGACCAATGCATCCGGATTGTGGATGATCTAAGTATTGTGAGCCAATTTGATCTTTCGACAAGACTAACCTAGCAACAAATAAGTTGAGTGGAGAGTCTGCTTCTAGAAAGATAGTTCTTTAGTGGGGCTTCTTCGATTATCTCCGCTACAACAACAAATCATCATATAGATACTGTTTCTTTTCTTAGTACTCTTATATCGGAGCTGGAATCTCGGCCTAAGTATATCAAGATTAAATAAATTAAATGACGAATATGAACTTCGAAATCTAGTCGAAAATTTAAGACTAGTGTATTATCAGGATATAAATCATCTTCAGTGTTCACGGATTGAATTATCACTATGAGATTGAAGTTCTTCATGAACGTGTGCAAGACATAGGAAATATGTGTCCTTACCAGCTTCGTCAACACTACACATGGGTTATCTACACCTATTACATGACTTATTGTAATGACTAGTTAGTGATGACGGCTCGTAATTTCAATTAAATTATCATTTTAGGACAAAAGCTTTGACTATTTAATATGATAGAATTGCGATGTAATTATTGCAATTGGTTTCATACGTTGTAATTAAATACGTGCAAGTATTTACCAAGGCTTGGAAACTTATAAATATATCAATCATCCGAGCTTAAGCAAGTGAGATAGAATCATGAGCGACCTAGTCTCATGGTTACTAATTGTGGACGACGAATGGGACTGCCAATGGGTCTATCAGTTAATGCTCAAGGCACAAGGATACAATGTGCATGATTATTCTGATCCAATTAAGTCCATATCAGAATTCAAGCCTGACTATTATGATTTGATAATCCTTGACTATCGTATGGAGGATCTAGACGGTTTGGCACTTGTTTAAAGAATAGGAAAATTCGATCCATTCGTTAAGGCGATACTCATTACGGCATGGCATTCAGAAAATATTGGAAAAATATCTCCAAAATTGCTTCATGAAAGTTTTATCAAAACATATATCCAAAAAAAGATTGATCGAAGAAGTAAGGGTCGCTTTGAATCGGAGTTGAGCTAAGTAAATCTCAAGCTCTGAGAGAATAAAACTCGGCGAAAATCTCATAGGTTTACCTGCAGAATTTGAATAAGCAGCGCTGCTCATACCTTTCAGTTTTCTTTACTTCAACATCGCTCGCTCGAAACACTGCATACTCAAGAATCGAAAAAGCCACGAAATGAGCCAATTATCCTGACTTTAAAACGTTACTTTACTAAGAACGCCCGGCTCCTAACTGAGTTATCGCAGGGAAGCTCAATTATAGTAGCAATAAAGCCGCGGATCTCATCAGCATCTTAGTCTAGAGTTAATTCTTGTTCTATATCGCCATTACACGAAGTGAATGATCTCGTAAAGCTAGAAGGCTCTGACGAAGAAGAAGAGATTAGACAGGCTAAAATTGGTGATTCATAACAGTCAGTGTCAGCGTTTTCGTGAACCGATCTGGAATGACGACCCTGCGAGGGTCAATCACCGCCAGAAGGGGAAACCATAATATGTATACGGCATTGACTATTACCGTTTATGATTTTAAAGAGTTTATAGATACGATTAGTGAAATATTTTAGCTAATAAATTATTCTAGTCGGCTTTCCTAGATTATTATATTCCTACTTTCAGAAACTTAACAGGTATTAAAGATTCCGTCATTTCATAGAGAATCATCATTCGGACTCTAGTTATACCATGTCTAGTATCAATTTGCGAGAAGTAAAATGAAGCAAAAACAAATAGGAATTTTCGCAATCCTAGCAATCGCCGTCATGGCAGCAGTTCTTGGAACATCGGCCTCGAGTCTGGCAGCACCGGCATTTGCAAGCGGAGATGAAAAAAAATGCAAGAATAATGACGACAATAATTGTAATGACACGCATAAAAGTCAAAAGATACATGAAAAGAACTACTGCGAGATAGAGAACACTAACAAAGATCACAGCAAAGATAATACGAACGACAATTTCCTCGAATGTGCCAATGCAGCCCAGAATGTGAAAGATGCAGACCAAATTTTTGGAGGAATAGATGACTTGTTACCAGTTGAAGTAGCTGAACCAGAGACAGTATCAGAAGAGCCAGTAGTATCAGATGATTCAGCAGTATCAGAAGAGCCAGTAGTATCAAATGAGTCAGCAGTATCAGAAGATTCAGTGCAATAAGATTAGTTCTAAAATAAAATAGATTATAAGGTAACCAAGAGTCTACCTACAATTTTTTATTTTTTGTGATATTTATTAATCGTGACGCGACGTCAGGTGAACTGTCTTATTATATTCTATTCTCATCCTAATCCACCTTTCAGTAACTGATCAAACTAGAAAAATAGCATAATACTACAATTACAATTAAAAAAATATAATTAGAAAACTGCGATAACCATATCCTGTTCAGGCCAATAATAATTTGGATTGTTAAGTTAGTTAGAAGTCTTTCCGATCTTTCGCGCATTATCGCATTGATTTCTCAACAACTACTCTTTGATTTAATTCGATTTGCATACTTTGCTTTGGATGCAAAACATCCCGTCGACTCCCTTGTATGATAAGTTTATGAATAAAGCACCATAACTGGATTTGAAATTGAAGACGCTTCTAGCTTATTTCCTCGCTGTTCTTATGTTAATTACTTCAGCTCTTTATTTTGCAGTTGCGATATTTGGTGAGAGAGTTGAAAGTAACGAAGCACATTTTTTACAAATAGCCAGAGGACAAACTGAAGTAGATGAAGCAATTCATAATGAGAGCGAAGAGTTAACGACAGAGAAAGCTGAAACTGGTGAAGCACATAATGAATCTGAAGAAATTGCTACCAAAAAACTAGAAGAAACACAAGGAAATGCAGAATCTACAGAAAACGTAGAAAATGAGGAAGTTGAAGAAGAAGGAATCGAACCTCATCAAGAAACACCTTCAGAAAATCACAGAAAGATGTTGGAATTACCATTATCCCTAGGCGCAGGTTTCGGGTATGCCGCAGTAGGATTATGGATGATACTATATAATAGTAACATCAAAGTTCCTTACTTAATATCAATAGCTGGATCTTTAATTCTTTTGGGAATTTATTGTGCTTCCAGAACGGTCGGAATTCCTTCTTTTGGTGTGGAACCAGTGGGACTTTTAGATCTCATCGTTGCGATGCTTCAGGGCGGAATAATAGCTGGATCTTTATATATTCTTACTTGCAGAATTTATCTGATCAGAGAGTACTGATATAGATCGATAATCATTATTTATGGTGCATTATTAAGTCATTTTATATAGATGTAAGTTCTACTTTACTTAATTATGTCTATTACATAGTAGTTTTAGAATGACAAAACGAAGTAGGGACGAGATTTATGCTTCAATATTGCGATCATCCGCCCAAGATACTAGCGGAATGGGAATTACCAGGATAATGTATAATACTTTCTTATCTTACAGTCAGCTGAGCGAATCACTTGAAGAACTTACCAGGTTTAGGCTCCTAGCATTTAGCCATGAAGACAAAAAATTCAAAATTACTGAGAGGGGAAGAAGGTTTATGCAAATTGTTGAAGAAATGGATGATATTTTGAAAGTTAGAGGTTCTCCGAATTAATCTGCAAGTATAAGGTATTAAGAGGATATTACTCAGTTTTCATGTCGATTATCTAATGCTTCGATGCTGGCTTTATCAATCCCATGCTGAAGTGTTCTTCTGACATGGTCTCTATCATGAATTAACACGTTGCATTCCCATTTTTCTTCCTTCGTTACCTTAAGTATTCATGCTTCCCCTGGTGTGTTGCACTCCATTAATATTTATTATGCAAATTGGCTAATGTCCTTGGATGAGGTAACTTGTATCTTACAGTAACATCTATTCTTAAAGTAGATCCACCATCCTTGCCATCTGATTCTAAATGGATAGCCATCATTTTTAAATAGGATTAAGATTTCGTCCGGAATAGCGAAAGCCAAATCCGTAGTTAACACTTTTAGCATAGTAATTAGTGCATTTTTCAAATTTGCATACCATTTCCGGCGGCATATCTTGATTTTTCCGTATAGATCATGTACTCGAGCCTGTGCGACGGGGAGGTAACCTTCACGCTAAGAATTGAAAGCATCGCTCTGCCAAAGATAAATTTTATCCTCATGCTTCCCATTCGAATATTTCTGTATCACTGGCATTATTCTCTTCCAGCATCTTGCTTATTTCTGCCTTACCAAGGCGAACTATTTCCAAACGATGGCTTCCCTTTGACTGTTCTTTGGCAAAGTTGGTGGCTTTAGTATCAGACACTTCTCTTACCCGCAGCCACTCATAACAATTTGGGCATTGAAACGCTACGCCCGCCTTTGTCGTCTTATCAAGATATGACGTCATCATTAATTTTGTGCAACTAGGACAGGTAAGAGTGCCTGCTACAGGGGGGCCGGAATAACGGAAAGTAGAAGTCATACATTAATTGAAGTGAATCCTTGACATGTAACTGTTTCTCCAATGTTAGCAATGCTAATTAACTATCGTTTCGATAATTGAATCCCGTATGCCTATAATTTCCTCGGCATCTTTTAACTACGCCTTTTCATTTTTCTTTGCCATAACTGCATTGCTACTTGGAATTTCCCAGACGGATGCGCAATCGCCGATGGAGTCGGAGATTGACAGTATTCCTGATTTGGTGGTGGGCGGCGCGGAACCTTACTCAATATATGAAAATTCTAGTTATGGACTAAGACTGGAATATCCAAAGTCATGGACACTCGAAGAGAGTGAAGGCGGCTCAGACAATCCTTTGGAGTTAGTTTACTTTTACAACGACGCTGATGATAATAAGTTTAACGGCGATTTTTCCATATCCATAGATAAATTAGCTCATAGTCGTACTATGCAAGATTATCTTCAGAAAATGCTAAAACAGTACAAGAGGAATGTAGACGGATTCAAATTAGATTCCACATCCTGGGACACACTTGGCGGTTTACGAGCATATTCTATATTGTATCGAGAGAACTATAATTCAACGACAGATTTGAAAGTTCTTGAGGTTGGTGCCATTAGAGATGGTGTTGTTTACTTTATAGAATACTTTGCGTTTGATAAAGAATTCGACAAAAATTTTCCTATTGCCAGGAAAATGATTGACTCATTTCAATTCATTGACGCACGTTCCCAGACATGATATCAGGATAGTGCCAGTCCGAAATATGCAAATCTAAACACTATGTTGTGACGGTTATACATAATGAATATTTCTAAGGGCTTGATTAACTCGAAAAATTTTGGAATTGGCATTTTAGGAGTATACGCTCAATGAGCATTTTAAATCAATCACAACTTAAATTCGTCATTATGGCTATTTTGATTTTAAGGTCTAGTACCAGGATCTTTCGTGTATCAAGAAGAGAGGATTGATAGATAGTCGTTCATTAAGGTATCGAGATATGCAAATTCGAAGTTTCGGAGTTGTAAATGATCAATTAGCATTCTACCCAGGTTGGAGTAAACAAAAGATTAATTGAGTGGCTTACTAACAAGATATCGGTGGAATGAGGAAACGGTGGCTGTATGAGGCTAGCATGTTTCTACAATGATTTAGCTATGAAGATTTCTGACCACTATAATTTGTCTCTTTAAGATTTGGAAACTAGACCAATTTCATTATGAGGCGAATAAATGAGTTACGTTTAACTATATTGCAATTGTGTCAAGTAATAACAAGTCATGGCTACGGATACTTTTTAGAGTTGCAAGCCTTTGTTCAATTGAATGCATTGATGTAATTTGATTCCAAGATTCATGCGCCATTGAGAGACTTCTATTCAATTAAATCGATACATTTTACATCGATAGCGTTAGATGTAATCTTCACTTCCATTCTCAGCTTTTGGAAGGAACAAGCCTGAAATGGTTGTTGACACCATCTACTATTAGGAATTGATAATCCGGCAGAGAATTACTATGTGCACCAAATTTTTCATATGGAGTAGGAAATGGTTGTTCAAGTTGCATCTCCAACAAGCAGTACTTTAATTTACCATCAATCAGGACATAACACTTACGACTGGACATATGTAGCTAATATTTAGAGTTTACAAAGGAGGTTATGAGGTTTAGCATGTCAGACGTTCTCTTTACTCAGTGATAATATCTCGTCGGCAATTCTAACTCTCAACATATAATCATTTATTGATACCATTATATAGTGGCAGCCGATGTCGAAGTTTTGTCAAGAATCTCAAATGAATTCAAAATATGCTGAATTAGGTTCGATGCTTTTTCAAAGTCTTCGATAGGTGAGATTAAGGACAGCCCGTAGTTTACACCTTTATCCTCAGTAAACACGAGAACCTCTCTGACTGGAACATCATAAATTGGATCAGACCAAGATGGACTTTCAAGAGTGAATGTGAAGCCTGAATAGTTTTTACCGAACTTTATGGTATCATATTTTAGAATGGTCCCTTTTTCAGTATTTGGTTGTAAAGGCATCTGACCTGGCAGGAAAATGCGCAATGAAGGTTCCCCGTACTCGCTAACGACTGTAAGATAAGAGTTTATGCTATCGTCCAACCATCGCATCATAGTCAGACTTTCATTCGAATCAAATTCAATTGGTTCGAAATTATCTGGTATTTCTACAGAAACCTTCGATTTTCCAAAATCAAAAATTTCACCGTACGTTACTGTAGACATGGATATCAGAAGTGTAATCGAAGTAATTGAGAAAAATAACAAGTAATGATACAACAAATGTTGCCTCATTCCATAAGTTCTGCTTAATAGCATTATTTATCTCTATATGGAGATTGTCACATGAAGAAAGATCTTAGTTCAAGGCAGATACCTTATCCATACAAAAACTATAAGGAGCAGTAGAATTAATGAACGGTTTTTGATATTCCTCAGCATTATTTTCAAAGTATATTCGATATTCTAATATATTACCTAGAAAGATAATACAAATAAAGCATTAGCTAGCGATGCAAACCGAAAATCACGCTCAAAAAGGGGGTCAAAACTGCTACGCTAACTGCAACGCTAACGAAAGCGATGAAACGCTAGCGTTGCAAAATCACGCTCAAAATCAGCCTTGCAACGCTAACAACGCTTACAACGCTAACTTACATGTCATTAACTGTAATGCAACTGAAAAAAAGGCCGTGCAAAATTATAGTGGTACTGGTACTGAAGGACAAAAATTCCTAAGTTGCCCGTTTGAAGGTTGTAGGTTCATGAATATTAGACAAGAGGAAATTGACGTTCATTACAGGCTAACCCAGAACCAACCAAACTTTATCTGAATAAAATATCTACCAGAGTTTTTTTTTAAACTAAACATTGGGTAACGGTGGAGGAAAATTTCTGAGCGACATGGAAAATTCTACTAGAAGACCGTCGATATATATCGAAGAGGTTGAACTAGACGAAGAGTAGTGTTCCGAGAAAGGTTTCTATAATGATAGTTGTCAGAGTTACCCATTGTCACCGGGCTGGCTTTCTTGGGTGCGAGCAAATGACGTAGAAATAATGTCGGTTCTGGAGAATCAGGGGAGTATTTTGGTAAAAGCAACTTCGGTCTTAGCAGAATCCATTAATAATTACTCAAAACTAAAGGAGAATAACCTTTTACTCAAAGATTTGGAACAAAAAGGTGACAAGTTAACACACAACCTGTTTACTATAATTGATAAGACATTCGTGACTCCGCTTGATAAAGAAGATATCTCAGAACTGACAAGCACTATTGACCAAGTCCTAGATGCAACTTACGGGACCTCTGATAGATTAATACTATTCAAAATTGAAAAACCCTTTCCTTATATGCAAGAGTTCGCCAATTTACTGTCCACTGCGTCTCAAGAAATTTACGACGCTGTTATTGAATTGCATAAGGGCAAGCGTGAAGATTTGATAAAACATTCCAAAGCAGTCAGCAATTGCGAGCATGAAGGAGATTCTGTATATAGAATCGCAATTGCTGAACTCTTTGAATCAAACGACCCTATCGGGATAATAAAAGCCAAGGAAGTTTACGAAACTTTGGAGAGCGCTCTTGATAGATGCAGAGATGTGGCTGATGTCATTGAAGATATTGCTTTAAAGTATCGTTGATTTATATTTGCAGAATATAGAAATCGCAGTTTACGCAGCTATTTCGGCGGCTCTCTTTTTCGATTTTGTTAACGGATTTCACGATTCAGCCAATTCAATTGCCACAGTAGTGGGTACTAGGGTGCTCAGACCGCTATACGCAGTTGGAATTGCAGCACTTGCCAATTTCGCGGGACCTTTTATTTTTGGTACGGCAGTGGCCGCTACTGTTGGTAAGGGAATAATACAATCCGAATTTTCGACAGTTGAAGTCATATTTGCAGGATTAATCGGGGCTATAGTATGGGATTTGGTAACGTGGTATTTTGGTCTTCCATCCTCGAGCAGTCATGCTCTCATCGGAGGCTTAATTGGTTCAGCCCTGGTAGCAGGGGGACCATCTGCCTTGGTGTATTCAGGAATTGAAAAAACCCTCACGTTCATCGTATTTTCTCCTGGTCTCGGTTTCTTTAGTGCATTTGGACTAGCAATAGCCATCATGTACCTTCTAAGACACCAAACCGCTTTGCGGGTAAACAGGATTTTTGGACGGTTACAAATTGGTTCCTCTATATTTTTTTCTCTCACTCATGGGGCTAACGATGGTCAGAAGACCATGGGAGTCATTACCGCATTGTTAATTGCAGGTGGTTTCCTTGATTCTGAATCATTCATCGTTCCTTTATGGGTAATATTGGCTGCCGCTTCCGCAATTGCTCTTGGCACTTTTTTTGGCGGCTGGAGAATAGTAAAGACAATGGCCTTTAAATTAACCAGCCTAGTTCCCTACCAGGGATTTTGTGCTGAAACGGGAGGTGGCGTAATATTGACATCGATGGCATGGCTAGGAATTCCTGTTAGCACCACTCACGCAATAGCGGGGGCCATAATGGGAGTAGGTGCTACTAAAAGGCTGTCGGCTGTCAGATGGGGCGTTGGGAAAAGAATTGTGTATGCTTGGATTATTACCATCCCGGCTAGCGCTGCTGTTGCCGCGTTGGTGTTAATATTAATAGAGACCATATTCCGATGATTCTCTATTCCTAATTTGAAATTGGATGATATTCAACCAGTTGGACACCAAAGAATGACGAAGACCTTCGCATTACTCCCAAGGTTACTTAATACCTCGTTAGTTAGTTACCTTTTGAAACTTTTTAACTAATCTACTCTTTTACACAACTAGGATAGCAATTATGGAAATCCTCTCAACTAACAGACCAGATATAATAAAGAAACCAGAAGCAGTGATAGAGTACAACGATCGTTCATATCAGTCATGGGTACAGCAAGGCTTTGCCGACTATTCCACATGGAATCAGCGCACCCCATGACCGCATTCAAAAGTTTCTTAGTCAGGTTGACATCAGAAAAAGCCCATTTACAAGAACTGTCACGACAATGGTTAGAATTAGAGCAATAGACTACGACACACCTAAACTAGAACGTAAGGAATACCTTTACTATGTAGAGGAATGGAACGGAAAGAACTGGCTAGGTATCCCTATAACGGTGGGAGCGATAGGCGAACATATTGAAGGCAAGTACCAAGAAGTCATAACTAGACCAAAACTAGACGAACAAACAGGCGAACATATAGAGAATATCCTTGCAGGTACTAGAGACAGGTACTATATTCCTTTCTCCAAAACAAAGGTAGACGAGATAATTAAGCAGAGTGCGTACAGTAATAAGCATAACATTCGATTTGTGGTCAAGTTCGCAACAGAAGATAGTATTGAAGAACTGAATATGGCAACTAGGCAGAACTTTAATTATGACTATTTCGTAGCACCGTGGGATCAACTTTACACACACCAGTACTGGCCTACTAGTGATAAGATTAACAGACCGAACTTAGGAGTAGGACAGGGAAAGACTACAGCAACTAAGTTAGAGTTTAAACCAAGTTAGAAGCAGTAGTAATACTATTACTAGTACCTTCCATTAGACAGTATAAAGTCACGAATTACTTTTACCTTGTTTGTATTTGTATTGTTATCCCGTAAGGTAACAGAACCCGCCTTACTATTTCTGCTTCCTAATTCGGTAATTATCGGTTCTCGTACTCTTATTCTAGTCTACTTATTAAGTCATTTTATCTTGATGTAAGTATTGTCTTGACAAATTAACATAGTTGCTGGCTAGATCTTCAATCCAAGTCCTTTCTTGTAGAGTCAAGTCACGGATTTCTTTTGCGGGCAAACCGCCCCATAATGTCCCCGATGGCATTATTGTACCAGGTTTTACTATGGAACCAGCTGCAACTATTGAATATTCACCGACTTCTGATTGATCCATAACAACGGCACCAATACCGACCAAAACATGATCTTTGAGTGTACATCCATGAAGAGTGACTGAATGACCCACGGTAACACGATTACCAATTATAGTAGGGTTCTTGTTGCTAGTAACGTGTACTACACTATTGTCTTGTAGGTTTGTCTCTTTACCAATTCGAATGTGAAACACATCTCCTCTAACAACGCATCCAAACCATACCGAAGATTTTGAACCTATCTCCACATCACCGATCACCATGCAACTAGGAGCGAGAAAACATTCACTGTTCACCACTGGTCTTTTGTCATTAAAACTTAATACTGACATTCATTTTATGGTGGGTTTGATAGTTAAATAGATATTGGACGCTATTTAAGTTCACGAACCTACGCTAGCGTACTTGTAACTCATTGTTAAAAAGGAGAAGTAATTGGGATTAAAAAATCATCTTCGTCACCAATATAATATATCGTTGTTTTGATTGCCAGAAATGATTTCAAACAATTTATAAATATGTGGTTAGCCTTTGGTTGCATAATTATTCAGATTTTAGATTTGTGGTGACTACATCGGAAAAAGATTACAATCTAAATTCAAATAACGAAAGTACTGATCGTTTTAGGAGACCTAGTACTACGGTGAATCCTTTTTTCATATGTGTATGGACTGAAAAGCATTCCTTGGATAGCAATGCGCCTAACAAGAGTTAGTTATTCCTATCCTTTCACAAGGGACATCATCTGTTGTTGCTTCACCGTCTTTTTGTGAAATGGGCGTCACAATAACCCTTGTTATATCGGTATTGCTCAGATTATTATTATCGACAACAAGTAGCTTAAAATCCAAATTTGTATTAACTTTAACATCTGGAACTTCAAATTTGGCTACTGGTGAATCTGCATTCTGTAAGGCAACGTCAGGCAGATCAGACATCTGAACCCAAGAATATGACACGATTTTCCCATCACGCTCATTACTGCGACTCCCATCCAAGGTCACGGTAGAACCGGAGGTGGCAGTTTGATCCGGCCCAGCATCAGCAATAGGGACCCGGAAATTCTCCACTGATGTACTTTGACTAACAGAGGGTGAAGAGGACGTACGATTTGATTGTTGTATTACTGTATTTGATGATAACTTGGTATGATTATTATTGATTCCGATTGAGCTTTGAGGCAGCAAGTTTTTTCCACTATCGGAAGTTTGCCTCATATTGGCGCTCGGCATTGTAGAGTTGGTTGTAATTTTATCAGTGGTATCATTAGGTTCTTTTCCCATTTGAGTTGATATGCCAGAAAGACGTCCTGTAATATTCACGCTATACCATTTTGTAGTATTGATGTTGTTATCGGCGCATGCTATTTTTGAAGTCAGCTTGTTTGTACCGTCATTCAGAGTAGTATAATTATCAGTTAAAGTGTAGCTCCATCTAGAATAATCGTTACTCCCGTTCAAACCGTCCGCACTCACTCGTTGATATGGTTTTATGTTATTTACTATGACAGATACCAAACAATTCATAAAATCATCGTCACTTGAGATACCATGGATTGAGAGTGGATTTTCTATCTCAACTATATCTCCGTTACTAGGGGTTATAATCTTGACTGCAGGTAGCTTGGAGAGCGGAGGGAGTGGCCCTGTCGACTGGCCAAATATACCATTATCACTAGTTGTCACTGTGCACAGTACTAACATCCATATTATAGATATAATGAAACATGCAAATTTCAATTTATTTCCTTCAGTTATCAATGGACACTATTGTCTTATAAGGATAAGAACTAAAGTAACTGTTTTTATCTCTTGCATCGCAATATACCGGTGTGACATTTGCAACGACCGTTTGGAATGCAAAGACGATATTGAAAACACACCTTTATACAATCACAATACCGGAGCTTCACTCAAGTTCGAACCTGGATAAACCAAGTCTACGGATGAAAGTAGAGACCTCACTTTCTGTTTTTATCTAACATAATTAGTCAACATTAAATCATCGACTTAAAATGCAATGTTGAGCAAACAAACTAATCGATGTCAGAGGAAAAGGCTGCACAGGATACCTCAGAGGCCTATCAACAAAGCCTCAATATGCTTCTTGAAAGTATGCGTGAAAATCAGAAAAAACTAATTGAGCAAACAACAGAATTCTATTCCGCATATTTTTCAATTACGAGCGAGATTATTAGAAGAAGTTTCGATTTTTATTCGGCTTGGATGAGCAATCTTCGCACGTATCCACCAACGTTTTTCAGCTTTCGAGTTCCATTTTGGCCTGGGGAAACATCAGGTTAGAATCTTGACGGATTAAGTTAACTAACTAAACAACAAAGACCTACGAAATTCCTTTAGAGCCTTACCTTTCACTAAGTTATTCAATTCCCTTTGGGCTTGTGCAATTAACTTGGCATAGGTATCATGATTATCCTTATTGGAATTATCGTTTGACTCAGCTACAAGACGAATAATTTCGCACTGCTTATTTTCTATCAGTGAGTCTAAGCTCCCGTTGTCCAGTAAAGCCGAAGCTGCTCTTCCGGTACCCATAGAATAGCCATCATTGTAGTTACTATACATCGTCAATCCATTTCTTAATCTACGAAGGTCATCATTCATTATATTTTCAAGATAAATATGGTAATAAGAACTAGTTAATAGTTACGCCAGTGAGATAAGCTAAGATAAGATAGTTGGGAAATATACATATTTTATTCGTGTCCTGTCTGTATTAAAGACCTAGACGTAGTCTCTTATGACGCTCCTATAGTTCCAAAAGAAAGTATTCTCCAATGTCCTACCTGCTTGTCTACATTTGCTCTGGATGAAATAGATGAAAGCCCTTCATCTAGAAAACTTGTATTAGTCGATATAGACAGAAAATTAGCAGAGAAACTATTAAGCGAAGAGAATGAAAAAACATGATTTGATTCGCTTTCGCTTTTTGTTACGTTGGCTTACCAAAGTCTTAAGATATCAACAAACGAACCGAATACGTTAAAAATATGTTACTTTGTTCAGATCAGTGGTTTTTTCTTTATTGATTCGATCACAATATTATAGAGAATCTTCTTCTTGATATCGTCCTTTTCTCTTTGAGTATTCACTTGTTTTTTCTTCTTGGATTTGCCTTCCCTATTAATCATAGTGATGGTCTTACATTCATTTTATATTTAGCGGACTTTCAAAAATACGCAGATAATTTTACCGGATTTTTTTCATCTCGCTGAATAATCTAAGTTATCACTAGAGATGTCAGATTTTTTGGAAAAATCTGCATTTAAAATTGTTACAACTGTAAACCCGTAAGAAATACCTCTAAAATTATAGGTAAGAGAAACCAATAACGTAATATGACATCAATTAAATTAATTGAAAATACAAATAGGCGAAGCTTAGAAAATGATGTTAACAAATTCTTGGAAGGTTACGACAACTATAGAACAACCGTAGGCATAAGTATCTTCATTAATAATGGACAACCAAATTATCTAGCTTTAGTTACTATCTTAGAAGAAATACCCCCGGTAAACATTACTGGGGATAATAGCGCTAATATGAATAACCTTTGAAATAAGATTACCCTCAATGTGATGGGCCCTCATCTGCATCTAGTAAATGTGTATTAGTCGATATAGACAGAAAACAAGCAGAGAAACTAACAAGAGGTGGAAGAGATAATGAAAAAACAAAATATGATTTGAATTAACCCATTTGAGTAAGTAGAGTAAGATCAGGCGAAAGAGCATTTAGAATTTGTGTCACGGACCTCTCCCTGTGAAAGTAATCGTGCAGTCCGCTATAGGGTGAGCTCTGTTTATAAATTGACGGCATCCGTCTGAAAATGTCTCCGACCAAAATCCTGGGGCGTGAATAGATGCGAATGTTAAGATACGGCCTTCACCAACAAACATGACAAATCCGTCTCTAAATTCTTCGACACCGACAGAGAGCCCTGGACTATCTCCAAAAGCTGAAACATCAATGTCGGCTGCTGTGACGCCTGGACATGGATCAACACAAATAATTTTTTTAGTGACGATTAGCTTGCCTGGGAATTGGGCCCCTTGGTCACCGCTATCGTCTCCGTTGCTTTCAGCGTCACCGAAAGTGACACAATTGAATCTATTCTCGTTGTCATTTTGGCTGCTATGATCTACAAATTCATCTTGTATTTTGCACTTATGGGCCTGTTCTGTCTTCTCAGATTTGTGCGTGCGATTGCAGTTATTGTCGCTGTCGTTGTCGCTGTCTACACATCTTTTCTTGTCGGCAAAGGCAGGTGCTGTAGATGACATCGGTATTGGTGTTGCAGCAAGTCCTGTCAAAATCGCTATGGACAATACTACAAATAATAACACGTTTTTTCTAGTCAAATTTCTTATCGAAGTTAAACTGAATAAAGTATAACTGGGCTGCGTAAAAAGCAATTGCTAATAAATAAAGGATATTTCAACACTTAGTTATATCTGAATTAATGAATAACAACTATTAACAGAAAGAAGACTGATGTTAATTATTGTAGAGACAAAGACTATAGGATAGCAGTAAATTGTTGCGATATTTGCGACGAAAGTCTAGATTGTCCGGATAATATCTAAGCTAAAATTTCTCAATTGGAGGAGCTGAACAACAGTTTTGAGGACGAGTATGACAGAATAGAGCCTCGATTGCTATTATATGGATACTGTCAGAAAGAATACCTAATTCCAGCTTATCCACTATAGCCGCAATACACATACCCAGAATTGTCCCGCCTTGAGTTGCGAGGCTTATGCAATTTTAAGCATTAAATTTGTAATATGATGATCATTCGAAAGTGCATTCTTTACGGGCTCATACCGGACAAAAGCTTTGCGTTTTTGATAGAGAAAAAGTGCCTGTTCAAATTTTGAATAGGCAATGACTTGTATCGACGCACATAATAAAACTGATCCTAAAATATTTGACTTTTGTTGATTAAGGGCGTTTTGAATACTAGCGACACATGAATTCCAGACATTTAGGGACTTGTCACCGATTCTCGACTCCTTTAGCTGGTTATAATAATTCAGAAAAACAAAATACCGATGCCAGATCTACTGTGCCAACAGCCGTCAATCTATTAATTCACAGCAAAACTTCCTTGCGAACTATTACTCAAGCTAAATGCTCACCTGGAATTAAATTTTGACTTATCCTGAACCTCGGTAGAAATAACGAATTTGCCATTGATTTTCCATTTAGCACTTCCTATCTCTTTGCCATCTGGTCCAGTAGCTTTTGGGATATCGATCTGCAAATCATTGAATTCATAGGTAACTGCCAAGTCTTTACCAGTCATCTTGTCGACAAGCTGCGACACAAGTTCGGTCCATTGTGACTTGTCCTGTTGTACTTTATCACCAATCTTACCACCAACTTTTGAAATTTCTTCCTTCATACTCTCCATATATTACTACAGTTCAACATACGCTATAAGCATCACTATTTTAAGCAGGAATTTTGGGACAATTAATAAGGCATTCTATGGATCGATCCCCAATCACATCTAACAGTTAAATTGAGTGCTTCTTCAATCCCCAAACTCCTACCAAGTACCTAACCGACTTCTGTGGACATATCAGAAGCCTCTTCCCCGTGCAACCATAACCTTAACTTTCATTTGGATCTTTCCCAATCCTTAAATCAAGGTCCAATTTTTCTAAGTTTGTGATTTCATCCTTTCCAACAGTATCAAGGTTTGTTAGAGTGGTGGAAGTTCTTGTCCTCCTAGCATTAGTGTCAGCTGTTACAATTGCATCAGGTGAAACTCAAACTTTTGCGCAAAATTCAGATAACAACAACATGTCAGATATGGCTGGCAATGGAAGTTCAGACTTGACAGGTCTTTTATGGTCCTTTAACCCTGTAAACGGCTCATATACTAATCCCGACCAAGGTTTTCAAATTACCTTCCCACAAGGATGGGTGGGTACTGAAATTCTAGTTCCCTTTGGTAAAGTGGTATCTGCAAGTCCTCTTGCTGCAGTTCTTAATGAAACAAACATGTCCAAGTTCTCCGCGATGAGTATTGTATTTGTCGATAACAGGAACAATAGTGCACTATCTGCTATTTCTGATTTATCTCAAGCTGCTGATAATACGACAATATCAAAAAATGCAAAGTATACTAAAGTTGGTGATTGCGGATCATTGGTATATGCTCCTGTTACTTTAGTTGGTATCGCCGGTGAACAAGTAACATATTTCTGCCAAAGTGTACCTATGGGAACAGGTACAAACATTAGTGCTAAGACTAAGGGTATAACGTTTGCAACTGAGGATAATTCGTTGATATTCGTTTCGTTTAGTGCGTCTCCAAATGTCTATGATATTGATATCCCGAGGTTCGAAGAAGCACTAAAGACTATAAAAATTGTTAAACCAGGCAATATTCGTGATTCAGAGACGTACATCGAATATAAGAAGTTACTTGATCGAAATATAGCCAAGTAGACGTAGGACCTAATCGAAAATTCGTTAGTGTATGATTAATTCTGCGATACTTGAGATTGGTAGATCTATCTCATCTCCTGGTTCAATAGCAGAATCAAACTTGTGTTATCTGGGATGTAACTTGACTATCGAATGTTTAATCACTATATACTATGAAGCACAGATGATCGCATGAAAGGCATGAATCAGCGTAGCTGTCTAAAAATAGGACGAAGAACCTAATTTTGGAGTTTATGTTCCATGACAATTGAAACTCACAGGGACCATACCTCTCGCGGTCTGCCATCAGATTATCGCGATGCTGACTCCACGAATAATGAAGATGAAATAGTATTAAGTTGCCCGAATTGTTCCAAGACGTTTCTGATCCGTGACCTCGACTATTTTCTGGAAAATAGGCGGATAATATGGCGCTTGATATTATCAGAAGTTGAAAATGGATATAGAAAGCAAAAACTCATTGGAAGTTTGGCCGTTTGCAGTGCCAAGCAGACCATATTGTCACAGGTAGATAGGTATGGATTTTTAAGTGCTACATGTCTTTCGTGTATGGAAAGCACCTTTGTAAGATTTTGTTTTTCTCAATCGACCAATTTTTTTGTTCGTGATAGCTATCAATAATTGGGAGTAAATCCATCTACTTCGAAGGAAGTCTGATTCAAGGAATTAGGCGTACTATGACGGTATACAATGTTCATCACATACTTTCACTATTCTAACATTCGCTGCCTATCATGACGATTCAAAACCCATATTTGCGTAAGTCAACGCAAAATTAATCAGAAAAAAAACTGAATCACTTATCTTTCATATTTTGTCGTTCTCTCTTTCGGGACTGGCCTCTTCATCGGATACCATATAGATAAGCATAGCAGATAAATCATAAAGATTCTAATTGGTATAGCTAATTGGTTACGTTTTCTAAAGTTAATTCTGGGCTATCCTCACGTTCGACTAGAATTTTGGGAAGGAACAAAGAAGCATACTTCTGGGGATTTTCTATAACATCTTGCGACTTTCTAACAACATCAGCAGCAGTAATATCATCGCCAACAATTTCATGCAACTGGTCCAGCTTCAGGTCATCAACATGCTCCATACAAAATGGGCAAGTATGGGGTGCTCTTTCGGCTTCCATTTGCTTAATTTGACTCTTTAATTTATCAATTAACTGATCCTTCGCATCCAGGTTCGCAGCGTAATGTGGATACTCCTCCCGTAACTTTGGCATCTGTCGGCCCACTTCGCATTCGATTCGAGTCAAAGTTTTACTTTGTTCAAGGATTTGCTTGTTTGCATAATTTAGAATTCTTAATTTATAGAGAACGTACTCATGCAATCTCTTAGGTGTCCAATGGATAGCAATACATACGGCCCTGAAATCGAATAAAAAGTTCACTAGTTCTTCAGGCGGGATATTGAGATCAAAACACGCACTAACTAGTCTTATAATATATTCTTCAGCGTTATTTTGCTCAATTCCGTGTTCTACTAGCAAATTAGCCGCTCTGATGAGAGCTGAATACTGTTTAACATCCAACCCATTTTTATCCAAATTGACGGCAAGGACATGTTTGGCACAGATGTCAAAATAATTTGGATTGCTGCTCATCACTTTGTTAACCGAACTTTTTGAAATATGGAGAATCCGCGCAATCTCTCTAATGGACCTGCCATGTACGTATTCCTCGATAACACTGTATGCAAGTGCTTCTGGAATTTTTAGCCTGGCCATACGCTTCTGTTAGAAGAATACGCCATATAACTCTTATGTACTAATCTTATGGTTCGATGCTATGGCTGTAATCGTAGTAATTAAAGCACATAAGGTTCTTCTAGGATCCTAAAGATTGAAGGAAGGGTAAGACTAAGTCTTCAAAATCTACAAATCAGGTAAATTGATTTAATCACAAATTAGAAGGAAAAATTGGGTCAGAATCAAATCTGAACGTGAGATTATAAAAAGGACAAAATTAGGACAGAAAATGGACAGTACTCGGACGGCGCAAGACCGGCTAAGGACAGAAAATGGACAGTACTCGGACGCCGCAAGACAGGCTAAGGACAGAAAATGGACAGTACTCGGACATTTTCCGGGGGCATCGCGATTCTCAGTTGATTGAGCCGAGACGGAAAGATTCACGAAATCATGTGAATACTTGCAGATCAACATTCTGATCTCCCCGTATTGAGATGTGTGAATCCAGAAGCAATGGGAAGGTGTAAAAATTTTTTAGAAATCTTGATGATTAGAGCTAAGGATTGGAGGTGCATAACCAGAGGAAAAATCACTTCGGGAATTTCACCTTTTTCAGTCATTTGAGTCGTCTGGATGTATTTCGAACGAATCAATTACCTTCTCTATTGTTGGCATGTAGGATGCAAAGTGAGACGGTTGTGCCCCGAATGTGAAGGAATATGCTTTATCGCCCACTATGGTCCAAGTCTGAAGATTCTTAAGCTGAAGTATACCTTGGGGACTAGGTACAGTATAGGTGTAGTCGATGTAATAAGCAGGATAGCCCGATAATGACGCATTTGCGTTTATGTGTTCAATCCTGAAATTTTGAAATGAAGATTTTAGTTGATCAAGGGCAGTTTCAGAGTAAACGTCCAAGGGATAATTTGAGCTAGATAAGTCTTCTACTACCAAATTAAAATTCTCCGCAAAGATATCGCTATCATCTTGTAGCGGGGCATAAAATACTGCCAAAATCCCCTCATTTGGATTAGAATCTTCACTCCAAGACGCCGGATATCTAAGGCTAACTCCTAGATCATTATCATTGTAGGTCTCATAATTGCTTTCCTTAGCATATATTGATCGATTATCTAGCGCTGAAATGAGTAATGTCATAGTAGAGACAATGAAAAGTACTCTAAACAATAATTTCGTGTTTCCCATGTCCTGGTTATACCTGAAGGTCCTTTGATTAATCTGTTTTGCTTTTACTATGAATATTCCTAATCCCAAAATTGGCTTTTGTTAATTGAGACAAGTTCATTTTACTGAGCGACGTTCTGAAAAGCAGCTAAAGTTCCAATATTTTTTGAATATTATATTCGCAGGTAATCATTTTGCCCACTAGTAATGATTAATAAAATATTTAATCAAAGAGTCTCGTTTTGAGTCGCTCTTTATATCGTTCCTTTAATTCTTCAAAATAATTATCCTTGGTTTTTTGACCCTTTTGAAGCAATTCATTATTGTCCTTGCCACTTCTCGCATCTGAATTATCACCGATTATTGCTGCTCTGGCTTTAGCGTTGATCTCGAGGTGCTTTTGTTCTACCTTCTCCTTTATTTCTTGGATTTTTTTGTCGACTTTATCTCTTATCTGCTCTCGAATCTTAGGCGTCTGAATGTCTACTTTTACACCACCCCCAGATTCATCATCTTCCAATATAACGATGGAACTAATTCGATTGTTTTTAGCACTGGTGGGAGGAGATGAGCCTGGACAGATCTTACTCTCCTCCGGAGGAATGGTGTTAGATATTAGTTTTCCAGCCGTCTTTGTAATTGTAAATTGGTCCATTGAAGGTCCATCATTAGAAACGAAGGTTGCGTGCAACTTGGTGTCTGTAATCTGAATATTTAGAATACCAAATTTTGAATCTTGTTGGCTTGCAATAAATTGAGCCTTGTCCGAAAGGCCATGCAAATTGACTCCACCTGTTCCTACAATGGAGTAAATCTGCCCATTAGGATTATCATATGTATTCTTATTGCAACTTGTGATAATCGGTTTGGATGAGTCCTGTGCATTAAATGTAATTGGGTAGCTGCGCTCGTAATTGTGGACATGTCCCTCCAATACCAAGTCTACATCGTGCTTATCAAATAAGGGGTGCAACAAGTCCCTAAAAATTTTGTTTCCAGAACATCCTGAATCGCCGCAAGTATTTGGGGAAGAATAAAATGGCTCATGCAAACTAACTATTATCCACTTCAAATTAGGATTGCTGTCAGCCACTTCTAGATCATTGACTACAAAGTTATACTGCGGGGAACCTATAGATATGGTGTCATCTGTAGAAATGGTAAGGATGTGTACATTTCCAATGTTGTACGAATAGTATTGCCTTGAAAGACTAAAGTTTTTCAAATACGACGTTAAAAGTATTGGATTTTCAACTTCATGGTTTCCAAAATTTATTCTTGTAATAGAGGCTATGGGACGTAACGCATCGAGCCAACAATTTGGAGTATCCTCATAAGAATAGTCTCCAAGTCCCAGCACAAGGTTTGGTTTTTGGTTCATAATATTGTTGATTGTCGCAATGGTATTTCCGGTACATCCCCAATCTCCGGTAGCGCTAATTATAACCGTAGGTAAGGCAAACGCCTTGCTAGTACTACCCGTAATGGAGGTAGCTAAAGCTGCTAGACACCCTAGAACCAATGGGATACAAATAGCAATTAAGAAAGTTGGAAATCTACGCTTAAGGAAGGGGTTGAATTGACTTGTACTAAATTAGATTCACGCTCGCGGGTACATTCTCTAGAAGCGTATTAAACAGTTAGAATGATTCTTATAATCGATAGTAAGGATTTACATATCAGAATTTTTGAGTAGAAATCTAGTAGACATTAATCGTGCTCAATCAACATAAACTATGGTTTCTGCGGGATCTATACATACACAGCAACCAGTTTTAATACTTCCCTGAATTAGAAAGGCATATGAGTTCAGAAGAAAGTTTCAGAAGATTAGGTTTGGGTATTATAATGTTAGAAGAAAAATTAGAAGAACTCAAGACATATGCACAAGAGATGGTACGGGATAGTTCCAAGTTTGATGCAAATGTTTTGACAAATATCTCGGATCGCTTAGTGACTGCCACTTACGAATTAAATCAATCATACGAAAATTATAAAAGTACAAGATCTGAATAGGCAGCCAGCAAGCCAAATGTGCAAATACTTTTCCAATTTTGGAAACGCCTGATTCCAGGCCACTATTTTTGTTACGAGATCTTCAGCACGAGCTTCTGCCTACACAGAGCGATAGCTAGCTATTATTTGTAATCTAAGTGGATGGGGTGAGGGGCTAGTTGTGGCAATTGCTCCAATGGGGTGTACGCTAGTTCTTACTGAATAGAGTGCTCAAGGATACATTTTCAGGCTTGATCTTCAAAATCATCATTATTCTGTTGGGGCCACTTTCCTGCCATGATGTTCGTCTACTTCAGGATACTTTCTTGCCAATTTATCCAACGTGATTTTCAACCTCAGCCCTGTTTTTCTGTTCTTTCTTTTCCTTTTATAGAAACCATATCGAATGGATTGTATGGACCCGTTGTTGTGGATGTTACACGAGGATCATCGGATATGTTCCTATGTTTCATGCCATATACTACAGTTTTAACAGGAATTGATTTAGTTTCGCTATCCACACATGTAGGCACAAATTGAGGAAAACCGTCTTTCACAATTGCCGCCAAAAAACTAAATTCTTATCATGAAATAACTTCCAAATAGGGGGATCATTTATTTCACTACTAATTTTAGCATTCATAATGTCTCTCTTCTCTCTAACTTGACTCATATTTTGTTGCCAGTAAAGTGCTGTGGAAGTGGCCGAGCAGGCTAGAAAAGGGAAGTCCACTGAGTGGAAATAGATTCTGTTAAGTGGATGTAGATAACGTAGACTGAATTACTGAATCAAGAAATTGTCTCTCAAATTAAGAAAGCTAACTTCGTTTTATTAGACTGCGGAATTTTTGCTCATTCTCACTGAATAACTTATCTACTTCCTCAGCACTCATTCCATGTGCCTCCATAGCATGCTTCTTACCATTTTCCATAAGTTCTTGTTCTGTCTCTCCAGTAACTGTATGTTCACACTTAGCATCCCCTGCTTCCTTACAATTTATAGATAAGGTCATACTCTAATCAGGACTTTAATCTATATAAAGATCAGTCAAATTATTGATGGAATAAAGTTGGCCTGAAAAGCAGGAAGCGATAAAACCGATTCTATGCAGTGCATTATACGAAAGGAATTTGACCGATCTCTTATTGTATTCCTTCCTTCTTTGCATGTTTTTGCCTTAAATTATTCATGAATTTTAATTAGTGACCTGCTAAAACTTTGTTAAATCCAAGAATGTTATTCGAAATACGGATAGCTGTAGAGCCATCTTATAAGTTCCAAGAGCAAATTGGGCTCGATAGATTTGCGTGGTATAAGCGCGGGATGAAAAAACCAAGAATTCTAGCTAATCAAATGTCAGCGAGTCCTTGAAAATATTATTCAATGTTTTTTGTTCATCTTCAGTTAAATCAGCACCATTTGATTCTTGAATCTTTTTAATCAAGTAATTAGCCTTCTCCGAACCAACTATCTTATTCAGCTCTTCTTTCGAACTTGCGCTTCTCCAATTTTTTAATAGATTAATCACGTTCTCCTTAGTATCAGGGCTCAGATCTCTAATTGCATTTTCTATTATTTTCTTGTAACCACTATCAAGATCTTTGGGCTTATAAACCGCTATCATGTTAGTATTATAGGAATTACTAATATTAAATAATATTCCAATTTACGCTTCAAAATACCTGCCATTTTATGCTACCTAAATGCATGAAGATCGATACAGCTGGCCCTTTTAAGATGGCACGAATATGCTAAATATCCATAAAACAGTTTTTACTAGTTTTGATACCTTTCAAAGTAATACAATCTTAACTTTAGTACTATTTGACATTCTGATAAGCCATTTTTACTTTTTTGCCATGAAAATTATCAGCATTAAGGAGGTGCTTCGGAAGCAGAAAAGATAAGATCCGTTACATTGTTATTTATACCCCGTAAATCACTCCTAATTTGATGCAATAATTGAAGTGCATCAGTAGAATTTCCGCTTTCGATGGCATCAACAGTTTGATTGATATGTTCATCGGCGGTTCTGAACAAGCCCCAAATGTCCTCAGCATCTATATCCTCATTCGGAGCATCTATATCCTCCGGAGTTTGAGTAGCCAAAGAATAATTAGTAAAATTTGATGTCACAAATAATATGAGACTAACAAGAACAGATACGTATATTGCACTTTCTAACCGACTCAACATTTAGTAGATAAAAAACCATGTATAAAAATTTTCAGAATTCATTGGTATAAAAGTCAGCATTTCCTACAGCTTACATCTAGATGCACACCACATTAATGATGTAGATTGAAGACCAGATAACCAGAACGGCCCAGTTCAGAAAGTTCTACTTTGAATATATAAGTGGCCAAAGATCATTGATTAACCAATGCGTTTTACAAGCACTGACTTACTGTTTATGGTTAATTCAATTCAGTTGCATTTACATTTGCATTTGACCCCTAAATGAACTATCTTATCTACGTATAGTAAGTTGAAGTAATTCCGGAATTTTTGCTAGTCTTCCGCCAAATCTTATTACTGGAATAAATTAGAATTAATTATGAGAAATCGGCGAATATATTCAAAATATCGATACTTTTTCACATCATATAATTACGAACATTTGATGGAAAAACTATCGCGTTGTACTGGTTCAAAATACTTTCCACGCTTGGTCTTTTTACCGCCTATACGATGATTGATTGAAGGGCAAAAGAAATAAAGGATCTTGTGGGTAAATAGAAATAATATGATAGGATTCAATTCACTTCAGCCCCAGAAATGCGAAACGAGATCATTTTCACAATTAGAATCGGACCTATCTTTCGAACAAGTCTGTCCTCTCTGGTTTAGGAAGTTTAGCAATGGATTAGACAAACTAGACTTGTGTATTCTTGCATCAGACTCGAAGTATTGCTTAGTAGGTGAAGCCTGGGGTTTCACTGGAAAGCAGACAGGCTTCTATGTAGCACCTCTTATCCCACTAGTTGGCTGTTGGAGATGCATAAGATTTGGACAGAAGTTTGGTAAGGTGGCAAAGAAGAATGATGCTACTGCAAAAGATTTCGAGCCATTAATCACCAAATTTCTAATTCATTGGAATCAAAAGCACAAATCTATTACGCACAGGCTTAACCCTATTGTAAAACCAAAATAGTTGTTTGTTATTGTAAAACCAGCGAGTGCAACCCCCGTACAGATTTAATTAATTTACAAAAAAAGTAAAAAACATAGATATAGGTGGAATCTGGCGTTCTATGGCATTCATTGTAATAAATGAAATCTAGTGCGAGTTAGAACGCAGCAGAATTCACAGCATCCTGTCAACTCGAAAGGCGAGGTATCATATTAATTAGCGGCTAGGCGGGTTGATCGTCCTGGAACGGTTATAAACAATAGTAATTTACTATTTTATATCATGATCCGCAATAACACTCTCATTATATTTATTATAATTGCCTCAGCAATATCAGTCATGTATTTGTTAGACCTTCCTAAGTCAGCGACAGGTCAGGAGCAACAAGCCTTTTCAGCGATACTTTCAGGTAAGAATGAGGTTACACCTACAAAACCGAATTCAGCTGGGTTGGCAACTTTTCAATTGAATGAAAATGCAAGTATGATTTCTTACTCAGTTAATTTGAGCGGAATTAAAAAGGTCACTGAAGTTGCAATTCACATCGGAACGATTGGGGAAGACGGAAAAACTGTTGCTGAACTAGCTACCACAGAGTCTGCCTCAGGAGATAATGAGCCACCAATGATACTCATTTCAGGAAACCTGACAAAAGATGATTTACTCGGCCCACTTAAAAACCAACAGGTCCCTGATTTGGTAAATATCATGAATAATGGCACATCATATGTGAACGTATACACAGATGAATATCCTGATGGAGAAATTCGGGGTCAGATAATTTTAGCAGACATTGGAGCTGGTGGCGGGCGGTCGGGATCTAGTAAGGGAGGCGGAGATGAGTCAGGACCTACAAACCCTGGTACAGAAGCTCCAGAGCCAGGAATTGACCCCTCAGGAGGAGATGACTAAGTTATGCTTGTACTAAGTAAAGTCAATTGTCAAGTGAAGCTTATTTTGATAAATAATAAACCCGCAGCAATTAATAATTGCTCTTGGACCCGCCGAGAGAAGATATTTTGAAGGAACAATTAGAGCGGGCCACCAGAGATATTGTAAAACAAGTAGTTCCAATGAGAGATATCTTTAAGATTGTGAACATGATTCACATGAAGCTATCCAGAACAAAACAGAATTTCTTGTAGGAATTATACTTGGTAGAATCATTGAAAGATTCATTTACTACTTGATAAGCATAATAACAATATGTGTTTATTAGCTCCTCTCATGCAGTATAATACGATAAAAAGTCATGCAAGTTATAAATGAAAAAGAAGAACAAAATAATGATAACCTTACATCGCAACAGGTAATAGAAGAATACTTAACGGTAATGCGAAGAGAAGTTAATCCTTCAGCTGAATACTTACGAGTTACTAAATCAGTATTAAGTAAAATTAATGTTATGACAGCTACTCAGGAAGATGTAGCTATATTTTTAGATGCAGTACGAAAACCTGAGTCTGATGATCCACTACATAAATGGATTGGAACTTATAATTTCTACGTCATTATTTTAAAGAGATTCTTTAAGTGGTTCACTCATGATATTCATAGCTTAGAAGGAATAAAGAAGATTAGAAGAAAAGAAACTTCAATCTACAAACCTACTGATTTATGGACTCAGGAAGATGATCTACTTTTCTTAAAGTACTGTCCTTCTAAGCGTGATAAGTGCTATCATGTAATAAGTAGAGATACCAGCTGCAGGCCATCAGAGATACTTCGATTAAAAGTAAAAGATATTGTGTTTAAAATGGTAGGAGATGAAAAAGGAAGTAATAAGCAATATGCTGAATGTCTTGTAAATGGAAAAACAGGTAGTAGACAAATTCCATTAATCAATTCATTGCCATATCTAAAGGACTACATGGATGATCATATAGCTGACCCAAATTCATATCTAATACGTTCAGTAAAATTTAGCAGATTAGACTCTAGGAGTCTTGGCGCAATTTATAGAAGATATAAAAAAGAATATTTTCCAAATCTGTTGAAGGATCCTAATATTTCTAAAGAAGATAAAGATGCTATTGCAAAATTACTAACAAAGCCTTGGAATCCTTATTTGAGGCGGCATTCTGCATTAACTGAAAAATCCAAAATACTGAAAGAGCATATACTTAGAGCTCATGCTGGTTGGAGTAAGAGAAGTGACATGCCTGAAAAGTACTTACATTATTTTGGAAATGAAAGCTCTGAGAGTCTACTAGAAGCTTATGGACTTAAACCTTCAGCTGAAGAGTTTAACAAATTAGCACCTGTAGTATGTCCTAATTGCAGTGAAGGAAATCAACAACAAAGTAGATTTTGTGCTAAGTGTAGAATGATTTTATCATATGACTTGTACCTTGATACAGTACAGCAGAAAGAAGAAAAAACTGATAGACTAACAAGAATAGAAGAAAATATGAATAAACTCCTTCAGACTTTGACAAAAACAGGAGTACTCAAACCTACTACCTAAAAGAAGGAAGAGATTAATTTTAGGAACTAATCCCTAATTTTTGTTCAAGTTCTCTTGCTCTTCTTTTTAATGCTTCGATTTGCTTGTCTTGTAAGTTAGGATAAATTTTAGAATAATACTGTACCTCGGATTCTTGCAGAGTAGTAATATATTTTTGAATCTCAGGATCAACATTGAAGTCAAATGACTTTAACTTGTCATTGAACCAATCAAACATAAGACTTGGATTTATTACATCATTTATCCATTCATATTTTTCCTCTTTACTTTTATGAAATGATTTATCTAACATAGTTTTTACGAACGTATAAGAAATGTAGATTCCTATACGTTTGATAGTTTCTAAGAATTTTTCACTTGGATTTTCCGTCAACGGTTGCTTCATAATATCATTAAATAACGTCTTACCATATGCTTCTCCGTATATCTTTTTTGAAGTTCCTTGTGTCGTGAGTGTATAAACGTTATACTTATCCTTAGTAAGGAGATACTCTTTTTCTAATCGTATAAGATATTTTTGTATAGTCCTTTTAGACATTTGTTTTTGTCGTAGCTCTCTTAATTTGTCTTGTGAGATTTGTTTTTTATCCTTTGATAAATATTTAGATGAGTTATACTTTTCATCCAAATCTGACTTTACTTTATTATCTGTGAATTTTTTAATTTCGCCACTTGTCGCTTTTTTTAATATCATGAATGCATAGATTATGTTATCACGATGTTCCTTAGCTAATTTTTCCTGATTATGAAATTGAGTGAATGATGAATAACTGTTCATAGCTATGAATCCATATTCATAGGATTAATAAAAGTTACGCAAGTTTTCCCATATGACTAGTAACCAAAATAGTCTGAATGTTACTCTACCTGCTGAAATAATCGGTAGGATAGACAAGGAATCCAAAGAAAAGGATATGTCTCGTTCAAGATACGTTCTGAGACTTATCGAGAAGGCATATGGTATTGAACAAAAAAAGGAGATCCAATAATTGCCACAGCTTCATTTTTTTACAACTGAAGAATGTGAAATTAAAGATCATGCAAACTGTAGAGAAAATTATGAAGGAATTGGAATTAAAGCAAAATGCGTATGTAATTGCCATAAGAAAATAGAAAATAGAAAGCTGTCCACTGGGTTGAAGAGGACAGCGGAGCAAGGAGGACAATCCAAGCTCAGGACATTCGGTGAGTCAATATGCAATACAACTTAGTCGAAGATAAACCTTCGCTACATCAATCCGAATGTGCTGATGTTTCTAACAGAACCGAGGCCTATTATCATGATGAAATTACAGCCATATGGAAGAGTAGCACAGATCGGGATTGGAGAATTTATGAGAAAGAATCGAGATTTAAAGAAAATTGGGAGGCATTTTAGTTGTCTCTCTCCAATCTTTCTAATCTCTCGCATCTAATACGAACAAAGGCCATCTATGAACCAGCTGAAAAAGAAGATGGAGCAAGATTCCTTGTAGTAAGATTCCCAAAAAATATTGGTAGAAATCACTATTTACAATGGGTACCAGATGTATCTCCTTCACCTCAGTTATTGAAATCATTCAAGGAACGTAAAATCACTTGGAAAGCATTTTACGGAAAGTATATTCAAGAAATGAGTACAAGTCAGGCAGCTCACAAACGAATACACTGGTTCAGAGGCCTAATCCAGCAAAGACAAAAAATTACCTTTCTTTGCTATGAAGCTGAGTTTAGACAAGATTGCCATAGACACATCTTAAAAAGACTCGTACTTGGTACAGAAGCAGAATCAGTACCGGATTCACATTTGAGTATGTCAAATGCAGAACTAGTA
>DATBFR010000088.1:0-10433 GCA_036558405.1 Nitrososphaeraceae archaeon | reverse complement strand
TCCATGAGCAGCCTTCCATTCGTGCCTTCTGATGTTTTGAGGTAGCGTATTTCTAATCCCTTGTTCCCATAACGCTCTCTCAATAAGTCGTTTTATACCACTACTTTTTAATTTCTTAGGATATTTTGCCAAGCCGAATCTTGCATTAGACTTTACATTTGTTGTTTGCCAACTGTCTCGGACCAACCAAGAGTCCGGCGTAATCACTTCCCCATATGCAGCTCTGAAATCCATCCATTCTACAAGTGCATGGTATGCTTCCGGAGTAATAAATGAGAAATATTCATCTGGCTCTCCAGAGTATACGATAATTTTGGCAGCAATTACTTCTCCATTTTTATTCTGAAATGAACAAATATGTTTCCACCGCAGATAATCCCAAGCACCTATTCTGATTCCGGATGATGCCATAACATATATGACTGGTTTGATACGCCTATCTGGGTACTCAAGTAACTTTCTGATTTCCTCTAATGTTGGTGCTCTATCGTTAGCTGCTTCCCGGGCTCGTGGTAATCCTCTAGTAATCTTTTTCCAAGGGATAGGAATGTCTGACATTTCGCAAAATAGCTTCATTGCCTTTACAAAATTAGCTAATGTAGCTGCAGTGATTTCATTTTTTTCTACGCGACCCTTCTGATATTGCAAGAATTGAATAATTTTATTAACGCTCCAATTTTTTTCTCCCATTGCCTTTTGAGCAAAGGCGTTACATCTTACTTCCAAATTGTCGTTTGGGAGAAACTCTATAAAATCGAAGAACCGTATTATTCTCCTTTCATAATATTTTCTTGTAAGCTCACTTCTAATGGAGTATCTAAAGATATGATATGGGCTTGAAAAATTTGTCGATATTTCATCAGATGTGCTTAACAATTTCCATTTACCATATAGAGCATGGGGCTAAATAAAGCGTCAAAGTTGACATGGGGCTGGCCGGATTTGAACCGGCGACCTCCAGCGCCCGAGGCTGGCATCCTAACCAGGCTAGACAACAGCCCCAACACAAAGTGCAACTTACAGTGCCCTATTATAAGATATTTCATGTGTTCCCCCAAATTTAAGGTGAATTAGCTCAAGAAGGAGTGTCCAAGCAAGTGTTTAGAGAGGGTCTGAGAGTTCATCTATTTTCCACAATTGTGCATCCTTCTCATCAGATTTTTGGGCAATTCCATTTGTAATTAGGCGCCACACTATTTTTGCTGCGATAGGCAATGAGCCGGTTGCACCTGGAGAATTGTAGTTTAGAATGTGGAAAGAATCTTGATTTTCAACTATTAACATCTCAGGCACGAAATCGCCATTATTATCAATTAATGAGGATCTAATGCCTGCTGATCCCCGATTCGTAAATCTAGAAGGCTCTAGGGTAGGAAGAAATTCTCTAACCCTATCGATCATAGCCTTCTTTGATATAGAGCTCCAGTATTCTTTTGATACTAGGCGTATGAACTCCGGCTTGATCAAGAGTTTCACCACCGGTCTTTTTCTGATTGATTCAGAAATTTTGATTAAGGATTTTTTTAGATCAGCTCTCCAAGAATATGAATAGGGGCTGAATACAGGAACTGCGTTCGGGCCTATCTCTCTTCGACCATCCGCCCTTAGTATCCAATGGGGATCAAGAAATGGATATTCCATGTGTTTAGGAACGGAGTATATGCTTCTATGAGTTAGATCAAAGTAAAATTGAGGAGCTAGCCAATATTCTCCTCTGAAATATAGGTTTTCATAATCCATGGCTAAACCCATTGAGTGAGCAATATCTAAGGCGCTACCACCAGCAGCATTAATTATGTAATCTGCAGAAATTTCTTTTTGTGATTCCTGACCCGTAGTAACTATATGATTATTATCAGCAGAAAATTTTAAGAATCTATGGTTAGGCAGTATTTTGCATCCAAACTTCTGTGCATCTTGCATTATCTGTTTCGTAATCAATCCGTAATCTGTTGCAGCATCCCTGAAACATATGATTGCAGAATGACATTTGACATTTGGTTCCAATTTAAGCATATCCTTGCGTGTTAATAGTTTCAATTCTGCTTCGGCGAGTCCGTTGCTAAATCCCCATTTGAGATATTTATCTAATACATGAGTTTCCTCTTCCGATGTGGCAACCTCAATAACTCCATCCTCATTGAAAGGTAGGTTATTCAGATGGCAATACTCCTTTAACATTTCAAATCCCTTAAAGGCAGCCTTTACTGTAGACCTCATTTTATCCGGATGATACAAAAATGGTGCGTGAACTCTTCCAGTATTTCTTCCGCTGGCATGCATTCCAAATTTGCTCTCCTGTTCCAGAACAATTACTTTACATTTTGTGGAAGTAGCCAAAAAATAAGCAATAGAGCTCCCTAAGATTCCTCCCCCTATAACTGCGACATCGAAGTGGGAATTCAAATACTTAAATTCCTTAGAAATTGATGAATATCTAAAATGGTACTTAAGTAGATGAACATCAATCTCTATTCAAATAATCCTTTGTTATATTTTTCGAAATGAAAATCTATTGCCTTGTAAAAAGCCACAATTGAAGAAGCGTTTAGTATCTTTCCTTCTGCGAGTAACTTTAAGATCTCCTTTATACTCATAATTGCCGGTTCAATCAATTCCATCGTTCCTAACTGTTGGAGCCCTTGGTACTCTAAGTCATAGGCGGCATAAAGATATCCCTTCTGTTCTATCATCGTATAATCCAAAGTATATGAGCCCACACTGATTATCTTGTTCGCTTTGTATCCAGTCTCTTCCCTAAGCTCTCTCAATGCTGCCTCCCTTGGATCTTCAGCAGGCTCAATATAGCCAGAAGGTGCTTCAATCTGAATAGAATCAACCAGATGTCTGTAACTTTTTATGACCAAAATTTGATCTTTAGAAATAAAAGGGACCACAGTAGAATAGTTTTTCCTTATTATTCTTGTGTAAATTTTTTCCTTTCCTTGGATATTGATGACATCTTCATACACTTGGATAAAATTATTCGAGTGTATGTGTTTTGTAGAATTGATTTTCCACCCATTGGGCAGATTCGAACCACTTGTCATTAGTTATGTTAAATTATTTGAGGTAATATGAATTCGCAAGCAGACTCCGTTTAGAATAGGGAGTAACCTGATTTCTATAAAATCTATTTTACTGATTTGCGAATACTATTTGGATTAGATTAGGGTTGAGCAGATTGCCAATACACAATATATAGTGGGCCAATCTCAATTTAGCTTGGTTACTTTAAACCTGACACAGTAGTGATAATCAGACTTTCATACTCCGGCTAATTTGACCTTTCCGTAGAGGCAGGCATCTTTCAAGCTTCTAATTTCATCCGTCTTGTGTTTTCTTCTTTCAACCACATATCCACTTTTAGAATGGTAAAAAATAACCATATCTTTTGGATAAAATGAGAGCATATCGTGATTGTCTGAATCAAATGACATATGTCTGATGTGTATTCTTTCCCATGAGAATAAGTTTTCAATAGAGCCATCAAAATGAAAAGAACTACCACATGGACATTCGACGTCTCTCCAATTACCTTTTATGTCTCGAAGCCAGCGTTCCTTATATTCTTTCATTGTGCCTCAAGTGCCTAGTTGACTACAGAATTATATGTATGTTGTCGTAGTTTTCAAAGAACAATATATGCGCACTTTTTTGGGCATATTAACTACTCTTCTAAGCACTTACAGAGTCCTAATCATACAAAAAAGTATTTCAGGGTTTGCTAACTATAATTCTATTCTAATGGTAGACATGTATGTTCTAATTGTTTGTGACCTTAATCATACTGAAGATATTGCAACCGAGATACGAGAAATCGAGCACGTACAAGAAGCCCACACGCTTAATGGAGTATATGATATTATTGTGAAAATGTCTGCACCCACACCTAAAGACCTGGAACAGGTATATTCTAGAATTAGACATCTCAATGGAGTTAAAACCACATCAACGCTAGTGGGATATACTAAGCTATGAGCGCCATCCGGTAGCGACAAGTCATGTTCGATACGAGATATCATGCATATCATTCGACATACGCGAAAGTAGCCAATCTGAACGTTCATGTCCCAAATTACATAGTTACAAAAGATTCTATATTTGGTAACAATTAATTAACATATTTTTACACGACCTGATGGGTTTATTAGAAGATGTAATCTGGGATTGGTCATCCCAGTATACCGAGAAATCCGTCATTAAGCTACTTAACTCTAATTTCGATGGGAATTGATATACGCATTTTTCATAAGTTGAAAATATTTTGTAGGATCTAGTTTGGCATCTCCTGTGGATTTATCATATGTGGTATTCACAAGATTCAGGTTTGGCGTATCGTTGGGAACAAAACTCCACTCCCAATAGGCCATGCCCCATACCCCAAGATCCTCGAATGTTTCTACTATTGTATTAGCTTCGACTTGATTTATGTCACTCTTATTGGCATCAATCTTCCAGATTTTTTTGCCTTCTTCATTTGTCATGGCAGTTCGTTTTACGTTGTTCCATTCCCCAATATACAATGGAACGCCTGTAATTTTGCTTGCATTCAAATAAAGTTCGAGCTTCTCACTTTGATATTTGAGCGAAGGAAGTCCGTACAAGCTCATCTTCATTACAATATTTTTCTTATCTTCTGGAGCCAGTTTTGCCATATTCTCACCGTTAACCTCTATTAGGCTCTTAGTGTCTAAGGGAACGTTGATACTATAGATTAGGATTTTATCTGTGACTTTTCTTAATTCTTGTGTTATAAAATTATTGTATTTTCCGATTTTGACCCATTGATCTTTGTTATGAATTTGAGGTTCGCTTAATATCTCATACCCTAACGTGCTGGGATGGTCATCCACTGTTTCTACTATTTTTCTTAGAAATTCTGCCTGAAGGGTCCAACCGTCTTTGCCATCCGAGCTTTTAATGCCTCGGTCCCACCATTTAGTCCACCACGTTTGTGCGGAAGAATACTTTGTCGCTCCGCCGCTGCCTTGTTTGTACAACGATGGTTCGTTGAAAAAGTATGCAGGGAAACCGGTCCCGTTACCGAGCCAAGATGAAGTATGAAATTGGTGGTTATCGTATATGACTTTTATTCCATATTTATCTGCAGTATCAGCCACGACTTCTAGTTCTTCTAGAAAAGCGATCGGATCTCTCTCGTAAGACTCCCAATAAAATCTGTAACGAACATGATCAATAACGTTTGCTTCCTTGAGAGTTTTGAAGCTGCTCTCATAATAATTGCCAGGAAAAGGATTTTTCAAGGCTTCTCTCGACTGTGGCATACTCGAATAGTATCCTCTCATATTTACCCCCAAATGTGGGGCATTTCCCTGCTCTTTGGATAGGTCATTGGAGGCGTCGCCAGAAAATATGTCTCCAGTAATTGTGCTAGGAATAACTCGTTGCGCGTATGAATTAGTAGGTAGATTATCTTCAAGCGAGTTTAAGTTCATAAGAAAGATCGAAACAAACGCCGCATATATACAAGAAAGAGTAAACTTTCTCATCATATCATATCATACTAGAGGTAAGTTGATTGCTTTAAACCTGATTGCAATAATCACTTGTTGTAAAGATCCATAGGTCTTCCAATATTTGGACGCTTCTTAACAATATTCTCTATGTATCTTAGTGCTACCATTTTTTTCCGGAAAAATGTAATTTTCTCAAGTGGAAGATTAGCATCAAAGTAAAGAAACCTTCCAATCACAATTGGATCGTTTTTTAGAACTCTCCTAATTACTTGTGTCTGGGAGAAATTACTAGCTACTCGTATTCCACTAGCACGCTGTTTTGGATGACCGCTTATTGCAGAAACTTAGGAATAGTAAGAAAACTATATATATTGTAATATGCATTACAATATGTTAGTGATTTGATATGTGGAAAGAAAATTGGGGAATTAGAAATATTCTTGAACTGATGAGCCAAGAATTCGCAGACGCAGATAGTCTATTTGACAAGACATTTGAAGCGCTCAAGGAGGAAAAAGGTAATAACAAAGCAAATTTGCCATACTACTACGGGTACCAACTACACGTAGGTCCAGACGGAATTCCACATGTAAAGGAATTCGGGAACGTGAAACCATTGGGTCGAAGCCAAGTACAGGGTGGTTACAAGGAACCTTTGATTGATACATCGGTAGACAAGAAACGCAATACGCTTAGAATAACTGCAGAGATGCCAGGTTTGACAAAGCAAGACATTAAGGTGCAAGTTAAAGAAGGATTGGTATCAATACATGCTGAGAAAGGCGACAAGAAATACCATACAGAGCTTCCAGTAGATCATCTTCTAGATGAAAATTCAGTGAAGGCAACCTACGTGAATGGAATTTTGGAGCTAAACTTCAAAATTAATGAGCAGCCAAAGACTAAACTAAAAGAAGTAAAAGTAGACTAAACCAGCCAGATCAGACTTGTCCAATATGGTGGAGGTAGTAGATTAATTGTCCACGAGGTTGATCGCATCTGTCGACACCGTAGTTAGGACAAAGTCTGTTCGAAGTCGGGTAGATTATAATTTATTTAACTACTGCTCGACATGTGCCCTGAAACTACCAAAAGTTGTACTGCGCTGCAGTTATTGTAACCAGAAGGTTAGAACCAAACCTTGGCATCGTTCAAAAAACGTAGAACGGAAGAGAATTTGACTTAAATAATTAGGCACTGGACAACTCATCTATTTTTCCAGAGAGAGAGGCCAGGGCTCTAATATTTCTCATAGTCAAGATATCTTTGTAATTTGTGAACGACCTTGGAAGATTGCCACAAAGCAAACTAAGTTACTTCTAGATTTAAATTATCCTTTGGATTATGACCTCTTATGTCTGAAGCAGAAGCATCACAGAATGCCCAAGTACGACAAAGAGATGGACCAAGGGACTCCATTTACATTGGAAAAAAACCACTGATGGCATACGTCACATCTACTTTAATACAACTAGCGAATCAACCAACGGTTACTATCAAGGCAAGAGGCCTTAGCATTGGAAGAGCAGTAGATGTCTCACAAATAATTCTGAAACGAATGGAAAATGCAGGGTACAAGGTAGGCGAGGTAAGGATCGGTTCAGAAACAGTACAAGCCGAAGACGGACGGACCCGAAACGTCTCGACGATCGAGATTGAAGTCAAGAAGGTCTAACTCTCTTTATACTTTTTGTGATTACCTTATACAAAGTTATTTTATAATTGATACTTGGAAAAAATTGCAGCTCTCTATCTTGCCCATCTTAATCCTGTGACCAAGGCGCATGAGACTATTATTTCAAATCTTTCAAAGAATTATAACGTCTACGTATACCCTGTAGTATTTCTTAAAAATAACATAGAGATCAACACTCGCACATTTCCTTTTCCATATAAGATAAGAAAAGTCATGTTGGAAGGACTGACTAGCAAACTTGACAATGTCAAAATTCTTCCAGATTATTTTTTCGAATCGCCGTATGTAAAATATCTTCCACCTATTATTTCACCGTACTCTTGGACCTTGCGAAAACAAATACTTAGAAATGTAAAGGAAAAAGAGTTTTTTTCATACACCGGCGACTTCGCAGAAAGAGTGGCGCTAACTCTGTATAATCTTCATCCGAAACAGTCAAAGAGGCTCCATATTTCTGCAACAAAGGTAAAGGAATTGATATATGAAGAAGCACTTGGTAAGCATATCAGCGAAAATAGTAGCATGCGTCCTCCTCAAACAGGTGATGGTATGTCATCATGGAAAAATCTAGTTTCGGACCATGTAGCAAGTGTTATTACACAAAACTGGAATATGGTAGAAAAATTCAGTAAAATGAAAGACTGCACAGTGAAAATAATGGGAATGAAATTTCCAACCGAAGGAATACTTCACTGTTGAAGACTTTTATAAGCCAAACATAGACTTGCCATTTATGAAGACCAAAGGTGCAGAGCTGGTCTGGTTTGATGGTGAATATTTGAAGTGGGGAGATGCAAAAGTGCCTGTTATGACACATGCACTGCATTATGGAACCGCTGTTTTTGAAGGTATACGGGCATATTCTACAGGTAACGATCTCTTTGTGTTCAGGTTGAAGGACCATATGGAAAGACTTCATAGATCCGCCAAAGTTTACTCAATTTCAGTTAAATATTCTGTGGAGGAGTTGTGCAATGCCACAGTAGAATTGATAAAAAAAGCATCAATAAAGGAATCGTGTTATATCAGGCCACTTACATTCGTAGGATTACATGGAATAGACCTGAATGTGACTAAGGATTCTCCAACTCATACCACCATCATCATCTTTCCTTTTGCGAAATATTTTAAAGGTGAAGGAATTTCGGCCTGCGTATCTTCCTGGAGAAGAATTGATGATGAATCAATGCCCCCCATGGTAAAGGCAGCAGGAAACTATCTCAATTCGATCCTTGCAACACAGGAAAGCAAGCGCCTGGGATTTGAAGAATCAATCCTGCTTGATAGAATCGGAAACGTCAGTGAGGCATCTGGCGAGAATATCTTTTTGGTAAGAAACGGCATAATTTACACTCCGCTGGCTTCAGATTCAATACTTGAAGGAATAACAAGACATACTACAATATCTATTGCTAGAGAAATGGGCTATGAAATTGTAGAAAGACCCATCTCTAGGTCAGAACTATATCTTGCAGAAGAGATATTCCTAACAGGAACGGCTGCTGAAATTATTGCAATAACAAAAATTGATGGACACACCGTAGGCGAGGGTAAAGAGGGTTTAGTCACAAGAGGCATTAGGCAAAAGTATGAGAAAGTTGTTTGTGGGAAAATTCCGAAATACAAGGAATGGTTAACGCCAGTATGGTAAAAACTGTAGGAAAGAATGGGCGCGTTAGAATAGCTGTTATTGGGGTTGGAGGATGGGGAAAGAACCACGCAAGAGTCCTTCACGACCTGGGTACCTTGGCTGCCGTTTGTGATGTTTCAGACGCTAGGGCAAAGGAGGTAGCACGTACGTATAAATCAAATTACTACTTGTCATTAAGTGATCTTTTTACTAACGAAAAGGATCTTGATGCATGCCTTGTATGTACGCCGACTAAGACGCATTTAGGGGTTGCGAAAGAGGTAATTAAAAATGGCTGCCATGTTTTTGTCGAGAAACCGCTCTCATTTTCCTCAGCAGAGTGCGAAGAAATGACCGAGGAAGCCAAAAAGCATAAACTGATTTTGACATGCGGCTATGTTGAAAGATTTAATCCCGCAGTGCAAGATGTGAAAAAGTTAATTCAAGACAAATCTTACGGAGATCTTATTATGATGGAATTCCATAGAGAAAATCGAATGCCTCTGCACATAAAAGATGTGGGTATTATATATGATACTTCTGTTCACGATATAGACACTGCAATGTTCCTATTCGACAAAAGACCTAAGATGGTTTTTGCTCGAGCTGGGAAGAAATTTCATTCGTATGAAGATTTTGCGACAATTATGATTGGATTTGACGAACAAAAAGTTGCAATAATTGCATCAAATTGGATTACTCCGCAGAAGGTTCGCACTTTCTCTGCAGTGTGCACTGAAGGTATTGTTCGTGGAGACTTCCTTACTCAGGACATAAAGATTGAGCAAGCAGAGTCTACAGTAATACCAAGGCACCCAAGATTTCAAGAGCCACTAACTCTTGAACTCTCAAATTTTATTCAGGTTATACAAGGAAAGCTGACCAAACCTTTGGTAACTGCAGAGGATGCGACGAACGTTACTAAAGTAGCTGAGGCGGCACTATTAAGTAGTAACACCGGGTCTCCCATATACATGGATCTGAAATAAAGTATGAGAAAATCATTACTTGATATCCTTGCTTGTCCAATTGACAAGTTTTATCCGCTTGAACTATGTGAAATTAATACGATTAACGATTCAAGCGTGAACGAGCCAATAATAAGAGAAGGGACGTTATATTGTTCGAAATGCTCTAGGTTTTATCCAATAGTTGATGAAATTCCAATAATGCTGCCTGATGAACTTCGAGATAAAGATAAAGATATAGAATTTCTCAAAGCCTGGCAAAAACAAATTCCAGAAAAAATCAAGAATTCTGGCCTTCCATGGCACTTATAAGAATGGGAAAGGGTAGGAGTAATAGATAATGAAAATTGAAGAGCCTTCTGGAAGCAATGTGATTAATTATATTTCAAAAAGCGCAAAAATTGGTAATAACGTAAAGATTTGGCATTTCAGTTACATAGGTGATAATACACAAATCGGTAACAATGTTTCAATAGGTTCACTTGTGCATATTGATTACAATGTTAGAATTGGCAACAATTGCAGAATTGAAGGTTCAGTATACATTCCTCCACTCACTATAATCGGAAATAATGTGTTCATTGGTCCTGGGGCAGCATTTACTAATGACCCGTATCCGATGAGTCCAAAAATGATAGGTGTTATTGTCGAAGATGGAG
>DATBFR010000087.1:0-28788 GCA_036558405.1 Nitrososphaeraceae archaeon | reverse complement strand
TAGTACCCCGTCTAATTCTGCGCCTGGAACCGGATTGGAATTTGGATCGGCAACTTTTATAGTAATACTTTGGTTATCACCTCTACTGACTGGATTCTTCTGAGCAGCTATTGAAATCTTTAAAGGACCTCCTGGTGGCGGTGATGGAGTAGTAGTAGGAGCAGTAGTAGCGTTAGTAGGAGTAGGAGTAGAAGGCAATGGCAAAGGAGTAACTGAAGGTTCTTCTTCTGGCTGCTCTGGCTGTAGGGATGGCGTTGTTGGAGTTGTTGCTGCAGAAGCTCCTGTTGTAATGTTACTTTCACTAGAACTTAAATTGGATTGTGTTGTTTCAGCTGCTGTGGTCTGTGTAACCTGTGTAGCATTGGTATTAGAACCATCGGGTCCCCCTGAGCCAGTTACAAATACGCTATACCATCTGGTTGCGAGAGGAGGTGGACAAGTCAATTTTGCAGTTATCTTGTTTTCTCCCTGAATCAATTCTGTATAATTTTCGCGTATTACAAAATTCCATTTCGAGTAATCACCGTCTCCTGCAGCGCCCGCAGGAAATGCATTCTGATACGGCCTGATATTGTTGACTATGACTGACACTGTACAATCTTTGGAAGTATCATCCGATGATTCGCCTGTTACTTGGAGATCTTCACCTGCTGGCACATTTTTACCTGTAATAGGATCTACGATCTTGATCGTTTCAGTGGGGGGTGATTCGAGCGGAACGGGTGTTAAACTTCCTACTTGAGCATATGCAGGACATAGTGTGGCCGTAAATACCAAAAGTAAAACAATAATACCTGAATTGTGAAAGCTAAACTTCATCTGTTTGCGATACAGTAGGACCAACGAATTATCTCTATAAAAATGGTGCTGCAATTTTTTACTTTTTAGCTAAAATATTGCAGTAAGTTTGTGATTGTAATTTTTAGCTGGGATCTTGTTTATAAAATTCTTATGTTTTTTCAATTGTATGTGCTCACACACTATCAGGGGGGAGAGCTGTTAGTTTATTGGTCGCGCCTAGTGTAGCTGTTGTTGCTGAAACAGTAGTAATGTACGAGGCAGAAAAAAGGGCGCAGAACTCAACAAATAACAATTCGCCTTGATGCACTTGGTGGTGTGTCACGATGTTACTATTGCAGGATATCTGGATGTTGTTCATGTTACCAGTGTGGGGAGAATCATGGCATTGGTCTATATGTTATTTGGATAACTCTAATCGCCACCGTCATGGCTGTTATTACAAATACCTTCTACAGAAAAAGAATCATTAGAGAAGAAGAATTAAAATACCTTATGAAATCCCTTTTCGAAAAGTTGCAAGACATCGAGAAAAAGCAACTTGAGTGCTTAGAAACAATGAATAGAATTCAGTCATCATCTGAAAATGGAAAGGGAAAAAACTTATAATTCGCACATTGTAACCACTCGATTCTAATTTCCCTCGTGGATGTAGTCTGAACTATATCACCAATTCCTGTTGCGAGAGAAGGTGTTAACCATCGAAATGTATTCAAAATCATTTAGCTATTTTTAGCTAAAAGTCTTATTGAAAGTCGTCGTGCCTGCCAAGGATCTTGATTGCTCAGGTAATTTCTTGATATCGAGTTCTCTAGTCTTTCCAATTATTATCTGGTTGTAAGGCTGATCCTTTGACGGGTACCAGTATAACAGATGATTCTCCTTGTCCCATTTTAGCTCATTGCTTGTAGCCCATACTGTAAATTCAGGAGAGTAGTGTATGTCGTAAGGAATATAGACAACGGTAGGTTCTTCAGACACAACTTTTCCTTTTAAGATGATACATGCATATTTTGATTCTATATCAAAATACAAGAATGTTGGTTCTGCTGAGCTTCGCATAGGATAAGGACGGGCAACCACATCTATGTTCCGAGGTTTTCTGTTAGGTCCTAGTAGTGAGTAATTCTCAAAATTCCAATTGTCCTTGCCATCTTCTGTGTTGTATAGATCATAGTTCCATAAGGTGGAGTTAAGAAGGAAGGCTTCAATTTGGTCGAATTGGAGATCTAAATATTCGCGAACTTGTTCAGCTTCCTGGAATGCGCCAAATTCAGTTAGAAATGGTACGAGTCCACGTGAAGTAGCAGCTTCGCGTAACTGGGCAAATATTGCAGGAAACTGTGCTTTGTAAGTATAGATACTTTCTGGAATTGCGACAAAGGAGCTGGCAACGGCCATTGCATCATAATAATGAAAAGACAAAACGCCATTGTTAGTGAGACCAGAAGCAGAAGCTATATCATCTGGAAGATAGGTTGTCAGCTTTCTCTTATCGATGCTTTTGTCTACCATGACTTTCTTTATAAAATCCATCTTGAATGAATCTTTTACATCAAGAGGAGCGGCTCCGTAAGTCACTGGCATCCCGTCCTCTCCCATCGTCCAGTCTACCCTCGGTTCAATAAATATGAAGAGGTCCTTGTCAATATTGCTTATTTCTGCATTAACATTATTATAAAATTCGACAAGATACTTAGTTTCAAATTCCTTTTTGGGTAACACACTTGGATGTGGCTCATTGATCGGTTCAATTCCTAATACTGCAGGGTGCAAGTCTCCATTATTCATGAGCTTGAAGAATTTGACCGTCTGACCAATAGTTTTCTCGAGATGTGTGCGGACTGGATAGTTCTCAAGGCCCTCTTCTGTATTAGTTAGATTATTTTCCCAAAAGGACTTGTATGTTTGTTTGAGCGACTTGCTAACCATGTATTTCATTTGCCACTTTTTATCGGGTTTAGCAGCCTTTGGTTTCTCATGCTCCTTATCTATCGCAATGGTCCAATCGGGGAATCCGTCTCCACCGTATATCTCGTTTGCAATATCTTGATGAAAATCTAAAATTACGTAAATATTTCTCGAATACAGCTCGTCAATTATCTCCTTCATGTATGTAAGATATTGCCTACCCTCTGGTAACAGCTCGTCCAAGTTTGGATTTGGCTTAGGCTCTATCGCCTTCCATGAGACTAGGAGACGTACAATGTTGAATCCTAGATTCTTCATAAGATCTAACTCTGGTGTCACTGAGTCAATTTCCTTTTTCAGATCAACTTCGGTTATCGCATTGGCTCCAAGTGGCGCTATCGGTAGATAAGGTGGAAATTTGCTTCTGGAGCCAAAGTTTACTCCTCTATATAGAACGTACCTCTTGTCTTCATCCCTGAACCAGGATCTACTCTTCCAGATTCCTTTTCTTGGTATCGAAGAAGATTCTTGATCGATTTCAGACTGCGTTGAAGAAGGCAAGTTCTCGATCTGTTTTTCAGTAAGCGCCTCCTTGTGCCTTCCTCTTATACCGGCAATTATTATCTGAATCCCACTCATTGCTAAGGCAACAGCAGTTATTATGAGAAGAAGAGCTACCCCAAATCTTGGAAAGGCGAGTACTAATAATGATAGAATCACAATTAATGCTCCAATTGCAATAGAAGGAACATTATACGATTCTTGATCCTTCTTCTTCAATCCACTAAATATTCTTATAGCTCCGTTAGCCAGTAACCCAAATGCCAAGAATATTAAAAGCCATTTCGTGGCAAATTGTGGAAAGAAAAAGCCAGATCCAATATAGATAATGAGCCCGGCACCTACAGCAACATTGATCGCCCGAGATGATTTTTTGACACCTTTAGAAAGTAAGCCACTTGCTATCCTTTCTGCTCCAAGTATCATTAGACCAATCCCTGCCAAGAATAACCAAATATATGCCCCAGCTGTAGTATTTGCACCATAGCCCACAACTATTGCGGCAAGTATTAGACACAGGCTACCTACTGAGATCTGAAACGGCCAAAATTGAAATGATTTTGAATCGCCCTTTGTTTTCATCATGCTAATAATTAGACCATAAATCATTCCATATATAGAAATTGTCCTGTAGTTTCCTCATTAAAAGCCCCTTCCGATGGGAACTTTTGAACAAAATATCTGGGAGGTATACCACAAATGCGTACATTTTTTTAACGAAATGACAGGCAAATAACGCTTTGAGTTCGCAGGATTCATGATTGCTACATCACTATCGATACTGTCATTATGGAGATTGGATGGTGGAAGTCATTACACAGAAATTCTGATGATATGACCGAACATGCCCTGGCTAATCGATCAGACAGGCCATATTATATCTTGCTGAATACACCTAGTGCTTATATAGGCATCCCTCGCATAGAAGTAGCTGGGAGGTAAGGAATTTGAGTGAAGAACAAAATGAACAAGTAGAAGAACAAAGGGAAAGGATCAAAGATGATGTCGTGCAATGCATTATTAAAAGATACACGATAGACGAAACCCAGTATTATATCAAAGAAAAGCATGGAAAGGATCTTTTGCCTCATGATTATAATCGAATCAGGGGGGAGTTGAAAAGGGATCTAGGAACAAATCTGAGACATTTAAAGCGAGATAGGTATGCTTACCGTCGTGAGTATTTCAAAAGAATAGATGAGATAAGACTGATCCAAAGGAATCTTTGGAAGATAATTGATAATAATCAAGTTAGGCCCGAACTGCAGAAGGATTGTTTATCAGAACTTAACCAATCGACAGTTACATTAGCCAATTTGTATGACTCAATCCGAAAATTGGATAAAGAGGATGTCCTAGAAGAGAATGATAATGGTTCAGAGGAAGAAAAATCAGAACAAACTGAAGAGTCATCAAAAATCGTGTCTTCATCAACTCCAGAAATTCAGGCTACCCATTCAACTCCAGAAATTCAGCCTCTACCAAAAAGGATTCAAAAATATACTTCAGACGGGAAGCCAGTATATGCCTGAACTTGAATAACTTTTAGGAAAATCAGTATCATAATCAAAAGAAATTACTTTAAAATTTTACGATATGGAGTAAGAAGGCAAGGCAATGAACTTATTCCAATTAATATCAACTTACCTTGGATGCCCAGAGTCCCACATTTTGATTTTTTTAGCTTCCTGATCTACTGTCTCTTTATATCCATCTTCAATTAATTGTCTTATTGTTGTGCTTGAGAAATCAAATGTTTTGTTTGCTATAGTATGTTTGTCATTTTTTCGTTCTATTCTAATTACCTGTTCTACAAAAACCATATGTTCTACAAGATCCGAATATTTGAGAGGCTTCCCGGTGCTAAGATTTCTAGTATCTGCCTGCTGACCTAGTATGCTATCTATTAGATCCCTGCTAATCTTATTATCTTCAGCTAATTCGATGAGGCTATTTGCAATGTTAACGTAGTCCGTAATCATTATTGCCATTCTCTCATCAAACAAAGTTCTATCGTGATATGTCAAGTCATTTTTTCTGTCAATAAGTGCGTCATAGTCAGCAGGCAAAGATTCTTGCTTGATTGGATGTACGTTGACTATAAATGCTCGTAGAGGAGGAACTTCAGATTTTCGAACATTAACCCAGTATCTGCGATGCTCAATAGCTGCCTCCCTGAGAGGTGTATTTGAAATAATTCCACCATCCCAAAAATATCGAACTTTCTTAGTAATATTGGTGAGCCTATTTCCATTTTGAGTATCTTTTTCATTTCCGCCCTTGATCCCATCTTTTCCATCGAAATCTTCTACGATCAACTTTGTATAATCGTAATTTACAGGTACCGAACCGCTTGCAAGAACAAAATCAACTTCTATACCGTCATTATGGCTAATTACATGTTCATATCCTTCCCTATCATCTGGTCGCCTTGCAAATTCAGGACCGAACCGGCCATATTCAGTTTTCCGAAAACCATCCGCCTTTTCGTAGCTGTCAAATACGACCGTGGCCCCTTCTTGTACGTCGACGCTTACTAAGAGTAGCCGCGGTTCGTTATTGTCATAACTTGTTGATATCGGAAACTTTGCAAATTTATCAAGACTCTTTTTCAACGGTTCGTTGCTATAAAGAAACCAAGTATTTACAGGATCCAAAAACCTCCTATCTTTTATTGTCTTAAAGGGACTGAAAACTTTGGGTACCCCTTTTAACATGAACTCCTTTGTACCATAATATCTTCTCGCTGATTCACTTGATGCCAGATCCAAATTGAGATAGCGCCAACAATTCCGCCAATAATTCCACCAATCTTCAAAAGCTGGAATCGTATCTATGAAAGAATCTGTTGCCATATACTCCCAAAATTTAATCAGATGTTCTGCAGATCCTCGCCAACTTTTGTTCTCTTTTACATAACTGACCAGCACAGCTGCGTTCATCGCCCCTATGGAAGTACCTGCTACTATATGAAAAAGTGGTCTTCCCTGCCTACCTAGTTTTATGTCCCTTTCAGACAGCAATTCGTAAGAAGCCTTGTAAACGCCAGCCTCATAAGCCCCAAGCGATCCACCGCCTTGAAATATTAATGCTCTTTGAAAATCATTTTTGCTATTCAATATTCAGAACTGTGATAATACGAGCTGTTATTAGTATTTTTAAATTATTTTAGTTGTTTGCAGAATTCCTATAGCTAATCACGCTATGAACACCGCTGGTCCCTAATTTTGAAGCCTGTTCAACCGTTGCGATAACCTATTTCAACTTTAGCATTCTGTGTCTTCCTGTTATTCCAGCATATATTATCTGGATACCCATGATAATAAGAACAATTCCGAAGATCACTCCAACGAGGCCGATACCAAATCCAGGTACTACAAATATTGTAATAGCAACTGCAAGAGCCAGTGCTCCTACTCCAACACTTGACCACCTATGCAACCTCCCTCTTTCCCTCCTACGCAACCCTTCAAAAAGTTTAGCAATACCACCAAACAGGAGTGCAATTGCAGCAATGATTACTAAAGTAGTAGTAGACCCTTGCGGGAATGTCATAAACAGGATTGCAAAGATAATGCAAATAATTCCTAGTCCGATTGTTCCAAGGCGAGAAGTTTTGCTCAAAAATATAGCAGTGATTACTCTCTCAATACCTAGGAATAGTAAGGCTATCCCAAGTAAGAATACCAAAGTGACAGTAGTAATTACTGGGTTAAAGATAATCAAAAGAGATAAAATAATTATTACAGCCCCTAATCCTAACTGAGCTCCCCTAATCCAGCCAGGTTGTTGTTTAGATCCTGCTTCCATACCGCATTCCAACAAGGTCCTTGCTTATATATGCTGTTACTACGTATCTCAATTCAATGAAGTATATTTAATTTTTGAGGTTCCTTCCATAGAAATGTTTCCTATTTTCTATCTCACTTTCTCATACGAGTGAACAGATAATTTATCTCATTAATTCAAATTGATTAAGTAGGGAATGAATTTTGATTTTGCTTGCTTAACTACCCAATCAAATTGAGATGATCAAGCATTGATCTAAAGTGCAATGAATTGTAGTAAAATATTCGTCTTTATAACAGAGTATCAGATGCTTTTTTAATAGATGAAAAAACAAAATAAAAGTGCGGGAGATCCTTTACCTTCTATTTTGCAGTACTTATTTGTCCTCGAATTTCTCCGTTAGGATTAGCCTCGGTGTGAACGTTAACATAGGTTTCGCCTCGTTCCATGGCCTTGACTAGATCACTTACTGCAGTTCCCTGCATCGACCCTTCCAAACTTGACTCTGATATCGTTCCGTTCGCCAGGTTACCTGAAATTGGACCTGTTGTGCTTCCATTAAACAACGTAACTACTACCCCTCCATTTTCACCTGTCTTACCACTGTGAATATGTGCGGCAGTAACTTTATCCATTCCGGTCACATCCACACTATAGTCAACTGAATCTGCCCCCGTGACATTGAATGAGGCAACACCCATGGCTTGAGTAGTAACTGGGGGCACTTCTTCTCCTCCTGAAAGCATCGCTGTAAAGGCTTCTGTTTCTGTTTGTGCAAATGCTGAATTTAGATTTGCTACTGAGAATAAAGATATGGCAACAGCAAATCCCAGCATCAGTATTTTTAGCTTACTCATTATGAGTAGTAGTAAGCTAATGCATTTAAAGGATTCTAATTTCAGACTAGATTTTCTAGCGCGATTAAGTTTGTCATAATTTCACGACGTTTAATTTCTGATACAACCTAGATTTCATAAATTGTTCTGAAAATAAACTGTTAATTTAACATTCTACTTTTGAGCAGTTCTGCTATTCGATTTAGTGATCCGGTTTTCCTTAGAATCTTATGAAAGGACTTATTCGTTTTGTTGAAATGCCAAAGTCAGTTATGGAGTTTTTATACCTACAAGGCCATGTCAAATGACAGGTCTTCGAACCAATGCTTGCAAAATTCTATCAAATATAAACCAACTATCACATTATTTTTTGCGCACATCAACATTTACCTTCGCTGTGTCGCTATCTTCTTTGCCATCATTTGCCTTGTGAGTAAAACTGTCGGTTCCAGTGAAATCTGGATTCGGACTGTACGTAACAGTATGAGTAGTCTGGTTTATTTTGCCCAAGCTCCCGTTTTCAGGTTGAGTTACTATTGAAGAGCTAAGGGCGTCATTGTCAGTATCTGAAACTGGCAATGTAATATTGAGAGGCGTATTCATGCGCGTTGAAACATTTTGAGATGTCACTACAGATGGTGTATCTACAGGTGGTGTGTTTACAGGCGTTAAGCTATTTACGGTGATTGAGACTTTGGCAGCATTGCTAGTGGATGTTCCGTCACTTGCAGTGAACGTAAAGCTGTCAGATCCAGTATACCCTAGATCAGCAGTGTAGGTAACAGACCCACTATCCTTGTCCAATGAGCTCAGTGAGCCATGAGTAGGAAAGGATTTTATTGCGTAGGTTAGACTGTCTCCATCTTTATCGCTGGCTTCAAGGTTTATCGATGTAGGTGTATCACTGGTTGTTGTAACACTTTGTGACTTGGCAACAGGTGGTGTGTTTTCTGCGTAAATCTCGACAGTAGTAATACCAGTGGATGTGAGACTGTTAACGGCTGTGACGGTCAACTGAAAACTCAACGTGGTACTTGATTCACTTCCAGTTATTTCGGAAGCAGATGGAGCATTAAAAGATGCCTTCGCCGAATCAACATTTTTTATGTTTACCGTAGGACTTCCACCGACCTGCTCCCATTGATAACTTACATCATTACCCGCATACAATGAACCGCTTCCGTCCAAAATAACATTACTAGTACCCGCATCTACACTCTGTGATTCCCCTGCGTCTGCAATAGGAGGTGGACAGCCCAGATTATCCATAATTGCAAATGTGCTTCTAAATATCCAGTCAAAATTAGAATAAACAGAAACTCCCGTCAGAACATTGATTTTTATGTCATTTATAAAAGAGTCAAGCTGGTAGCAGGCTTTTGCGTCATTTTCGTGGGAGGGGTCAGACAAAGTATTGGCTACCTCTTCTAGTTGTGTGACCAAACCCGCAGTAGACTCATTACTACCAAGTTGTGGGATCAAATCCTGGACCGCCTTGAGGGGCGAATCTATTTCCCATGTGAATTTAGGGGGAGTAGGATCTTTATTTCCTGATGTATCAACTGCTCTAACCAGAAAATTGTGAACGCCCTGTGTGTTTATTGAAGTGTATGTACAAAGATTAGTTTCAATATTTGATGCATTTATTACTGTTTTTCCAGTTTGCCACGACCCATCATCCAACTTGCATTCGAATCGCTCAACCCCAACCAAATCAGTACCATTAAAATTGAAATTAATATCATTGGAAGGTGTTGTTTGATCAAAAGTTATTACTCCTAGCCAACCTACAGATACGTCTCCTAAAGTGGTTTCTGGCGGCGTGGTATCCCTAACAGTAATGATGAAATCATTTGTCCCTGTATTTCCTGCGCTGTCAGTTGCGCTACATTGCACTTTGGTTTGGCCAAGAGCAAAGGTGGATCCTGATGGGGGATTGCAATTGGCGGCTAAAGATCCATCTACAATATCTGTTGCATTCGAATTAAAGGTCACAGTTCTTCCTAATGGTCCAGTAGCCTCAAGAACGAGGTCATCTGGCACAAATACAGTTGGCGGAGTAGTATCTCTAATCGTAATAGAAAATGACTTTGTGCTGCTAGACCCTTCGGCGCTGCATGCGACTTTGGTAGTACCTATTGGAAAGATAGACCCTGATGAAGGATTACAATCCACACTGACTTTTTTTCCTGATGCATCTGAAGCCGTTACCGAATAGCTAACTGAAGCTCCATCTTTTCCTGTCGCTTCTACGACTTTATTTGAAGGAACTTTAATGTTAACTGGAGGGGTAATTTCATCTGTGGCTTGACTATTAGAAGAAGAAGAAGTAGATACTAAACTAAAGTATTCTTGAGAGAATGCTATCTGATGAATTAAACCGGTCGAAATTAGGGATCCAATAGAAACAAGTACGACAATCATTATTTTCCCTATCTTATAGCTAGAATTGATTTTTGAATGTTCAAATGGGTTCAAGGGTCTTTCACAATTTGTGGATTTACCCCTTCATAAATATTCTTTGTTGTTAGAGCTTGTTTTCTACTAGGTCGACTAGTATTTTTAGATTTTTTCATTTTTCTGCGTAGGATTTTGATTATTCTAATGAACTTGATTTAATCTAGCTACCGCTCTTCAGGGGTTATATAGGTGGGAAATCAGTTCTATTTCGTAATACCTATATTCAATTATATTACTGTTCAATAATCCCAGCAGCAATGCAGGATTATGATTCACGATCTACTAAAATTAATAACATTAAATTAATCGGACTCATTATGGGTCCTCTATTATTCTTCATTCTCCTTGTTAGTCCTACTCCAGAGGGTTTACCAGAGAGAGGAAAGATAGTTGCTGGAATAACGCTCTGGCTTGTCATATGGTGGATCACTGAAGCTGTTAATATATATGCAACTTCCTTATTGCCTTTGGCACTGTTTCCCATAACTGGTGTGTTATCACTAAGAGCAGTAGGAGCAGAATATATGTCTCCAATAATTATTCTTCTTTTAGGAATGTTCCTGGTTGTTCTCGCACTCGAAAAATCAGGCTTGCAACGAAAGATCGCTTTTGCCATGATGAGCATTTTTGGATATTCACCCAAGAGAATAATCCTTGGTTTTATGATCTGCACCGCCATAATTTCGACAGTTATTATGAGCACTACAGTGGCCATTTTGGTTATCCCAATGGCGTTCGCTGTGTTATCTTCATTGTCTGAAAATGGTATTAAATTTAGCCCAAGATTCAAAGTCATGCTCTTACTAGGGATAGCGTTCTCAGCATCAATTGGAAGTGTTACTACCCTAATTGCATCTCCTCCTAACCTTATGTATGCTGAAATAGTAAATGAGCTTTTCGCTAAGACTATAACTTTTGGCAACTGGTCTTCAGTAGGTGCGCCATTGGCCGTTACAATGTTGCTTATTTCAATATTATTTTTTACAAGTAAAGTACGAAAAGAGCAAATGGATGAAACTCTCATCAGAAAGATAATTACTAGTGAAAAGGAAAAGCTAGGGAAAGTAACGAGGGAGCAGAGTGTTTCATTATCAATTTTGCTACTGGTTTTATTTTTAATGTTTGCAGCTCCGGCTTGGGCTGGAGAGGACTCGTACCTTGAAACAGCAGTTATTGCAATTCTAGGGGGAATTTCATTATTTGTGATACCAAAGACTAGAACTGAGAAATTTCTTAACTGGTCTGATGTACAGAAGATTCCGCTTGGTGTGCTATTTGTCTTAGGCGCAGGGCTTTCACTGTCTTTGGCGTTTACTTCATCTGGTCTTGCTGACTTCCTGGGAAGCAAATTATCAGTAGTGGATGCTTTGCCTTTTCCGATAGTAGTGGTTCTTATTGTTTCCATTACAATGATTGTCGGCAATACTATGTCAAATACAGCTACTGCAGCTATCTTTATTCCAATTGTTGCAAGCATGGCCGCACTGAATAATTGGTCCCCATTGCCTATTCTTGCAGGAATTACCTTATCCAGTTCCCTAGCCTTCCTCCTGCCAATGGGTACACCTCCTAATGCGTTAGTCTATGAAAAAGGGAAAGTACAGACGAAAGAGATGATTAGGAACGGATTAGTGCTCACTATAGCCGCAATTATTGTCATTTCATTATTTACTATCTATCTTTATCCTGTGCTCTTGCCAGAAGTATCTTAACGAGCTCCCGCCTCAGAGGCAATGACGTCTATCAAAAAATTTCATAGTCGCATTATGAATCTTTCTTTCGTTACCAATCCTATCCTTTTGGTTGACTATCTCAAAATGTTATTAGTTTACCAGCTCATAATCAATGTAGCTATGAAAAATTAAAGACATTTTACCGTACTTATTTGACGAAATTCCATTAGAATTAAAAACCATTTTAATGTTGTTTCCTATCGTAAATAAAGTTGCCTAGCTGTCACCGATAGGTTGACTCAACTTCATTCTACACAGAGCATATAGACATCCAAATTGCTCGGAGTGTGCAGCAAAATCCCAATTTTCTCCTGTAGTATCAGCGATCAAAATGCCCGGATGTAAATGCAATTTCAGAAAAAAATGTACTTTGTTTCAAAAATAGAAGGGAAAAAAGGGGGCCGCTTATGTGACGATTAATCTACCGGCGATTTCTGCAATCGGGAATGCGGTTGTTCCAATCCTTACCCAGATGTCGCCCTCATTCATGATCATGCCTACAAGATCTAACATACTGCGGCCACTTGCACGTCCTGTAAAGTCAGCTGAGGTAAAGTTACCACTGACAATTGTACCGTTAAATGGGCCTTTGATTTGTCCGTCTCTTGTGGCACTATGTAGCGTGACTAGATCGGCGGGTCTGCCGCTTCCAGTCCACTGTGAGATGAAAATACTACCGACATCTGCGATACCACTACCATTTATTACAAAGGACATACTATCGTCTCCTTGTGTTTTAAATATTGCAAGTCCTGTTCCGTTCGATGCTGCCCTGGGTTCCAGATCAGACACAAATACCCCACGGGTTTGCTGTTCAGATCCTTCTTGACCATATGTGCTTGCTTGAAAAGCTATAGATGAGGAGGCTATAGCCAGCACGATAAGCACTGCAACTTTAACATGAGATTCTAGTCGCTTCTTGTACATTACTCAGAAGATTCTTCTTGTAGTATTTGAAGATTACCGTATTAAATTCCAGTTCCCACTCATAACTAGGTTCATAGAATGTGCTTAGCACGCAGATAGCATAGACTCAGTTTTTCAAAAGCTCGATAATAACTTTGTTTTCATTTTCTGAAACTCTTTGTCGGTTAGTACCCTTTTTCATTTGTGGCAGTTACTTTTTGTAGTTTGTGTATTGAATTTTGATCATGCGCAAGAACAGCTTGTGCCTGGGGCGCTTTGCAGCTAGGGGAGCGTATATGCTTGAATATATAGTGAAGAGAGTATCGATAAGCTATTATGGTTACTCTGACAGTTTGTTAATATACCCTCTAGAATTTATTTCACTCCTTATGGTGTAGGACTCGGCCACGCTTCGCGCCTTGTCACTATTGCTTCGTATTTGGACAAAGATTACTTGTCGAAGTTTTCTTCATATGGTGAGGCAGTGCCCTATGTGGAAAGGAACGGCTATGACTGCCTGACTGTGCCTCCAGTAGAATTTGTCTGGAGCAGTGATTCGGGTTTCTCAGTTAAGCGAAGCCTCGCGCAATTGCCAATGTGGCTTTCAAATTTTAGAAAACAAATACTAGAAGAAATTAAGAACATGTCCTCATTTGCTCCCAATGTAGTGGTATCAGATTCCAGATTAAGTCCTATCATCTCAGCTAAAATTTTGTCTGTGCCTTCTATTGTTATTCTTAACCAAATTAAACTTCTTCTTTCTCCGCGGTTGAGGCAATTCTCAGCTGCAAGATTCTTTGAAAAATTGAATGGCGAATTTATGGGTCTGTTTTGGAACAAGTCTGACAGAATGCTGGTTCCTGATCTTCCACCACCTTATACGATATCGGAGGATAACTTGTGGGATTGCGATACTACGTCAAAAAAGATCGAATATGTAGGGTTTGTAGTACCGCATTATGTTATGCATTCTAATACCTTGACAAAAATAGCCAATGATGTTGGGCTGGACAGGTCAAAGCCAATTATATTTATACATATAAGTGGCCCTAAACAAACTCGTCTTTCCTTACTTTCGACTATTATTGAATCCGCAAGATCAATGACTCAAATTCAGTGGATAGCTTCTGAAGGAAGGCCGGACGGCTCGACTAATCCAACCAAATTAGCGCCAAATATCTTGTATTACGAATGGTGTCCAATAAAAGATGAGCTTTTCACCCTTTCAGATCTTGTCATAATCAGAGGTGGACATACAATAATTTCTCAAGCCATAATGTATGGAAAACCAATGATAATCATTCCAATTCAAAACCATGGTGAGCAACTAGGTAATGCTACCAAGGTCCAGAAACTTAAAATCGGTATCAAATTGGATCCAAATAATATCCAGAAAGAACAGATAATAGAGGCCGTGAATCTTGCCTTAAACTCGGATCAATTTCTTGAGAATTCTAAGAAACTAAAAATTATTGCAGATAAGTATAATGGGATAGAAAGAACAAGCGAAATAATAAGAGAATACCTGTGAGAAATATTGATGGCCCGTTACTACAATCTTTTTTGAATTTGGATCATAAATGTCAGGTTTGCAATCGAGAAATTGAAAAAGCCGAAAAAAGTACCTGTCTTATCCTATTTAATTATATGGACTAGGAAATATGAGCAAGTCTTATTTACAATTACTTGTAATACTTTGTATTAATGAGAAGCGGAACATTGCTAATTATAGGTGGAATAGCTGCACTGGTCATTGGATCTATTGTGTCTACTTTAATTTATTACCAAGTACTTAAATGGCCATGAAATAGGTAAGAATAGAAATTTGTAACTTGTATTAATTTCTAAATCTCTAGTAAAGATGCAACCGAAACTATCTATCGATACCTATGACAATATCACGAATTTGATTTTGGTACCGTGGATTCAGATTCAAAACGACAAGTTGTACTGGCTAAATAATTCTTCTAAATGATTCTTTAATTGATTGTTGTTCTTGATATCGGGAAGTTGTAATAAGATTTTTTGCAATACGTCAATTTGGTTCTTCAGTGATGCATGTGCTATAGCCAATATCTCTATCTGAGAGTATAAATCTCGCATAAGTACTGAATATTCGCTAAGTAAAATTAGCATAGTCCTTTTGGTCATATTTTTCTCTTTGGTTGTAAGATCTTTGAAGTAATGATCTGCCTTCCCCAATTCCACTTTCGCCTTTTCCAGTCTTTTTCGATAGGCGTCTAAGGCGCCAGGTTCAGATAGCGTCATGATTCAATTCAGGTTTAGTATAAATAACTTAATAACTTTGCCGATGCTTTGAGTCGAACGATGTAGATCATTGTCTTTGACTTAATCTAAAGTACTTCCGCCCAATCCGAGGCCTACAAACAATGCCTACTTTCTTGTACTCAACTTGGGCCTTATTGCGGCAGTAGCATCCAAGCAATACACTGTACTTCTCGATATCTGTGAACTGATCTATAATTGTAGGTCTTGTTATGGGAGGAAATAGCAACCAACGTTACGTTACCAACGTAAATTCAAAAATAACGTTAACACAAATCAAAAGTTAAAAAAAAATATGGCACATCATAACTGATATAATACTCCATGCAGTAACTCTAATTTTTATTGCTGTTCTTTCTTTGTAATTTTTGTTTGTGAAATAATATTTTCTATCAGTTTCTTATTTCTATCGGCATAGCTTGGCGATTCGATATCTATCCAGTCACGATCGGGCGGCAGCGCGTAGGAGAATATTTTGGATCCAAGTCGCGGTATTTGCGCTAGTACATCAAAGGATAAATCAAACGAGTCGCCTATAATTGATCTTTTCTGTTGAGTATGTATGAATTTAAGCAGATTAGGACTAAAAAGATAGATCCCAAGAGTTTCCGGCAATTCCAGTTTCATAACTGGTTTTTCGATAAATTCTTTAATACTAAGCTTATCTTTAGCATCTAGCACTACAATACCAGTTTCCTCTTTTCTCTGGTCTCTCGTAGCTATAATTCCAATAAACTTGCCAGGATCATTTTCCTCGGTTCGTTCTAATAGTTCGTATTGACGAATAAAGTGATTCATATCAATTGCGCAAAGATTATCTGCGAACCATACTGCAAAGTAATCATCATTTTTAACCAATGATTCAGCGCTCAGGATAGCACCTCCCGTCCCATTTTTCTTATCTTCAACAAAAATGATTTTCCTTCCTACACTATCCTCTTTACCTTCAAAATAATTTACAATTTGATTCCCAAAATGATCAAACTCGCATACGATAATGAATTCCTCTATAATTGAAAAATTAGCAAGATATCTTACGATATGATCTACTATTGGTCTTCCGTTTAGCGGGATCATAGCCTTGGGAGAATATAGAGAAAAGGGCCTTGCCCTGGTTCCACGGCCTCCTGCCAATAAGATTACCTTCATTGGCTAACAAAATAGTATGATTTCTTGCTTACAAATATTCCTATCGGCTTCTTCTAGGCGGCGAAATTGACATAAACACCATGTTCATCAAAAGAGAAAGTGTCAAGGGTGCTTGTGGCTGTGGCTGTGACCCTAAGTTACAAAAGTCCAAATAGCATAAGGTTCCTTTTTGTGGTGCATAATGTTTGACTCACTTGAGGAAATTAGAACAAAATCTATAGTAGTAATGCCTGATTTTTTTGTTGACCGAATTATAAAGTTAGGCTCTAGAGAGGAATTTATCAAGCTCTTGAATGAGAAGGCGAGGTTTGGAGGCGGCAGCATTCGTAATATTTTAACGACGGAGCGAAAGGGCGGGAATGCGGTAAATATTGTTTACTGCCTTGCCAAATTAGGAGTGAGTAGCGTGACCTTATTTACAGTTGCAGATGAATTGGGCTCGGCCATGCTTCATAATTTGTTTTCGAAATTTGGCAATGCGGTAAATCTTAAAATAGAAAGAGGAAAACATGGGCGTACAACAGGTCTTGAATTTATTGATGAAAAAGTTACCAAAGCAAAAGCAAACATAATGTTAAGTGACGTGGCTGACAATGAATATTTTGGTTCAGATAAAATTGATTCAGAAGACAAGCTAAAAATTCTCAACGATGCTGATGCGGTAATGGTGGTCAATTGGGGTAGTAATTTAAAGGCTGAAGAACTAGTAGAATTTGCCTTTACTAAATCTCCAAATTCCTTCCACTTTATTGATCCTGCTGATATTAATCTTAGAAGAGATGAATTCAGAGATTCGTTGCTAAAAATTTCAAAATGTATAGATGCTTTAGCATTAAATGAAAACGAAGCAAATTCTTTGGCCAAATCACTTGGATTAAACACAGTGTTGCCTCCCGACAAATACGATGAGCAGGATATAAAAAATGCTGCAGAGCAATTAGCATCTAAACTGGTAATTAGTGTGGATCTACATACTCGCGCAGGAGCAGGATGGTCCGATGGTCAGCAGACTTATTTTGCTCCTGCAATAAAGGTGGAGGCCCAGACTTTAACTGGCGCAGGCGATTCATGGGACTCGGCAAATATCGTAGGTTATCTCTGTAAATTAAGCACTAAAGATAGGTTGACATTCTCTAACGCGTATGCATCTTTGTATGTAAGGGATTCTCGCGGAGAGCCTCCTACAATGAACGAAACACTTGATTTAATTGAAAAACTATCTCCCTAACAAAGCTGTTGCAAACCCCTCTAGAGCTACTAAAGGTCGATCACCTAATACTGAGAATACATCGACCGCTCTCATGCACCCATAGTTAGCTGAAGGTAATGGAAAAAATAGCTTTGTCAACCAACTGTTTTGATCGATCGGGGATCTTATTGATATCCAATCTTTTGTCCTTTCCTATAATTAGCTGATTATTTTTCTGATCCTTTGAAGGGTACCAGTATAACAGCTGATTCTCCTTATCCCATTTTAGATCATTGCTTGTAGCCCATACTGTGAATTCAGGAGAGTAGTGTATGTCGTAAGGAATGTAGACAACCGTGGGTTCTTCAGATACAACTTTTCCTTTTAAGATGATGCATGCATATTTTGATTCTATATCAAAATACAAGAATGTTGGTTCTGCTGAGCTACGCATAGGATAAGGACGAGCAACCACATCTATGTTCCGAGGCTTTCTGTTAGGTCCTAGTAGCGAGTAATTCTCAAAATTCCAATTATCCTTACCATCTTCTGTGTTGTACAGATCATAGTTCCATAAGGTAGAGTTAAGAAGAAAGGCTTCGATTTGGTCGAATTGGAGATCCAAATATTCGCGAACTTGTTCAGCTTCCTGGAATGCGCCAAATTCGCTTAGAAAGGGTACGAGTCCACGTGTAGTAGCAGCTTCACGTAACTGGGCAAATATAGCAGGAAACTGTGCTTTGTAAGTATACATACTTTCTGGAATTGCGACAAAGGAGCTGGCAACGGCCATTGCATCATAATAATGAAATGACAAAACGCCATTGTTGCTAAGACCACCAGAAGCAGAAGCTATATCATCTGGAAGATAGGTTGTCAGCTTTCTAGTATCGACGCTTTTGTCAACCATCACTTTTTTTATAAAATCCATCTTGAATGATTCTTTTACATCAAGGGGTGAGGCACCGTAATTAACGGGTAAACCGCCCTCCACAGTCCAATCCGCTCTTGGTTCAATGAAAATGAAGAGATTTTTGTCGATTTTGCTTATTTCGGCATTAACATTATTATAAAAGTCTACTAGGTAGCTAGTTTCAAATTCCTTTTTGGGTAACACATTTGGGTGAGGGTCATTGAAAGGTTCAACTCCTAAAACCGCAGGGTATACGGCACTATTGTTCTGGGACTTAAAGAATTTGACAGTTTGACTAATAGTCTTCTCGAGATGTGTGCGGACTGGATAGTTTTCAAGTCCCTCTTCTGTATTGGTCAAGCTATTTTCCCAAAATAACTTGAATGTACGTCTGAGCGACTTATTGATCATGTACTTTATTTGCCATTTGTTGTCAGGCTGCGAGTGTTTCGGTCGCTCATACTCCTTGTCTATTGCCAATGCCCAATCCGGGAATCCGTCTCCACCGTATATCTCGTTTGCAATATCCTGATGAAAGTCTAAAATTACGTAAATATTTCTCGAATATAGCTCGTCAATTATCTCCTTTAAGTATGTAAGATATTGCCTACCTTCTGGTAACAGCTCGTCCAAGTTGGGATTTGGCCTAGGCTCTAACGCTTTCCATGAAACAAGTAGACGTACAACGTTGAATCCTAGTTTCTTCATAAGATCTAACTCAGGTCTCACTGATTCAATTTCCTTTTTCAAATCTACTTCGGTTATTGAATTGGCTCCAAGTGGCGCTATCGGCAGATAAGGTGGAAATTTGCTTCTGGAGCCAAAATTTACTCCTCTATATAGAACGTACCTCTTGTCTTCATCCCTGAACCAGGATCTACTCTTCCAGATTCCTTTTCTTGGTATCGAAGAAGATTCGTGATCGATTTCAGACTGCGTTGGAGAAGGTAAGTTCTCGATCTGTTTTTCAGGAAGAGCAGACGTACGCATTCCTCTGATACCGGCAATTATTATCTGTATCCCACTCATTGCTAAGGCAACAGCTGTCATACCTATGAGGAGTACAAATCCAAATTTTGGAAACGCAAGAATTGATAATGATAGCGCGGTGATAGCTATTCCAGCGTAAAGTGTATAAAAATCAAATGACTCTTCTTTATTCTTCTTTATGCCGCTGAATATTCTTATGATTCCATTAGCTAGTAATCCAAAGGCGAGAAAAATGATAAGCCACTTTGTGGCAAATTCTGGAAAAAAAAAGCCTAATCCGATATAAGTGATGAGACCGATACCAATACTTAGATTAATTAACCGAGACTTTCGTTTGACATTCTTTGCCCGTAGCCCGCTCAATACCCTCTCTGCCCCAAGTATCATTATACCAACTCCAGCCAAGAACAGCATTACATAAGTCCCAAACGCTGTCCCTGTTGCTGATAGAACAATAATCACTGACAGAATTATGCAGAGTACGCCTATGCCGATCTGAACTGGCCACAACCAAATAGTTCTTGACCCCCTTTCGGATATTCCCAATTATAAATACTAGTATTGAAAAAGCATATATAGTCTTTGTTTGAAGTCCCCTGACCTAACGGTATCAATTATAGGGATCAAAATTATCATCATGAATAAGTTGCGATTACCTATAACCCCAGTCCTAAAAAAGCTGAAACTCTTTGGAGTCCTCCTTTGAACTTTATTTCTTATTCGTTCTAAATTGTCAACTATTCTTTCAAGATCCATACAGACATGTCTGCAGCTCATATCTGCCCCCTTCTCATTCTTGCGTTACGATTAATTCAACATGGTAGCTAACTTATCATCAATAAAGATGGGCTTATTTTTATAGACAAGGAAGGTATACTTGAGCAAACATGCCTTCAAGCATGAAGGAAATTGATAGATCGGGATTCAAACATATCAACACAGATGTTATTAAAAACAAAATTACCATGGCTATTAAACAAATAACCTATCCTAAGGACAGATTGATTTTCATTAATCAGATGATCTCTTTGAGCAAATTATTAATGATGTACGATTTAAATTTTTCAACCGAGTATAAGGACTTAGACGAAAAAGCCCAGGACCCCACTTATTTCGCCGCCACCTTCTTTGATACAAATGATATTGACCAAGCATTAAGTGTCCATAAGTTAGTGAGGCTATTGACAAGATACATCCTTCTCTACGACAAATTCTTTGAGTCAGGGGAAAGAAAATATAGGTTGGTAGCAAGAAAAGTACGCAGATCAATAAATCAGCAGATCGCGAAGTCTGATTACAGAGTTCTTTTAGAATATACCATAGACTCATCATTAAAACAGTTTTGGGCATTCTGGAATTTTGAGAGAATTGTCAAATCCAGAATTCTTGCAGGGTACACATTCTCATATAAGGAAATAAGAAATTTTAATCAGTTCAAGTCTTCTGATGCGTCGTTAGTCTATGCGATGGTTTTAGATGCGGCTTTGCCAAACTTTAATGAAAATATTTCTTTAATTTTTCATTATAATCAGGCGCTACTTGACTTGCTAGATGACTGGGAGGATATAGAAGATGATGTTCAAGGAGATATGCCCAATGTTTTTGTTATGGCATCGCTTGGCATTGTTCCTTACAATAAGCTGAAAAAGGCAAGTTCTGCTGAGATTAGAAGTGTTATACTGAAGGCATTAGATTCCTCAAGCGTATCAATTACTAGATTAGTTAACGAATATCAAACATCAGTTAGGAATATCTCAGTTCCTGACAATTTTGTCTTCTTAAAAGCCGTTTCTGATTATCACGCAGATTCGATAAGAAAATCAATATTGTAATCTTCTTCAACAGTAATAGATCCTTTATTGGATTGGTCTGTCATTTTTGTTGACATCTTAGGTACTAAAGAGGAAACTCATTTTCCTCAAAAGGATACTAATTTAGAATTTGGGAAATTACATATCGCAATTTACAACTTATGATTTGTATCGTAACTCTCAATAGGGAACCTTTAGGTTGTTCATTGACAAGGCTATGCATCATACAAGTTTGTGGGCTAATATTATTACAGCCTAGCCTTAGATAAGTTTATTACTTCTTTTTGACTTAAATTGGATTTATGAGAGGCAGATGGGCATCAGCAGCTTTGGGTGCAGGCATAGCTAGATCCAGAGCAGAAGGCAGAGCGCAACAAGAGATCCAATCACAGCAACAGGCTAACCAAATAGAGATGGAAAAAATGAAGGCAAGTTATCAGCATGAGATAGACCAGTTGAAGGGAAGTCAAGCACAGGCACAGGCAGCGCCACAACCTCAGCAGTCAGCTGAAGACCCTATGGCGAAGCTTAAGAAATTAGCGGATCTAAAACAGCAAGGCATCCTGAGCGAGGAAGAATTTCAGAAGATGAAGGCTGCCCTAATAGCCAAATTATAAGATATATTTTTTGTAACATTGTGAATGACTACCGCGTAGGTCATCCCTACGTAGTAGCATAAAATCTAGTGCTAGTTAAGTCTGGATCTACTATAGTGTATGAGCAGGAGGTTGACTCTATAATAGTCGTGCTTTATTCTTCAAATTCGAGTGACCAATAGAAATCTTTAATGGTGACATGCTATTCTAGAAATTTATGTCTTCACAAAATAAGTCGACTGCTCGCAAATTTGTTCAGGAAATCTTTAATGAAGGAAAAATAGATAACGCTGCTAATTTTGTTACCTCCGATATTATTTATCATGGAATGGAAGAAGTTAAAGGTCTGGAAGAATTCAAAAAGTGGGTACGCGGAGACAGGGAGTCATTTCCAGATATGAAAGTTACAATAGTTGATGAATTTGGTGAGGAGGACAAGATTGCAATGAGGTGGACTCTAAAGGGAACCTTTCAAAAAGAGTTTCTCGGAATTGAACCCACGAATAAACCGTTTGAAACTCAGGGTGTAGAGATTTTTCACTTTCAAAATGGAAAAATCAAGGAAGCTTGGACAGTATTTGACACATTTTCAAAACCATAACGCTTGACAATTAGGACAAAAATAGAAGTCGCTTAACGATAACAGGCTTGTTGCCCCGCCTTCATTTGAAGGATAACAGCACTAAAACACTTACGGATTGATAACCATCCTAGTTCTTGACAGGGTAGCTGCACAAATAGCATAAACTGGAAGGGAATACATTAATGCAAAAATAACTTGAATTGCAGTACGATCATCAAAAGATTAACCACGTAAAAAGGTATAAATGAGATTAATGTGATTTGAAGGCCATGAGACAAGAACACGTAACCTTACAAAATGTAGACGTTTCAAAACTCTATGATCAAATTAAGAAATATCTACAAGATCTTAAATTGGATATTATTCATGAAGACAAGGCCGAAAATTATTGGGATTTAAAGGCGCATAAAGGAACCCTAACCAGTGTTGTCATAGGAAATGTAAGAGATGTCGAAGTAATGATAAGCGGTACCGAAGCAAACTATGATTTAATCTTGCGAACAGGGGCTTGGGGTAGAGACATTATTGTTCCTGCAGCTGTAGCAGGTGTTCTAACTGCTGGAATAGCAACTCTACCAGCTGCTGCGGTATCGGCTTACAGAGCACACGCATTTGAGAAAAATTTCTGGGATTTTATAAAAAAGACGATTTCTGAGGTCGGAAAAGGAGATGCGGCTATGTCAGATCCAGTCGCAGTTACGCAGTAAACTAAATCACTAATTAGTTGCCCCATTGGAGCTGGGGGTTTTTTTAAAAAGCACAATGTCGAGCTAATTCCTTTCAAAATGTGACACTTGGCTACATATTATTGATTAATAAGGCTCAAAAAATGCATATATATTTCGGCAGGTAATGTTATCCTGTGTCTAAAACCGAGTCTACTAAGGTGGCTCAAGAGGTATCCCGTTCGCTAGAAAAAAATGACACATCGCAAGGAAAAGAGGATACTGAATTACAAAGCGTATTGGACAACTATCAACAGAACCTTATCAAGATCCTTGACAAAATCGGTGAAAATCAAAGAATATTAATGAAATCAAGATCAGACTTGTACGTAACCTATTTCACAGTTATGAGTGAGATTATGCAAAAAACTCTAGGTAGAGCTTACGAAAAAAGTGAAGTTACTTTCGGCAATGCGGTGCAGTCTAAGAAAATTGAAGAGGAAATGGTAAAGACTTGCAAGGATAGCCATGCGATAATAGAAAATTCAATACGGCTGAATAACAAGTTAATTCTAGACATGATTGATTTAGCAATGGCAAGTAACAGACTTTACGCTTCGTCGATGATCAACAACAATATGTTCAGCTTCTTCTCTCCCATAGAGCTGTGACATAGCAATCTTTACAAATAATAAGTGCCTAAGTGTTCCCAATTTGGGTAATAGAATATGATTCCTACTATTTTAGGTAAATTACAAATAACTTATCCAAAATTCGCTACCTCCGTGTAAAAAGTTGATTCATTGTCCTCCACTTTTCACATTTGTAACAGCGATATTGGACACAGGTACAAATTAAGATTTGGAGATATAAAGATTCACTTGGACCAATATTAGCGAACATGCTACTGATCCTGTGACAGAATCTTTCCTTTTTCAGAAGCTGAGATTCATGGGTCATGGTCACGTATGATAACGCCGTCTAATGAAAAAGTACCGATAATATAGCCCTACCACGAAATAAGATAATTAGACTTGTCAAATCATAACGACTTTCAGAGGGCATTGATATTCCAGGGTGGCGGTTCCCTTGGTGCTTATGAAGCTGGCGCCTATAAGGCATTTTACGAATTACTATCAGAAAGAGACAAAAAATTAGGCAGAGAAGACCATCCATTGTTCGACATCGTTGCAGGTACTTCTATAGGTTCAATGAATGCAGCTGTGCTAGTCAGCTATGTAAAGGAAAACAAAACGTGGAAAGGATCTCCAGACCGTCTAATTGAGTTCTGGGAGTATATGGCTACAGATTCTGCGGTTGACAAGGTCCCGGGATTTAATGAATGGTGGGACTATTGGCACTACTTTAATAATAATTTAGCCACTGCTGAATCGGCTAGAAGATATTATGGCACAAAACGTTTTATTTTTGAAGGCGTACCTCATGTTTTTACTCCTACCAAGACGGTGGATGATAGGAGGTTTTTAGATCCTGCAAATACCTGGTATCTTTATAGCAATGAGCCTTTGAAAAAGAGCCTTGAGAAATTTGCAAACTTTCCGATAGTAACTAGTTACCAAGAGAAAGAACCTAGATTACTTTTAGTTGCTCTGGATGTTCAGGAGGGACTCTCTGTAGTTTTTGATAGTTATGAAAAAGCTGATGGTAGCCGAAAAACTGAATACGGAAGGTATGGTCCTGAATTTGCTAGGGAAGATAACAAGAATGAAGATTATGAGTTTGTTATAAGGTACGATAAGGGAATAGAAGTTGATTTTGTTCTTGCAAGCGGCTCTGTGCCAGTAAATTATGATTATACAAGGATACCAGTTGAAGAGCACGATAAGGTTAGTAACGATAATGATAATTATAACAATAAGAAACAAAATGAAATTCAAAATGAAGGCCATAAATTATCCGGTAATAACAAGACTGTTAGAACCCGCCACTTTTGGGATGGAGGCATTGTAGCAAACACTCCACTTAGAGACGCTGTGCTTGAACACCGCAGGTACTGGCATTATGTCAAAAAATCCAAACCTCCTATTTTACGTGCTTGCATAATAAATGTACATCCAATCAGACAGGATTCTCTGCCTGCCAATTATGATGCGTTAATAGACAGAAAAAATGATCTGACTTATCATGACAGGACTTTGTTTGATGAAAGGATGGCAATTATGTTTACCGATTACGTTAACCTGACTGAACGCTTAATTAGAGTGGCCGTAGAGAACGGAGTTAATAAAGCAGCAGTAGACGACATTTTGAAGGAGCAAACCTTAACTCGGAATTTCATGACGGGTAAGCACTTCAAGTATGCCGATCTTATCGATAATGCGGTTACTCTGGATTTTGTATTCAGGATAGAGCGCAAAAATGATATACATACGATTGCTAACAAGACTTTTGATTTTTCTGATACTACGATAAGACAGCTAATAAAAGATGGCTATGAAGAAGCGCTTGAACAGGGATCAAACCTACTACGTCAGTTTGACTCAGAGCATCCACGTATTAACAGAGTCTAAGTATAATAATTGTAGTATGAACATGCAATTAATAATTCCAATTTTAGTTCCCGTATCCCAGGTTAGACCTACCCGTTTTGATAATATAATCCAAATTTTTTCAATGTCTGAACTATGCATTGGCTAGTCTAGTATTCCCTTTACCTTAACGTACTTCATTTATAACGTCTTCAATTATTGTTGTTTACTAACTCAAACTAATCCTTAAATTCAGATAGTAATTCTAGTCTTAATGTGTTGCATTATGGAACCTGAAACATTACTGCTATTTGCATGTGGTTTTTTGATTGCAGCCGCTGCTGTATATCGTTTTACTCGCAGTATAAGAATACCAGGTGTAACGATCATGATGTTATTAGGGGCAGTTTCGGTAGTGATTCCGTTCGTTAACAACGAGCTGGATGAAATTTATAACTTTACTGTAAATAAGTTACCTGAGCTCATACTTTTAGTTTTCCTTCCAATTCTAATTTTTGAATCAGGCAGAAAATTAAGATTGAGAGAAATTAGAAGTGAAATAGTACCAATATTATTTTTCTCAGTAGTCGGAGTAGTTATAACCATTTTCATAGTCGCATTAGGAATAAGCTTGGTTTTACATACTAACCTTATGGATGGAATACTCTTTGGAACCATAGTAGCTTCGACTGACGCTGTCGCAGTAGCCATTATTTTCAAAAGATTTACCATCCCTAAAAGATTAAATTTAATCATTGAAGGAGAATCTCTCTTTAATGATGCTACTAGTCTTGTTTCCTTCAATTTAGTAATAGGGATCATGTTTTCCAATGAAGCTTTTTCACTTGCAAGCACTTCACTTTCATTCATTTGGTCTATGATGGGTGCTGTCGCGCTGGGCAGTGTACTTGGATATGTTGGTGGCAAAGTATTAAACAGATGGCATGGAGATGAACACGTAAATTTCACATTCTCAATAGCATTGGCAATTGGTGGATTCTTAATTGCAGACCATTATTTGCATATATCTGGGGTAGTTACAACTCTTTTCACTGCTCTGTTTCTAGTAAGAACACACAAAGACATGTTTTCACAAGTCAGGGCCGCATTTCATAAATACTGGGACTATACGGGGTTTATGACAAATAGCTTTCTTTTCTTCTTGATAGGGATTCCATTAGTATACGAATTTCAATCATTTGATGGCATATCATTAGTTGCAATAATTTTGGCGCCTATTACGATAGTAATAATTTCAAGAGCTATTACAGTCTATGGTGGATGTGTCATTCTCCGACTAGTTAGAATTCGTATTCCACGTCAATGGCAAAATATTCTAACATTGGGAGGGTTGCGAGGAGGGATTGCTGTAGCTATGGTGTTGTCTCTTCCAGTAGATTATGAATTTAAGAACTTGTTTATTGCTTCGGTAATTTCAGTAGTAGTCATTAATCTTGTTATACTCCCAATTCTTTTGGATTCATATCTAAAGAGAACAAAACTCGTCAATGAAAAAACCAGTTAATCCCTTGTAGACTCTTATGTTACCATATATCGGTTACATACAGTTGCTAGTGCAAGAAAATGATACAGCAGCAGCTCGCATTTAGAACAAACGCAGTGGTACGGGCATAGACACAATAAGGTTCATTGATTCTACAGAAGTATTATACTCTATTCTATCTCCCACATAGAATTGTCAGAATGGAATCCAGATATTTGGTTTGGTAAATCGCTATCAATGGTTAAATGAATTGCCTTTTTGTTAACAAAGCGATAAGTACTTTTATATGGAAGCCTACGAAAAAGACTGTCATGAGTAAGTCTATAATATATTTAAGTGGTGTTCTAATTGGTGCTATTTTGGTTACCTTCGTTGCTGGTGATGCTGCGCAAGTTAACGGTGCTCTAATCCCTCAGAGCGGAGCTATTGTAACAGACAAGGGGGAAATCATGGGCCTGATCAATGTCAATTCTGACGGTCAAAAAATCCATATTGATGCAGTGACGGAGTTTACTCCACCAGAAGGCAAAGTGTACGAGGGTTGGTTAGTAGATAATAATCAAGGTGCTTCAAAGTATACCTTGAGTGTTGGTCAATTCAACAGTAGTGGTGTATTGGTTTATGACGCTAATTTAGTCAATGCGTATACCTATACAGATTTTGGTGTCACTGCTGAGCCAAAAGACGATGCCGACCCAAGACCAGACACATCTTACATTGTAGGTTATTATAAATTGGCACCTCCCTTTGGAAAATAAGTAGAATATCAGTGTACAGTCTTGTGTAGATTTGTTTGACTGTATCACAATGATGTTTAATTTATCAGTGCTGGTTGCTAGAGGGAGAAATAGGCTTCCTTAAGTGTTCGTTCAAGTCACAACTTACGCTTTTGCAAGTTCACTCTGGATTTTCTCTCTGATGTCAAGTAAGCTAAATTCTGCCAAGAATTTACTATATTTATCGTTAATCTCATCTTTCTTAAATTTGCCCGATTTTAATTCCTTAAGATTGTTTATCATGGCGTAGAACCTGTCAACGGTTGCCACTACTCCATAGTAATCACGTACTCTTTCTAACGTCGTTTCATAATGTTTTTGGATTCCTGAAGCAGTCGCATCTGATATCAGAATTACGTCGTACCCAAGATTAAATCCCTCACGCAAGGATGTCTCTACACAAATTGATGTATCAACTCCACAAAATATTAGCGTATTAATGCCTTCGCTTTGAAGCCAGACTCTTAATTCTGTATCTTGAAAAGCACCGTCTCTTCGCTTAATCACTACGTGATCTTTCTCTGTCGGCTTAAGTTCATCTATCGTTAGGCCGTCCCAAGTACCCCTGATACATATCGGGATTTTCAATCGTTCCTCTCTAGCTAATGGTAACAACCGGTGAACTCTTGTTAGGAGATCAATTCCGCTTGCTTCTCTGACTGCTTCCGTATAAAATATAGGAATTTTATTGCTTCTGCAAAATTCAGTCAGTTCCTTAATTTTGGGGATAATCTTCCTGTACGTAGAGGTATTCATTCCGAGGCGATCATAAGATCCGCCTTTGCTTACAAACCCATTTTGCATGTCCACTACTATAAGCCCAAGATTAAACACATGAGTTCC
>DATBFR010000086.1:0-21132 GCA_036558405.1 Nitrososphaeraceae archaeon | reverse complement strand
TTAGCACTATGGATCATATTATTTGTGCCGCTTGCTTCTTTTGGTATACAACCCAAGTTAGATTCTTTTCTCACATCTGCACCAAATCAGTACATTTTTGCAATTTCTAGCCATTTTCAAGGATTATATCCAGTTATAATCATAGGTTCACTAGCATTTCATTTGCTCTACGGTAGTTTGCTAGGTTTTCTTGCTGGTAGGATGACAGAACTTGGAACCTTTGTAGGTGGCAAAAAACCTATTTTATAATTAATAATTATTACTTAGGCTGAAAATAACTCTTGGGAAATAACTGCCAAAAAAATAGTTCTTATTTGAGGGATAAGTATGATAGAATCTTGGGATAACATAGTAGTGCGCTATGCGCTGCAGAGTCGGTTCCTATACCATAACTGACAGTTGAATCACCTACAAAGAATAAGCCTTCTACCTTTTCAGTAACTTCATGAGGCATCTTCTGTTTCCATACCAAGCCTGGTTCCTTTACCACACTCTCTACAAGCTGCCACGCCATAGGCCGTTCCCATAGCAAATCCTTTTCCTCACTGAAGTGAGGATAAATCGTAACGAGATTATCCTTCATATCTTGAACTATTTTTCTTATACTGTCTGGTTTGACCGCATCCTCTGAGGACACCGGTGTTCCAACCAAGACGAGTTGCTCTCCGCTTGGAGATACTTTGGACGATATATTTGATATGAAAAATATTCCCTTTGTGATAAACTGATTACCAATTGGAAATATTATCTGGCGTTCTTCAATTTTCTTTGATAATGCAAAATGTGCTTCTACAACAGAGGTAGTTTTATTAAGTTTGTTTACTTGTCGTATGAACTCCATATCAAAAACTTCAGAGTCAAATAATTGGCTAATAGCTGTATATGCAGGATATGAAATCACTATACAATCACTTTCAATGAAATCGTTCTGGTAAGTTATTAATCCCTTAACTTTGCCATTTTCAACTATTACTTTCTTTATCTGTGTATCTAGCAATATGGAGGAGTTGGTTTTTGATTCCATAATGTATTTTGCAAGTATTTTTGCGATTGTATCGTACCCTCCTTCCTCTGGATATCCAAATTCGCTTGTCCCTCCTCTAAATGGGTTAGCGCGTATAATCGTTCGTGCAAATTCACCTAATGATATGTGTTCTGGCGTATCTGCAAATGCAAGCATGCATATAGCATCAAAAAAAAGTTTTGATTGCATATCCAACGTTTGGGTGATATGTGTTAGCGGTATTCTGTCCCAAGATTCAGTCTTATTCATAGTAGCAAAAGATATAGGCAATAGAACTTTCAGCAAATGTAGTCTGCTTCTAAATGATACAAGGGATAGTGTGAGAATATCAATTATGCTCGTAGGATATTTGTAGAATTTTTGACTTTCATAAAATGCGATATTTCTAACTTTAGTTAATCTAAGCCTCTTCTCAATTCCTAATAACTTGAGTACCTTGTAGATAGCAGATTGCTTGTAAAATGGCATGATGTGAAATCCGTTATCAAGTATATGGTTTCGAAACATCATAGATGCGGTTCTTCCTCCTACCTTGTCTAATTTTTCAAAAACTTGCACGCTTATTCCTTCTTTAGCAAGCAGAGATCCTATACTTAGACCTCCTATCCCTGCTCCAATGATACATATTTTTGCCCCCTTTGGTAACAATTAGTTATACTGTGATTGTAGACTACAGATTATAAAAGTAAGGTTTGACTTTAGACTAGTGCCTAACTTGATTGGAGAATGGCACTACTTTATTGACCTCTTAAAATTGTCAGACAAATTTTGATTTATAATTTTTGGCACGTGTTAATCTTACTACGAAATGACTATGTAGAAAACATCATCAGTATTTCTACGTGCGATTATGGTAATATGCAGTTATGACCGTATTAATCATAACTATACTAGTAATGCTTTTTCCAAATACCAAATAGATGATGTAGAAGTAAGGTGACCAACAGACTAGAAACTAACATATTACTTTGGTACAGTAACGTTAAAAATTGCAAGATCTGGGTTTACAGGATTAAACAAAATATCATAAATTGTAACCTTTATTATATACTTGCCAGGTTGTGAAAATCTGTATGTAGCTTGATCTACTCCTTCATCAGAATGGTGTGTTTGCTTGTATACTTGTTTATTTTCACCTTCATTTTCACTATAGATGATAAAATCATAGTCGACATGTTCTTGATCTTTATTGGTTTTTTGATTGATAAAGTCGATTATGAAATTGGTGACCTTTTCTATTGTGGGTCTGATTGGCTCTTGCACCAACTGAACATCTACATTATTTTTCATGTTATTGGATACTGTATTTGTTGCGACATCATTAGATACCGATATAAAACCGCCCATTTGCGAATTTAACGGGTCAGAAATTTGATATATTCCTGGCTTATCAAAGGTATACGAGAAGTTTGAATAGGGTTTTATAGTATTCGATTCAGTTATTAGTTCACTAGTTGTGTTTTCATTTATTTTTATCTTATGATCCGTATTATCATGATTGGACCAGATTAGTGTGTTACCTAATTTGAGAGGGTAGTAAGTTACATCGTAACGTGAATTGGATATAATTGCAATGATATTATTTTTGCCAATTGCAGAAACTGATACAAGTCCAAAACTATTGCTCAATGTTATGAAAACAAAGATGAAGCCTAATATTGTGAGAATATTAAGGAATCGATAATTTTTTATCAAAGCAATTTTCCTCTACATAATGTGTCAGTGTCTTCAAATTAGGTACAAGTTTGCCCACATGAAGAATAGAAATATGAATTACATGGTATACGATATAGAAAATATTTATCGCTTAGATTTTCGATATTTAAAAAAATCAATTCATGTTCATGTCCATGTATATTGTTAGTACAAGTTTGGATAACGGGGTACTCCATCTGCGAGTTAGTATATCCTATATTCAAGTTAAACGCTAGTATTTCAGAATCTATTTATGTTTATTAGTACATTCGGCGAATGTACCATAATTAATATGATGATAGGAGATCACCATAGATAAAATCATTGCTAAATACGTAAACACAAGTATTCAAATAGTTTTGAATTAGACACTACTTTAGGTCATTTTAGACCGATTAATTAATAAAATCAATAGCTTGCATTCTCGTCTTTTTGTCAATTACTAGTCTTTCCGTCAAACTCCATTCTAATTGATCTTATATCTCTAAGTTGCATTTTTAAATATAATTATAAATTAGCTTTTGTATGGAATTCTTTATAGTAACAGCAAATTGGAAGAGTTATAAAATCTAGCTTACGTCATAATTAATTCGTAATAAATAATTAGTGAGGGATAATTACTCGGTTTTTTATCTGTGAATGGATTTAATGATACAATTTTAAATATAAAAAATGAAAAGAAATTGTTAGAGATGAATTATCCCTGTGCCTAACCTTCAGGAACTCCTGGTTGGATTTCGTTGACACCAACTACAACTGTGCTGCTTGGAGGGAAAGTGATAGGCTGGGTTGAGTTGTTTAGTAGTGCTACATCTGTTTGATATACCTTCTTTCCAGGATCAGAATCAATGTCAGCATGATATAGACACATTTGTCCAGGTTGAGATAGTTCCTTTATAATTTCTGGCTCTACAACTTTGAATGCTGGAGCAGGTCCTATGAGCACATCTACGACTGGCTTAGAATTCGCATCACATGGAATGTGAAGAGCAACATGTCCAGCATTTATCATATATGGGGTAGAGTCGTAAACATGTAAGAATCCCTTAGCCGGAATCGTCTGGCCTTGTAAAAGAAGTGCGATCGAGTCCCTGGATATCGTAGTTTGATTACCTGCCGCACCTGCAGAGGCCATATGCATGTGTCCTTCTGATTCACCGCCAGCAGAAGACATATTCATATTTGTCATTGAACCACCGCCAGCAGTTCCCTGACTTAATGAAGGGTTCATTGGATTTGTTTGAGCCAAAACCTTTGTGATCCCTGTTGTCATCATTCCAATAGATAATATTGTTGCAATGAGTATTCCTGATATAATCCTGTAGTTTGCTTTACTTTTTTGCATTATTGTGGCAGCAAATAGCAGACATAATAACTTTTTAGTTTATTCGACGAATGTACCAAAGAATTGTATTTACTTATCATCTTAGTTGATGATAAGCAATCACTTTTAATGGATTTTTGTCCCATTTTATAACACTATATCATTCTGATGTTTTATATCATTGACAAAGAGCAATTAAAGAGATACTAGATTCGTGGATTGTGTTTGAAATATACTATTTGACCTTACATTCAGAAAGACAACCATATGCTGGTTCAAAAGATGAATCCTTAAGACATGAAGCTATAGTTGATTCATCATTTCTACGTAGTTATCCACAGATTTATCCATGAATGCTCGCTTATAGCAGCGTAATATCTTTTTGACTTCTCTGCTATTGGTCAGAGTATAAAGCTGTGAGCGTTCCGAAGTTTCAACTGATATAATCCCTGTTTCTCTCAGTCTATTAAGATGCCATGAGATAGTAGACGGAGACTTTCCACCGCATTCAACTATGCTGCTAAATGAACACATATCGTGAGTTAGAATATACATTACTAGTTGTCTTGCCACCTTATTTTTTAAAGAACTTAACATCTTTGTATCTTTATCCGGAATTTGCGACAGATAATATCTTGTTATCTTATTTCTGATCCTGTGAATTCTTATCTTGCCCTTCCTCTCCAACATAAAAAGATGATATGTTAATACGCCATTACCAGATCCGGAAACTCGTAGAAGCTCTCGATATCTTATACCAGGATTTATGCTAATGTAATTTAAAAGTGAATCACCAGTAATTCGTTTGCATTGCTTAGATGTTCTGATGGTATTGGGACTGTCACTAGTCAAGGGATCGCTTTCTAATGGTTTGATCCCTACACTCATAAATTCTTGTTACTCACTCTAAAAACTCCTAGTCCAAATAAGGTTAACATTACAAACAATATTACATGTGGTAATTCGATTCTGACAACTGGTATTATTATATCCTCAATATTTGTTGTTGCAAATGCAAGGTATAGACATTCAATTATAATAAGTGATAAAAATCCTAATGCCATGAACAATAGTCGGCCAGAATGATTTCTTTTGTAGGCTATAAAAGACACAGTACCAAGAAAAATTGAAATAATAAAACTTGCTAAGTGTAGTAGAATATGATATATCATGTTAACATGGTGTATATGAGGTAGAATTACAGGCACGACTAAAATTCCTATGACTATAACGGATATCAATCCAAGCAGCTTGGGCTTACTATCTGCAAATCTTCTGACAGGTGCCCTACTTGATTGCACTGTTTGGGTATCAGATTTGGGCTAATTAAGTCATATGGTACAAACATCGAATACACTAAATGTTTTATACGTGATTATAAACGCTACAAAGTCATACAGATGACTAATCATGTCATAGGATCTAATAGATACACCGAAGAATTAACTGTATTCTTCAATATGAAAATTGCAAGCACTAAAACTATTCATTTAGTCTTAATCGTACTATTCTTTAATTCTATACAAAGAAATGAAAAGGGATACTAGGTAGCTGATCAGCTGATTAATTTTTTACCCAGATCATTTTTCTATTAGATCTATTTGTTTAAAGTCTTATTTCCCAATTGTGCTAATTTGGCTTGAAGATCTACATTTGATTCATATGGCTCAGGAAATGCAGCATGTGTTCTAGATTCTGGACAACCGAAACCACCTGCTAATCCTTTTCTTTCAACTCCATCTGAAATTTTGACCGTAGAATTGTCTGTAGATTTAGATTCTACTCCTCCAACCGCACACGTCCATTTTATTTTAATCGGGGTATTGTTTATTGTTCCATTTAATGTATACGAATAAGTTGTCTGTACTGTCGGATAGAAGGGGGCATTATAATGTCCTGGATCTCTAAATGCTGGTTCTAGAGAAAAGGTTTGGTTTTTGTTTCCAGCAGACACAATTACTTTCAGTGTGTTATCTAGGCCCTCAACTGGCTTTGTACCATTAGCCTGCGAGTTCAATGGATCCTTGGAGTCTGGAGTATACGCAAAAAGTTCTACTCCAGATTTATCGTCTACGAATACAGGCTCGTTCTGCGACCCCACTACTAATAGATAGTCCTTTCCACCAATGGTGAAAAGTCCTCTTTGGTGGGCCGACGAGGATTGTGCATTAATTGACAATAAAATTAACGCAGCTGCAGTACATCCTGAAATATACAATACCGTATTTTTATTGAATTTCATTTGTCATGTAGTTTGTGAGTGTTGATTTAAATGTTTTAGAATATTCGACGAATGTACCATTCTCTACTTGACGTTCCTTAAATTAATACCAACTGGGGTCTAGGGGTTATCCTAAGAGCCTTCCAATACTTTAGTACACTTCCTTAATTCTAAATTAGTGAATGAAATGGGCATCATTATAGCTGTCATTGACCTCCTTCGAATCTATTTATTGCAACTCTAAGATCTTGTTTACTTCTTCGATACGTATACCAACTTATAATGCCAAGAAGGATTGAGAGAATTATCGCAAGTATTGCAAATGAATCGAATTTTGGCAATTGGCCTTGAGTTTGAGAGTTAAGTATATTATCATTGTTATTATTATTGCTGGTATTACTCATCTTCATGTTAGTATTAGAATGCTGAGGAGCGTTTGTAATTTTGGAAGTAAATGCGTAATTCAAATCATAATCTGCTTGTCGTTGAGCGGCCATGGCTATATTCCATTCTCCAGGAAGACCGATAAATGTTCCAACGGCAAATATATTTGGCTGTAATTTCTTCATTGTGACAACGATTGGACCAATATCTGCTTTTTCATTCTTAAAAATCAATTCAGCTCCAGTTACTTTGGTGTACGGCTTGCCACTCGGATCGGTAAATGAGATCTTAAATGTGTTAAACCCAGAATAAAATGGATTTATTTCCACTTTTGTGTTTACATTCAATATCTTTGCTTGTTTCACTAATGTACTATTTTTCATCTGCATCTGATTTTCAGGCATAATCATCTGAGAAGAGGATATTGATGTGTGAGGCATGTTTGGCATGTTTGACATTCCAGACATAGAGGCCGTGCTCATTGAGTTCGGAGAGGTAATGGTAAGCATGGATGCCACAAGTAAAAGGAATACGGCTAACAATGACTCTATTTTTATAGTAAATCCGAATCTTGGAAATACATTCCTTTTATCGGAGTCAGTGTAATTGTGATCGTTTGTCTTGTTTCGATCTACTATGCTGGCAAACTTTTGAATCAACCAATTGTCTTTATTTTTAATTCTCTGTTCAAGGTATTTGCTACTGTTAACTGAATTCTTACTACTAATGCTTTCTGAGCTAGTGATGGTGCCAGTTCTTCCCATTTTCGCAATTACAGATATGAAATTATGTATCCTCAATTGATGATATGTGCCGAGAAGAACTACTGGCAACGCAATTGAAAGCTTAATTATTAAGACATTCCCATACGTTGAATAAAATAATTCATTAAAAGAATGAAGCTCAATCCAAGCCATATAGATTCCACTTATGCCTATAACTCCTAGAGATATGGTGGCTATGAGAGAAAATCTTGGAAGCAATAATGCAAGATAATACGTTGTAGTAGAGATAGTATTATTCCTGGAGTCTTGGATCCTTGTTCTGTCCGCCTGCAATTCCTGATTGATATACTTCTCTTTGTATTCAGGCAATAATTGTGGTGGTGGTCGCTGTAAAGTCGCTGAATTTCTTAAAGAATGCAGTAGCACTACTGAGATGTAGAACAAGCCTCCTATCCATAAAGATACTGCCATAAGATGTATCCAATCGATAAATACAGCTAAAGATGGAATGAAATTAACTGCGGCGTTGTGACTAGTCATGCTATTTGCAAAAATGCATACTGCACCAGCCGCAAAAGCGACACCAAAAAGAATTGATTGAAAAGTTATAGATCTATTGCTGCTTTTTTTTAAGGATTTCTGCACACTATACTTACGTAAGAGACTATAATTGGCAAGTATGCAAATCATGATCACTAATGCAGTTATAACGTGTATTAGCCAAGATATCCCAGAAGAACCTCGCAGGACCGACTCAAATATTGATCTATAATTAGAACTGCTACTTGCCGCTAACTCAGTGATTTGTAGGAAGAGAAGTGAAGATGCACATATAATAATAGTAGTAGATGCAATTACAAGTACTAAACTAAATCTTTTTGCCCAGGGTATTGCTGTTGTCGTATTGAATTTAGTCTCAGGCTCCATCGCATTTCCTTTGATGCCTTTGACACCTATTCTATTCCCAAATCTTTCCCATAAGAAAGAGTGAGAAAATATACCGCCTATGATTGCAACCTCTGATACTATCAAAGGCCATTTAATCAGTCCATCTATATTAGAAGTGACTGCAACAGTCTGCACACGTTGCTGCTGATTCTGTAATGTACTGCTACCTGAAGATCCTTGAGCAGTATTTCCTGGACCAACGTTTCCTATTCCAAAGGCATAAGAACCTCTTGCTATATGCCCGTCATCTCTAGATTGAGTCATCCATGACACTGTGTATACACCGTCAGTTAGTTTTTTGGTGTTTAATTCTGTTTGAGCCTCACGATCATGATCTCCAATAATAATGAAGTTACCATTGTCTATTCTTTCATTTTTTGAATTTAAAACCTGTATAGTACTAACATTCGGATCTGGTCTCTCTGAAAAATCAATTATTACTTTAGAAGGCGGAGGAAGTCCTTTTTTTATAATAGAATTAGACGCAGGTGATTCAGTTACTGGAAGTGAATGTGCATACACATAATTCACATTATTACTACTATCTATGAAGGATAAAAGAAGTACCGTAAATATTAAGAATGTAGCTAATGTAAGAATTCTCTTCTTTCCACTTGATATATATTTTTTGAATTCAATAGTTTTATATCTCAAAGAAAAAAGAGTCCTGTTTGATCCCTTCATATACAGTTAGTCCTTTCGATATTGTCAAGCACTAGTTATGGAATTGTTGCATCAGCCTTTGGCAGAGGACAACCAAATCCCCCAGCTACACCTTGTCTTTCTACTCCTTTGGATAGTGTTACTTTATTACTATTTCCTGGAGTGTCATCTCCAGCGCCTGGAACACAAGTATAGCTTATGTGAATTGGAGTATTATTGATAGTACCTGTTAGTGTGTACGTATAGGTTGTTTGTACCCCTGGGAAGAAGGTAGCAGTGTAATGTGCCGGATTGTCATCATCTGGATCAAAATCTAGTGTTTTATTCTTTGGACCTGCTGAAACTTCGACCTTCATAGTCTTGTCTAATCCAATAATGGGCTTTGTTCCATTAGCTTTATCATTTAAAGGATCCTTAGAATCTGGAGAATATGCAAAGAAGTCTACTCCTGATTTATCACCCACATATACGGGTTCATTTGTAGAACCTACCACAAGTAACACCGGTTTTCCTCCTATGGTAAAGAGTTGTCTTTCATGTGCAACAACATTTGCGGTCATTGAAAAAATAAGTATTGCACCAAGAGAAGATATCAATAGAAATGCGCCGTACTTCGTATGATTGACTTGACCAACCATAACCAAGATATGGGAGGTTTGAAATTTAAATCTTATATAACATTCGACGAATGTACCATGACCATCTTAATTATTAATCTAAATTGCGTAAGTTTCTAATTTATGGACATCAATTAACTATGTTAATTATCATTTATATAGGAATATTAATTTCTAGTATACATTTATGATATCAGTAAAAGGACTGAATTCTCGGCCCCTTGTAGTAGGTGTGTCATTGATTATTTTAACCATATATGTTAATGCATTAGTTTCTAGCTCGTTTAATGCAGTTTTTGCTCAAGGTGGAGGAGAGAAAAAGTTTACCGCAACACTTTCAGGTAAGAATGAAGTCCCACCTAAAGACACAAAAGCAACTGGATCTGCAGAATTCGCTTTAAGTAGCGATGGAAAGACAATGGCATACAAAGTAAATGTTAAAGATATGGACAAGGTTACGATGGCTCATATACACCAAGGAAAAGTAGGTGAAAATGGTCCTGTCATCGTCGTTTTGTTTAAATCCAACTCACCTACTGGTCCAGAAAATGGAATGTTATCGCAGGGTAACATTACTTCTGACAAACTTGAAGGCCCACTAAAGGGCAAACAGATTTCAGATCTTGTAAAAATAATTGAAGATGGTAATGCCTATTCAAATGTTCATACAGTACAAAATCCAAAAGGTGAGATTAGGGGACAAATAAAGTAAATATGATCCTTCATCATTCTAGTTATTTTTAATTTTTAACACAAACAATTTCTAATTCGAGTAATTGTACGTTATTTGATCATTTGCTTTGTCATTTAAAATATGAGCTTTATTGAAAATAATACGACTTCATGAAGAGAACTAATATTCTTGGGATCGATCAAGTTTTGTACTTAAAATCTTAGCTGCTAACTATCGATGAGGTTTGTGCTAAAGCCACATGCGATGATGAAACTAAATTGCAACTTGTCGCAAACTGAGCTACCATTAACGTAAGTACGATCAAATGTACGAAGTAACCCAATAAAGTTCCATCATGTAAGATGTTACTAAAATAATTCAATCTATCATGTTTGTCGCAGAATAATGATGAACTCGTACTTGTCACCTAATATAATAAAGTCATTCATCCCCCTACTGCCACATATATTTCCAAGAGAGACAGAATATCTTTTTGTTATAAATTATTTCTCATTATCTTGTTCAGACAGTTTAATCCATTATCAACATATCACATACAATTTATGCTCTTGACGATCTGATTTCACATATATAGTCATGTGTTCATCTTGATCTGCATCCAATTTGAGCCTTCATATATCAATCTATCTTTGAAGAAAAATAAAATGTCATGTTCTTTTGAGCCAAATGATAGTCCAGACACAGTTATCCCCCCCATTTGTTACCAATAAAATAATTACGCAGTCTAAAAAAGAATATTTATTAAATGCTTTTCATTATTGCACTAACTAATCTTATAATTAGAAATCAATTTGGGATGTAGTTGCAAATGGATGAGATTCATCACAGTACTAAATGAACCTTTGCTATTAATGGTTGTTTCTAGCTGTGAGAGAATCCGATTCAGCTGTGATTGAATATCTGAGGATGTAATTTTATTTGTGGAGTCTGAAGACCTTAGGTACTTTGAAACTATATCTTGAGCTTGCTTGACGTACGCCTTTGCATCCTGATAATCTGATTCATTTACTATATTCATCGTATTAGACATGGTGTGCGTCATTTTATTGTTAGCAGCACCTGTGGCTGACATATTCATAGTTGCAATCATGTTGACCAACTTTGCATATGGAAATCCAAGTGCCTGACCATAGCTATAAAATATTTCATTTCCCATATTGGCAAGGACTAGTGCCTGATTTGTAGAATTGTTTAGAACATCTTTTGCAACCCTTGCAGATACCGCCTCATCTAAAAGGCCACCCAAATTACTTATTTTATCTTGAATAGATGAGCTTTCATTGATTAATCCAACTTTGGAACTACTTTTTGACGATGCTCCCTGATTTATAAATGCATTGAGATCGTTTAATCCTCTAACAAGATCAGTTGCGACTCTTTGATTTCTTTCAGCAATCTCTTGGTTCCATGTGAAATTGCTTACATGATCCTTTTGGTTTAACAGTGCTAGTGCATACATCACATGAGTCTGAGCAGATTTGGTATTATCGTTCGCATTTGTATTACCAGAAGAAGTATTGGTTGAAAGTAGACTTTGAACTGATTGTAACTGGGAGTGCATTTGATTCACTCTAGTTAGAAACAATGAATTTTCATTTTGCGAGAATGTGTGTCCATATACAGGGAGCACAGCTACCATGAAAGTAGTGATTACAAAGAATATAGATAAAATAGCTAACGTGGAATATGGTATAGTCCACTCAATGGATGTTAAATACTTGTCAGGATAATCCACAATTGTCCTTCACTGAATAAATCTTATAAATATTATAGTACATCCTACGAATGCTCTACCACAGAATGATGTCGTATAATTAACCATCGTTCGCCTTATGTGGTTTGATGAACGAGAATGTTGTATGCGTATATTAATTGACAGGTCGACCAGTACCAAGCGTAATATTAATTTTGATATCAATATATTGCCGACATTGTTAATATAAATTAAGGCATTAGTTGGGCATATCACCGACTGGTACATTCGTGGCATGTACCAGAAACCATAATAATCCTATGTACACTTATCAGCTGCCATCTATGCCTGATATGATAGACGATCATCGCCAGGGCAGAATTAGAAACAGGATTCATACTTGGTGGAATAAATCCCCCGTATCTATGCTAGGGTTGTACTATCTGCATAGTGATAATATGTACTATAGAAAAGGAATCAATCTAATAATTATAGGCTAAATTTCCGACTCTAATGTATTACAATTGTTTTTCGAATATTCTAAAAAAATATAATATCTTGATAACTAAGATATAGTAAAAGTACAGATCTCGTGATTCATGATGGAAGGAACCAAACATAAAGTAGTGGAATTACTATGCTTAATGATTTGTGTGGGCAGTGACTATAATTATACATTATTCCGTTTAGTCGCATTTATATCAGTGCCGTTAATATCAATAATGTACCTTGTGATAGAACCACAACTTGATCAAATTACTTGTAACCAATGCAAAAACATTGTCTATGCTCAGAATGTTGACAGTCAGAACAATCTACTTTACAATAATGCTTCCCAGCAATGGACAGATAAGAACAATGGTATCAAGGTATTGTTTACAAATTCACCAGCAGAACCTTTGGTTGACGCTCCCACTGAATTAAGGTTTTTTGTTCACAATTTAATGACTGACAAAAACTTAAACAATCTGGTTGCGCGTGTGACTATAACAACCAACAATAGTGGACAAGAAAGAACAATTAAGTTCAGTAATATTTCAGCTCCTACTGGAAATTTTTCACTGAAATATCAATTTCCAGATTATGGCATGTATCAGATCATCACTAACATTAGATCAAATACATCGGCAGTGGCATTAGCATCATTTCGGGTAATAGTTCCAATGCCAACTTTAAACACGCCAGGTACATCTGCGTTGCCAGCAGGAATTGCTATCATCATAGTAGGCATAGTAGTCCTGATAGGAATATTTATTAAAACTAGAAGACCAGCTTGAAAAACACAATTTAATGTCCACTAAATTTGCATTTATAATATTAAGCATAATAGTTTAGAAAGTTTTCTATCGCACTATTTATGGGAATGATAAGACAAATGGTGTTTTGTCATTATTTCTGGCTGGCAAAGTAGTAAAGGAATTTGAGTCTTGAGAATTACATGATGAGAATTTGTCACTACTAGTACTCTCGATGCATCTTTTGGCTATGACGAAATTTGTCTGAGATGAGAGACTAACAATATGCTATATAACATTTGAGTAAGTGTAAATTCTGACTCCCCTTTACTTGGTCCTTCCAGATAGAGGTACATCTGACCCAGATTATTATAAAAAGCGTTCACAAATACTGTACTATAAATCTCTAAATTTTTTAGGAAATGAGGTTATGTCTGTAACTGCATGCAAATCACATCAATTGTTATTATTATTCCTGGACAAAGCACTATTGATATGGTGTCTTCAGTATTTGCTTCATTGGCACTATTTAGCGATTTAAGTTGGAATATCTGTATGAAAAAGAAATACGTATCTCATCTCTAACAGTTTGGCACTTCTCAACTCAACTTGTGCTATGCTCATTTATTGCATTTATTCGAACTACGTTTTTTAACAAACTTGTGTATTCTCAGCTTGAGATAACCACGTATACCTATGAGATTATGAGCTAGACGAGTACATATCCTACCGAAAGATATGTGGTACATTGATATTAGTTATGTTGTAAAGATAAAAGAGCTAAACTTATTCTTTATGTTTTCACATACATATCACATGAACACCCTGTTGGCATAGACTCGTAATATGTAGATTTAGACTGCCTAGTACTGATACACTAAAAATAAGTACTATTCAAAACAGTACGAAATAAATGCTAGTAGGCAGGTTGACTACCTGATCATGTTCAATCTATGGTTTATTGAACTGCGGCCTTACCATTCCTAATATCATTGTCATACCTTGTTCATGGTCTCGTAGTAATTGATTAACCATTTTTACTTCCGAAATTGCTCCTTGTATGTTCCCTGAGTTTATGTCTGTGATAGACTGTTTCAAATGTGTTCTTGTACTATTGAGAAATGAATATACAATATTGAGCATAGCTAACTGATGTGCATATAGTTGATCATTAGCAAGGTTCAATTCATAAATTGCACCTTTGGTATCATAGCCATTTATTTTTTCATCTGCAGCCAACAAATGCGATTCTAGTGAATTAAAAGTAGAGTTCATCTCTCCGGCCATAGGAAGTTTCATTATCATCATTCCCTGTTGATGAAGTATTCTTAGCTGCCGAAGTAAATTTAATTCCGAAATTGCTTGATTGGTATTTCCCGTCTTCAAAGCCTGCTCAGCAGCCAACAAATGCTCTCTTGAACTCTGAAGAACAGGACTAGACATTGCATCAAGAGCGGCTAATTGATATTGCTCAATTTGTCCTTTAGCATTATTCAACTGTCCAAGTGCTTCTTGAGCCTTTCCCATACCAAGATTTTTTAATACTTTCATCAAAAGTGAATCAGCAGTTTTAAAAGATAGTATCATACTCTGTGTAGCGTTATATGTTTGTTGATTTTTTGTATGTTGTATAATACCGGTGTTGTTCCGGTTTGCAGTTTGATTATTATTTTCAGAAATTCTTGAGTAAGAAACATCTCCAATGGCTGAAGTCGTATTTATTGGTATTACTGTGATAAGTGCTGTTATTATTAGTACCATAATAGAAAACATCATTATAGATGATTTCTGTTTTTGCACTTCACATGATCTATACGCGGTAGATGATTATAAACATGCTCCCATTGGGGACAATGGTGGTTTAAGAAACAATTATTCTTCATTGCTAAAGACTTCACTTCTATTATTAGGTGTTTTAATAGATAATCTGACTACAGACTGGTCAATTGAATGAAGGTCAAGATTACGAGCAGACAACTACAACTACTTTATACTACCATTATTATTTAGTAGCCATAGAAGTCCATTCATCCTTTCATACATGTCATTGAGAATTTTTGTTTCAATGCATGACTGTAACTCGGGGAAATTAACTCTACAGTAGTCTTTATTTCATCCCAATTATATTCATCGATACCATCTTTGATTAGTGTAGTATGATATCTTTGGCTTTAGTTATTTGTATCAGAATAGATTTCGTGGCAGTAACTATATAACATTGATATTAGTTTTTTGAGAATACGAGCTTATATGAAAGTCTTGACTGGCCATGACTAACAAAAAGAAATAACAGTTATCAATTAATAGCTAGAAAAGCTTCACAATCTTATCCGAAACTGTTATGCTTAGTATGTGTTCTAACACTTGCAATACCACATCGGCTGCTCTGGATGGAGTTATTCAGCTTGGCAAGGACCACTTTATCCTCCTAATCTAGAGAATTCCAGATAGTTAAATTACTATTCCCTACTGTTTGACTTGGTTGAAATTGATCTTCTTTTTATAGGATTCCTAATGCATTTATGGTAAAGAACTGGTGTAAAAAGACTTCTAATCATTAGGTTTCATATTATATGTAAACCATAATTCATCCAGTTGGGAAGAATATCCAAAGCATAAAAGATTACTTGGTAGGTAAAATACTTAGGGGGCCAAATTCATGAATGGGATAGTTTCATAGATAATGGATTAATGAGACGCTAATTGGTCATCAAAAGTATACATACTGTTAATTAACAAAAATGAAAAGCTTCACAATGCTTATCCGAAACTGAAATTCATTTAGTCGATCTTTAATGACGTTCACTTTTAGATGGGGGTTTACACTAGATGTATAAATGATTTAGTTGATAATGGGGAACATAAACCTGCGCGTTGATATGAAAGTGCCGCATGGATTAGCTGCTACCAACCCAACGCCTTTGCAGATTTCGCAGCTGCCTCTTGTAATGCTAAATCAGGATTCGTATTTTCAAATTGAACTTCGTAGATTGCCTGTCGAATATTATTAGCAATTTGAGGATATTCAGGAATTGATGGTCGTGTTCCTGCAAACGGGATCATGGAGACTAATTGTCTATAATATGGATAAGATGAAGCAGTCACATTTAATAAATCACTTGTTCCCATGGAGATTTGAGTTGGCAGTAGTCCTTTTTGGCTTAGAAACGGACCAATTATCTCCGGCTCCAGGCTTGATTCAATCAGCTTCCATGCAAGATCCTTATGCGCAGATGTCTGAGGAATGCCTAATGCATAGCCTCCCATTAGCGTTGCAGTTCGATTATTCTTATATGGTACTGGCAGGGCTGGAATAAAGCCGACCCTATCTTCAAAGGCTTTCGCGGACACGTTTTGGAAAAATGGTACTGGTAGCCATGAGCCTTCAATCATTACTGCGAACTTCCTATCAAGAAATTCCTGTCCCCAGAAGTGATCCTTCTGTGGTTTAATGCCAGCGTCAACCTGCTGTTTTATAAAATTCATAGCCCTTGTACCTGCAGTACTATTAAAGGCAGGAAACCAGTAACTGCCTTTTGTTGGATGTCCAGACTTCATGTTCAGTATCTCACCACCAAGCATCCACAAATACGGATACCACAAGTCAGGAGAATGACTAGCGCCTGTAAGATGTACTCCTTCAATTCCTTGTGGTCTAAGAACAGAGTTTAGTTTTTTTACTGCAGCAATATATCCATCCCAAGTCTTTAATGAATCTGGATTGACACCTGCCTTACTTAATAGGTCTTTCCAGTACCACATTCCTCTAATATCAGTCCATGCCCATAGGCCATACACCTTTCCACCGTATATTCCACCATTCCAGTTCTCGTCGTACCAGTCATTTTGTCTCCCCCAAACCTTGGTATTGTTTGTGAGATCAGTTAAAAGTCCCTTTTGGGCGAACTCTCCAAGCCATATCTGATCGAAGGATACTAGATCAACCGATCCAGGTGTTTTTGTACCATTAAGTGTTTTTAGTATCTGAGATCGAATTTGATTTGACGGGTACTCCAGATAATTTAACTGGATATCCAAATTTGGATACAAAGGCTTCAACTTGGCCAGCGCGCGGTCAAGTAATAATTTTCCCAATTGGCGGTTATTATCTAATTGTACGAAAATAGCAGTTAGGACAACCCTTTGTTTATGTGAGGCTACCTGAGCAAAACTTGGTTGAGCAATAATTGCTGGAATAATTATCGTACTTGCTACTAATAACGTGATTAATAGGGGTGTATTTTTAGTGATTTTAATTATGGAATGGACTAGGATAATCTGAAGAGCAGATTCATTAGTTAAATCACTGTATCTCCTAGTTAACATTCCCGATGCACTTCTCGAATCCGAGACCGCCTTAAGCATATCAATCAAGACCATTACTGTAGACCGAATTGGTAGGACTATATTATAAAACACAAGTATTTATGATATACTAGTATCTGTTCAGAGAAAATTACCATATTCCTGCTAAACTTAGGTAATACTCTGCAGACTGATCATCAATCATAATGGATCTTCTTTTATAATAACTATCTTTCTCTACAGAGATATTATCTGATAGTGCCATCATGATAGAAATACACAATAATTTATATCATCATAACTGAGCGTTGCTATATATATATCAAAACTACTATTTATGATAGTATTTAGACTCTAGCGTGCCGCACAACTGTACAAGAAGTAGGATACAACATTTAGAGCATTTAATCACTTGTACATTTTTTAATTTTGTGGTATAGTGGTGTAGTTTTAACTTGTTATTTCATTTAATATTTTAATTAGCTCCTCGTTTTGAATTGGTTTTTGAATAAATTGATTTTCCTTAATTTCACTTGATAAATATTTAAATGCTCCATAAATAGATTTATCGGCTGTTAGGAAACGTACCCTCACTTTATCATCTATTTTTTTGATTTCTTTGTACAATTCAAAGCCATTCATATTTTTCATTTTAATATCTAGAATTAAAAGATCATAGAAATCCTTTCTAAAAGCTTGCAATGCTAAAAGAGGATCGTCAAACGTGTCAACTGTAAATCCGTCACCTTCCAAAATATTCGCAAATGTGAAACAAATATCAGGTTCATCATCTACAATTAAGATTTTCTTTATTTTATGTATAGCCAATCTATTTCCGACGCGCGAATAGGTACTGTTTATCGTTGACTAAGCATGTATAAAAAAACTAGGATTTTTTTGTATCATTATGTTTGAAAATACGCATGGAAGGTACAGTGCAATTATATTATTGCAGTTTCTGATGAATTTTTATTCTTGTGAATACATCTTTGAAATTAAGTACTTATTAGGAATGTTCCCTTAATTATTTATATATAATTAATTACCTCTAGAATACTTATTTATGCTGATCATTAGATGAGACCACACGATACTCAGTTCAGAATAATGCCAAAACAAACCAATGTGCAAACATTGTTCCTGAATCATTCTATTTAGCAGTAGAGTTAGAAGGTGGTGAAGTGACATTGAATTCTACGGAATTCAGCTCGGGACATATCTTAAGGATGTGAGAAATGTAATGTCAAATAAGGCAATTGATGAATGAAAATGTCTCTAGAATAATAAATAATCTCAAGATTGATGCGGGCATAGATATTTTAAAACAGACTGAAATCTAAACTAATCTACAACAACTATTTCGTCTGGTGATTTTTATTGTAATTGCGGTGGCGCGATTTATTTTATTGATCATTGGAATTATAAAAAGAGGGGTTTATCCTCTACAATAATGACGAACAAGATTAATTCTGGCCAAGAGGGTTGTGAATCAAATTTGACATGATTTTGAGGCCCTAGATAATAACAACATAGTCATCAATCATAGAAATTTTAGGCTGTCGGTGGTCCGGGTTCGGTGGAATGCAAGACAAATTTGACTCATTTTTTCCACCCTAATTTGATGGCAACGTTTATTGCAATGATGACTTTAAGGTAGTATGGATATCATATTTACTGAGGATTTAATCTACCAATTCGGATCAAGTCTAACTCAACCATGATATGTCATCTCATGCTTACATATGACGTTTTTTAAGTTGTGAATCGCTAGTGCGTACCACTCGCATTATCGATTTGTCTTGATTCAATATTCTCAACTCTCTCCTCCACGCTAACTAAGTGGCTGTAACATCGATTTTGTTCTGATTGCCAAGTGTCTTGCATCAAGCATGATCATATTTTATCATATGAAAAAAATTTGCTTGTAATCTTTGAAATTGTCATTCCTTTATAACAAAATTACACACTAATCTAGATGTAATACTAGATCTATGACTCCATGATATACTTAGCTTAGCACAGACAATAGTAATAAAGAAACATTCACAAGAATAAATGACTGTAATGGTTGATTATTAGCATCCACACTGTTAGTATAAACCCTAGATACGAATCAAGTAAATAATTATGCCATCATAAGTTTGCCAATAATTATGTTATAATAGACTAGATAAATCCCTGCAGCAATTAGAATAACACCAGTTATTGTGTTTAAATTGTGAGTCAATTTAGTTGAGTATATCTTGTTAAATTTCTGATTTGAGATGATGACCAAACTTGATATAATTGTCATCATCGTACCCATTCCTAACGCATAAGTTAAAAAAATCACAAAACCCTGCACTATGCCTCCAGCAGAGATGCCCTGTGATATTACAAAAAGAAACAATGGCAAAGTACAATTTAGAAAAATAATTGCATATCCTATTCCAAACAGTTAATAAAGGCAAATTTCATAAGAGCGCAGTGGTTTGTCGGACCAATTTGACATGAGTTTTTTAGACCTTTTTACTTTGAAGCTCCTTAATGACAAACTCTACATAATCCTTCATATCGCTTTCGTTCATTGAGGCTTCAACTCCGCTGTTCTCTTCCATGGCAGCTGATGTTTTCCTTACTGTTAGTACAACCTTTTGCACTTCTCTTTCCATTTCTGCAGTCCCAATGCTATCCAATAATTTTGATTGCTCCGTTACCGATTTTCTGATTGAATTGCGCAACGTCATATCCTGAGAAAATGAAATTGCTGAAGTGAATATACCGACAAGTAACAAAAATGACCCTAGCGGGATAAACGCTTCTGTTATAAGACCATACGGAGGGAAGACCTTATACTGAAGTGGCGTTATTTCAACTGAGCTGAAAAGTATAGTCATCCCAATACAGGAAATTAATAGAGATTTTCTAACACTATCCTTAGGAACTATAGTAGAAGCTGTCAAGAAAGATAAGCTGAATAGAAAGGCACCAACTTGTTTTGATGCACTAAAAAGGACTGTGTATGTCACACTTACAGCAATGGGGTAATTGAGAACAAACGGTGACAATAAATTTGCGAAATAAGTATGAAATGGGAAAATAAAATAAATCAATGGTATTATGGTAAGAGCATAATACTTGATTTTGCCAATTCTGTATTTGTATTGACTTAGCAAAGCCATAGTAGCTACCCATATAACTAAAAATGACAGGATGAAAATGACGTTATAGAAGAGAGATAATGATTCTTCATCTGGGACTGCATTGAAGGACATGACATATTGACTAATACGATATGGTTTTATTTCTATTGCAAATGAACGCAAATCAAGCAGGTAATAGCACAATGAATATTCCATCTAATAGCACGATGCAAAATTCTAATACCACAAACAATTCGAGTAGCCTTAACGCTACAATTCACGAACAAGTACCTCCTCAAACTATCAATGGCAGTAATGTCCCTAAAATATGACAGCAACGGTTGGTTGAGGTCGGCATGAAATGAGAAACTAGAAAGTTTATTTTCCTAAAACTAGAATATACAAGCACGTTAAAATTAAAAGCGCTCCTTATGTCTTTAAGCACATTTTAACCCATTTTATTAGATTCCTGATACATGGGA
>DATBFR010000085.1:0-36465 GCA_036558405.1 Nitrososphaeraceae archaeon | reverse complement strand
TACTTATCTTCATTTTGCTGTCAAAGGCTTTTATTTCATTGAACCAACAGTCAGGTGTACTTTCATAAGAGTAATCACCTAACCCTAGAACCAGATCTGGATTCTTGCTATTAATATTATTGACTGTAGCTTGGCTGTTAGTGGTGCATCCCCAGTTGCCCACAGTTAATATTTTCAAATCAGAAGCTCCGTATATATTCCGCCCTGTAAGTGAAAGCGTACTCATAAATAATATAGAAAATAGTAATCCGAGAATTATGGTCTTGATATTACTTTGACTTCCTATTTTAGACACAAATTTAGAGTCAAAATATTGTCTTTAAGTATTAATCATGATTGTATTCATTGACAGCTCTGCAGAAAATACCAATTCTCATAATCGTGAAAAAAATTAGGAAAGTGATTAGCTTATTAACCTACATCATTACAATAACAATCAAAGTATAGGATAATTTTTCAAAAACGATGTTCATGTTACGATCACAATAGATTTACTCTCGTTGTAATCATATCCACATGTAATCATATCCGCAACCGAATAATGTGCCACAAAATCCAGGACACGAACGCAGCCTACACTGCTAAATTATTTCGCTGAAATAAATAAACGTAAATAATTCACGCAATCTCTTGTCTGAAGTTGGGGTTCATCAGATGCAACCTCTTTTTGAAGATCTGTATTTTAATTGTGAGACGCCGCTCTCACCAGGACTCACCTACTTTCATAGCTCATGTGTAATCATGTTCAAAGTTTACCCCTGGCTAGGACAATTTTGAGAACATATAAGAATCTCCTGAGTTGCTCGTGTCTAAATTCCGCTTTTCTAATCGTTTCTATATCGAGATTTAAGTGTCTCAATTCCTCGTATATTGCCCTGTCCTCAATAGTTTCGATCAAAACCTTGTTTGAAATTGGTTTTTGCAATAGCTCTACCGGCAAACTAAATTTCTTTATCAGGTTTGGGAGCGTGCGTTTAACATAAGCAGAAACGAAGATTATTCTTTGACGAGAATTAATTGCCAAAATTTCCTTTGCTATTTCTAGCCCATTTCTATCCGGCATTCCATAATCCAAAATCACTGTATCAAATGGCTGAGTATGGGCATATGCTGGTTCATTCAGATATATTTCCTGTAATCTTCTGCTATAGACTTTGAGGCATGTCTCAGCATCATAGGCTATGGTAACTTTATGTCCTCTACTTGCCAAGGCACCCTTGTATACCCTAGCAATATCTGCATCGTAGTCTGCAATCAATATCTTCAATATTAATACCCTAAACAGGATTCTGTTATTTACTTCTTGCGCGATTTTGACATAATATTCTAGAACTATATCAAGAAAAATATTGGAATTAAAAATACATAACGCAATTATGGTATATTAAAATATTTTAATCCGTTCAGCTGATAATCAATGGTGGAACAATACTAGTGAATGGGAGCCACATCATGTGTATCCATGGTACTCAGAATGGTCAGCTCATGCATGCATTACACTTTTTGAAAGAAGGATTGGCCAACAATGAGTTCTGCGTACTGATTACCAGTTTTCCAAATAAAGAAAATATAAGACAAATTCTTCGAGATCTCTGGAATTCATATTATCAAATAGGCTCTATTACCCCTGATGATCTAATGATTATATCTGCCTCAGAATGGTATTTCGATAACCAAGAAGGAACGAAAATGTACACAAACGAATTGCTTAAATCGTTCTTTAATTTCAGCAATAATGCGACGCAGAATGGTAATACCCGGCTTAGGGCATTTATAGACATGAGTTTTTTTTTCAAACATCAACTGGTCGAAGTTTTAGTAGAATGTGAATCGAAATTTAACATAGTTCCTACTTTCCCATTAAAATTAATCTGTGCATATCTTGAATCCGACGTGGCTTCTCTCTCAACAAACACGTATAATATTTTGCAAGAACACCATAAGCATGTTTATTTAATACCTGAATAAGTTTGATAACTTGTTTTATCTAAAGTCCAAACCATAGTACTGTTAACAAATTTTGCTTTAGATTAAGCTTAGTCTGCGCTTGCTACACATGCTATCTCATAGGGGAATTTAGCACTTGTCAACACATGGTTAAATTATCGAAATCGATTCATTAATTGATTTTAAAAATTCAGGCGACCTTTTAACTAGATAATGGTATGCCTGACTCAAATCGTTATTCGATAATCTGATACTCCTATTCATGCAATAGAATGAAAAATTAGACATAATTTGAGATAGTAACAAACCTAATATAAAATCCTCTTTATTGGTCACTACATTACTCAATAAGGAATTGTTTGCTTGAAAGTGACTTATTACAGCTGGCAATGCCTTTAAGGATTCATAGATGGATTCATTAAACTGCTGGTTTACGTGATCACCAATTGTTAGTGACACTAGGTTTCTATCAGAAGTCTTGTTATTATTTCGTATATCAGAAATCAAATGTTCATCGTCTGTTCTTATAATCCAATTTGTCAGATGATAATCCAACTTATGATATTTGGTTAAGTGATCCCTCCGTTTGCTTGACGGTATTTCAACCTTACAAACACCGCACTTCATCATTAAAAAACAGACAGAATCTTTTACTTAAACAACACTATCCTAAAATGAAATAGTTTTTAAATAGGGAAAAATCTTCGTAACGCCCGTCATTGTAGCCAGACCACCCCTCAAAACGATCTAAGGGCATTTTCAAAAAGTACCTCATCGCAGGCCGGAGAAGAGTTGAGTTGCGCTTTCTCCATTTTAGTGTCTTTTCCGTTTCTAATTAATCGACATAGTGTATGTCAATTTACTCTATTTGTAATATGTATTTTTTCTTGCGTACGTTTTGGAATTGAGGCATGAAATTGTTTTTATAGTAATAGCAAATTAATACAGACTAGAAATGAGCGCAAAAATGAATCTGTCTAATTATCCTAAAATAATTGTTCCACTTGTCATGGCAATCATGATAGTTGCTGTCATGAATGCTTATGTGCCTCAAAACATCTCCGCCCAATCCGAAAATAATACTAGTCTATCAGGTAACGGTAACACAATGGCTGGAGAAAATGCAACTGTTTCTATCCCTTTATCAAAGGGATTTGTAGATGGTAAAATAGCCTATTTTATTGCAACTGATGCGTCTGATATGCAAATTGTTTCTTCTGTTTCCAATACTACAGACTTCAAGGTTAATTATGCGCCAGTCCTTGCTGATACTAATGAATCCACTCGACAACAAGGGTACGTGTTTATCAATGGTATGAAAGGCGAGGGCCCAATGGGATCTCAAATGTCCGTTGCGTCCGCTTTGCCAGAAGATGAGGGATACAGTCCATTGTTTGAGATAAATTACGTTAAGTGGAATGCAAATGCAACCAAGGATATGCGAGTTCTCAAGTCAGTAGATGAAATTATGGCAGCTGAAGGGAATGGGGAGTTGACAATTACAAAATCTAACGTAGTCATAAATAGCCCTGCAATTACTTTGTCGCCTCCGTAGTTATTTCAAATTTATTTCTAACATCCAAAGTAAAGGAATACGGGAGAGTTATAATGAATTTTAGTGTAGAACAACCTTTACTAGATGATTAGTTGTCTCTTATTTGTTATAAATAGAAATTTAAAATGGGGGAGAAATGTCTTCTTATAAATAAGAAGGGTACACTGCTCAATTAAAGATTTGGTTGAATTTCTCTGACACTGAAATTTTTAATATCCACATCTGATGCGCTGTCCCACCTGAAAGTAGCTATAGGACCTCCCCAACTGATAATTTGATCGGGCTCTCCTCCGCATTCTCCACCATTATTTCCCCAACCACCACTATCTACTCGTTCATTGACCTTCACCCATTTATTGTTATTATCCTTGTCCAGCCAAATTTCTAACTTTACCGCAGTCTTACCGCCCTCTTGTATATTATACATGATGGTCTTGAATCCAACCCATTTGCCGTTGAGAGGACCCACGCTCTTTTGGTTTTCGCTAAACACATATCCACCGCTGTGCCACTGTTCCTTGGCCCAGCGAGTCTCACCATTATAGTAAAGCCCACCTTTGTACGCGACCCCCTCACATCCTTCGGGATTACCATTTCCTGTATGTCTGCCACCTCTCGCATACCATGCAAAATTATCTCCAGATCCGGAGTTAACTTTGACATAACCTGTAATTTCAAGGTCTCGCCAGTCATTTGGAGATTGCATATATCCCTTGACCGCTATCTTACTGTGATCTAATGTTGAAATGTCTGCCGGGTGATACCCGCTAGAGGTAAAAACACCCATTCTTACCTTTGTTGATTTCACCTTAAATGAACCATCTGAATTTGGAGTAAGTTGAGTTTGTGGTGAAAAGCGAGGATCATCTTCAGGATTTGAATTAATAAACCACTTTTCGCCATCTGCTTTCGATGGATAAATTTCTCGGATTCCAAATTTATCTGATTTATCCTTACCATTCGTTGGAATATCAACCTTATCTTCATCTTTAGGCGTATCTACTTTCTTGGTAGATTTATCAACATGCGGGGGATTGTTCTTATTATCTACATTAGAATCAGAATCAGAAACAGCTGAATTACAGTTTTCATCGACTTGGCCGTCGCCGTTATTGTCTTCCTTATCGTTACAAATCTCAGGTTCTGGTTCCGGCTGTGGTAGGCTATTGCTAGCGCTTTGAATACTTTCGCCGCCAACTGGCCCTGTGGTATTGGGTAGACCACAATTTTGATTCAGCCCTAGGGTACAAGTTATCATATCATTACTTGGGCTCGTTGCGCCAATTGAATTACAGTTTTCATCGACTTGGCCGTCGCCGTTATTGTCTTCCTTATCGTTACAAATCTCAGGTTCTGGTTCCGGCTGTGGTAGGCTATTGCTAGCGCTTTGAATACTTTCGCCGCCAACTGGCCCTGTAGTATTGGTGAGACCACAATTTTGATTCAGTCCTAGGGTACAAGTCATCATATCTCTCATTACTTCCATGATGCTCTCTGAGCTGCATGTCTCGTCCACTTCACCATTGCCGTTATTGTCTTTATTGTCAAAACAAATCTCTATTTCAGTGCTAGCATTAGTAGCCCCATGCACACCAGATTCATTCCCATTCAAAGACCCCGTGAAAGGATCTAAGAATGCGAATGGTGTAGACATAGCTAATGCTGAATTATAAGTATAGTAACTAAATATAGGCAGCATCGCCATCGCAATTAGAAGGCTAATTTTGTAACTATTTGTGGAAAACCTTGATACAAAATTCAATGAAATACCGTGTTGTAATGCCGATAGAGAAAATTTAACATGGGCGAAATGGTTTAATGACTGCCTACCTGACACGAATAAGAGCTTAACTCTAAAGATTTATGCAAAAGCGTGATTTTTACTTGTACAGATTCTCTAAGTAATCTATAATAAATCCCTAATGGGGGTAAGGCATGTAAGTGTCAATAATAATTGATGTTCACTTTCTAGTAACTTTGTTACTAAGACTATTGGCATCTCATATCACTCCCAATATTCTTAAAAAAAGAGTAGCAATAAAATGAATATCATAACAAATTTATTGTAACCCCTGGGACACATATACGATACACACTTACCATAAGATGCCCCGAGAGTTTTCTACAATGTCTGCCTGCTTACATAGTTGAAACGTGACTTTCCATTCAAGTCAGCTTGCAGAATATCATAGAAAATTAGCTATGAATATCTACTAATTTACCGTTACAAGATCGACATACTATTTCCTTACTATGGTGAATAACTATTGACATAGTAATTTTTGAAATTTTGGCAAGAGGAGAGAGTCGATGCATATTGTAAGAAGGTGTTTAATTTTTATACCAATTACCATCATCTCAAATATCCTCTTCCCCTCGCAATCTAGCGATATTGTTTATTATGGTTTCGCGAGGATATCCGAAGTAGCTGGTGACTATGTCATTGTTATTTTAACTACTGCTGAAAGATTCAGGAACATTAAACAGATGATGACGTGATGCTAATGTTTATAATCCAAATTATTTTATCTTTTATCTGTGCAGGAGCTATTTGCTGTTATTGCGATTCAAATGTAACAACTGACGCATACTCTGTTTCTAATCTAAGTAATAATAATAGTTATTCTATTAATCAACAACTTCTGCAAACAAAAGAAATGACATATGTTGTCTGGGCTGGCTCAAGTAATTCAACAAGCGGAGCTGGCAATATACTTTTTAGAAGTAGTAATGATAGTGCAAATCACTTTAACGATATCTTAATACTCAGTAACAAAACCGGTGATTCAAATCTTCCTTCCATCTCATCTTCTGGGAACAATGTCTATATTGCCTGGGAGGAAAAATCACCTCAAAACTCGCACATTAATTTTAGATATAGTACTGATAATGGTGCAACATTTTCAGATATTGTTGACGTTAGTAACGGTACTATAGGCTCAACACTCGCTAAAGTTGTTTCCAATAAGAATTATGTGTATGTAGTATGGGTTGGAAGTAACTTTGACAATCAAAAGAACTTTGAAGTATTCGTTAGGAGGAGTAATGATAGTGGTCAGAGCTTCGGGAATGTCATTAATATGAGCAAATCTGAAGGCGATTCAATAGACCCACAAATTATCGTTCCTATAAATGGTAGTATGATATATGTCGTATATACAGATTGTGATCCTAAGCATGCTGATCCTCTATGTAGAATTTATCTTGTCAGGAGCAGTAATAATGGATTAACATTTAACTCTCCTTTACTGATAAGTACAGAACCAGTAGATGACCCGTACAATCCAAGCGCTAATAATTTTGAATCGCGGATAGGTGAACCATTGCCGTCTACACATGAACCAAATGTCCAAAATAGAACAAGAGAACATAACTCAGTAATTCCCTTAGTTACGTCTTCTGCTGATGGTAAGGCTGTATATGTTTTCTGGGAGGACGACCTAACTCGCACTGGTTCTTCGGACATTTTTTTTAAGAGGAGCATGGATTTTGGAAAAACATTTGAAGCCGCAATAAATCTTAGTAATACACCTGGTATCTCTAGGTTAGCTCGATCAATCACACTTGGAAGTGATATCTATCTTGTCTGGTCTGATACAAACACTACGATTGGTCAGTTTGACGTTTTTTTTAAGAAATTAGGAGAGTATGGAAAACAATTGGGAAAAACGATTAACCTGAGTAATTCCAATAGATCCTCAGCTCCTTCGGACATAGGACTTTATAATAATTCAAAAAAAATACATGTTGCTTGGATAGAACAGTTTGAGAATGGGAGCAAAATATTGTTGGCAACAAGTACCAATTCAGGGAATACATTCGGAAAACCTATAGCGATGGAGACGAAAGTCTCTTCTAACCCTTCCCTGATTCATATTTCGTACAGTAACAACAGCGGATTAGCTTGGACAGAATATAGTAAGGAAAATGCCAATATTTATTTTACCAGAATAGATTAGGAAAATCATGTGTACTCGGCATAAACTAGCCGTTTGGCATTTACGTATTCTACTAATGTACTAATATTCGTAAACATTATAATCAAAATATCTTGAGGCTCGCTATCTTAATCATTATCGAATGAAGGAAGCCTTGCATATCAAATCATGAAAGAATTAGCTAAGATTAATTGTAGTAACTTATATCACTAGTACTAGTACTAAGCTATAATTCCTTAGCATGTTAAAGAATTATCTTTCAGGATTCAATAACCTAAGACTAGTACAAATTATGGATTTCCATAAGTATTAAGGAAATGTGCATTTGACGTGCATTCAAGAATAGAGGAAGCACGACTGTCAATAGTAAACAAAGAGAAAGATCTTAAATGGTCTCATAAAATTTTCTATTATTTGGCGAGCAACAACGTTTGTGGAGGACTATAAATGAGATACGTAAATTTGGCCTCTGGGATTAAGTATTTGGGCTTTTTCTTAATCTTTGTACTCTTTATGTCTTCCATTCGTTCTAGCTATTCCGTTACTGATACAGATTCTTGCAGTCAAACTCAAGTTATGAAATACTCTGCAAGCGGATCAGAACCAAACTTTCCAGCTTCTGCAGTAGGAGATCATAATGATCAGACTATCTGGTCTACTTATGGAAAGGGATCATGGGTACAGCTAGACCTTGGTACTTTGAAAACTGTATGTAGTGTAGAAATTCAATGGTATAAGGGAGATCAGAGACATAACAATTTTGCAATCTCAGCTTCAAAAGATGGATCCTCTTTTAAGGATATAGTTGATTCAACAAGTAAGGAATCTACATCTTCCATTGATCTTAAAGATCTCAAAGCAAGGTATATCAAGATAACTGTTAATGGTAATACACAGAACAATTATGCAAGTATAGCTGAAGTTAAGATTAATGCAATTCCTTCAGAAAATCAGGTCCCATTAAAGCAGACAGATGGACACAGCATTTCTAATGACTGTTCGGATGAAGTCAAAGTTTCTGAAGCAACGTCATTTGGACATTACAGGAATTACGTGCCTTCAAACGCAATAGATAACAATCCGAAGTCAAGGTGGGTTAACGAGAAGAATCCCTCGTCAATAACTCTTGATTTAGGTAGTGACAAGAGAGTTTGCGGTCTGGATATTCAGTGGTTCAGTGGAGAAACTCGAACATATGATTTTGCAGTTTCTGTATCAACGGATAATAAGAAATACGAAGTCATCCTTAAGGATAAAAGCAGAGGCTCTACAAGTGACGCTGAATCTTATATCACACCTGCTGTCAATGCAAGATATGTCAGGGTAACAGTCAATGGAAACAGTGAAAATAACTTTGCCAGTATAAATGAAATAAACATTAAGACTCCTGGCCTTGGCCCATCTTCGGAAATTTCGAGATTTGACGAGATGGTACGTGATGAACTTGATGGAGGAGCAGCGTTGAGTGACGAACATGATGGAGGAGCAGCGTTGAGTGACGAACATGATCGAGGAGCAGCGTTGAGTGACGAACATGATCAAGGAGCAGCGTTGAGTGACGAGCAGGGAACGAGTGAGATCCCAAGTGCCGGAACTGATGGGATTCAAATGATTTATCCGACCGCCGCTGGAGGAGAAACATGGTTCTTCAATCCAAATAACCCAGAGGATGGACAGTTCGATGAAAATGGTGCAAACATTGAAAAGAATGCAGATGGGAGCTGGCATGTGCCACCCGGAACTACTAGAATGGATGTCTTTACCAAAAGCGCCGGATTACTCTCTGATCAACAGAGGAGCAATTTTGCAACTTATGATTATTCAGAATTGGCTCGTGTAGGTTATTGGTTACAGCCTTCTGACTGGAAGAACATAGAGATAACAGGATATTTCAAGGTAACTTCAACTAACAGTGGTGATGGCATATCCTTTGTCTCAAGAAGTGTAAGGCACAGCACTGCAGTTCAGGATGGTTGTGGTGGTTCATCTTATCACAACAATATAAGATTCGATGGAACGTTTCAGTTCAAGAAGGAAATGTGGCACGTGAATTACGACATATTACCTCCAACAAAAGATGGTATAGGTTCAATTATGGACAAGTGGGTAGGATTCAAAGGGATCGTTTACAATCTCCCAGATGGTACTGTAAAGTTGGAATCTTATGTTGACAAGGACAACAATAATCACTGGGAAAAGGTACAAGAATTAGTGGATGTTGGCGACTGGGGAGATGATATGACCCATTGTAATGCCGATTCTCCAGGCGCTGTGATAACATGGGGATCGCCTATGATTATATTTAAATCAACAGGAGTAACCTATGATTTCAAGAACTTATCCATAAGGGAAATAACACCACCACAATAAAAGTTAACTTCCAAAAAATTTATAAAATCATTTATTTTTCTTACTTCGAATCAGAGAAATATTGTTTACAAGAATGTTACCTTTTTAACTTCTGAAGAACACTCGTTAATAAATTTCCGAACACTTCGACCTACCCCTTATAAGATATAATCCTATTCTTGAATCAAATGGAACAGTCGAATGGAATTAAGTTAGCTATCATGGTTATCGTAGCTGCAGGCATGATGATGACTATGTTTTCTTATTCTCAGATTGCCCTGGCAAAGAAAGACTATGAATTAAAAGGTGTTGGCAAAGGAAGTATCAGTTGTCCTGACGGGGAAAAAGTGAAAAATGCAAGGATTAATTTCTTTGTCTTCTACCAAGACGATGGGACATTTGCTGAATGGAACGTAGACCAGAAAAGTCATGGTTCCAGTGGCGGCATTATAACAAAAGAAAGTGTTACTCCAAACAAGTTCAGTCTGAATGGTAAGGAGGCATTTGATAATATCTGTGACAGTGATGTGCCAACAAAAATGAGTATCTCAGGGAATTGTGGTGAAGGAACCACAGCAAAACTCAAGGCAGATAATGGAGAAAAGGGGACATTCAAAGCCCGAGTAAAGTGTACGGCCGCCAAATAATCTACCATTTTTTTGGCCCCGATTGCTTTACTCCACTAATTCCTAATTCCGAAGGTATACGACCAAAATGATTACTGTATGTAGCACTGATTGCTCTTGTCGAATTCTTTTATTATTTCAAACTTATTTTCAAATCCGCTATTTGACATAAATCTGAGTTGGGGGAAAAGTGCTAAGGGATCATTGGCTAGTATATACGCAGGATGTTCCTCACCGAAGAAGCTTTTGCATAGAGCCAAAGTCATTTTTCTAACCTTGTATTCATCAATTATCCCAAAGCTGTGTAGGTATTCATGTGAGAGAACTGTAAATAAATAAGAGTTATATTCTTCAACTGACTCTGCTAATTCTCTTATTGTGTTTAATAGGAATTTATTAACAACTATTATGTTAGAACCAAGAATATGGTACGCGCCTAAACTTGCTGGCATTACTTGTAAAATAAGGCTTAAGCCAGCTCTTCTCATGTCAAAAACAGTAGATACGGCAAATCTAACCAACTCAAAAGCTTGATCATAATTCCTTACTTCTAAGAGCTTATTTTTATTTGAAATCTGCTCTTCAACCACTTTTAAAGTACGGCTTATCTAAATTTAATTGTTGAGTCCATAAACAATGTTCACAAAATGGAGAAGAAATATTGAGATATTATACAAGAAACACGCTTGCTGATCCAAAAGTAGATAATTCCTAATAGAATTTGGTATTAGGGCAAATTGCAAAATTATTGGCACCCATCTCTATTAAGTTCGGCCAAAAAGAATCTTGGCTAGTAAATAAAGTCTGAATTTAACTCTTACTACTTCTTTGCGGTGTAATTTAAATTTCCTATTTATGATATAACTTTCGGATGAGTAATGGTAATGATCTCCAGTTGCGGGAATTAAAATTCAGAGTCCATCAAGATACTGAAAGAACTGACGAGACTTTCAGAATAGGTGTAGAAGTGGAAGGATGTTTGCTAGACAATAAAGGGACACCTGTCAATGCGGATCCACTGATTAAGGAACTTGTGGGGACCGCTTATGAAATTGACTATGAATATGGGAATTGTCAATTTGAGTATAAGACCTCCCCAGTAGGAATGAATAATCTTGAATATCTTGACATCGTATTTGAACAGTTTATAGAAAGTCTAATGAGATCTGTCAAAAGGGCATATGGAGAAAAAGAAGTAATTCCAGTTTTTCTAGGTGCTAATCCTTCCCCCGAAGTAATGAACGAGAGTCTAATTACTCAAAAGGCACGGTATATCAAATTGGCAAATTGGCAAGACAGTATCCCCGATGTTGAAATCGATGGCGATAAATTTAGAGCAGCTCGCATTGCAACTGCGATTCAGGGTTTTCATTTACACTTACAAGGAAAAAATCCTAGGAACACTGCTACCATGTTCAATCATATATTGAACATAATTCCTTCCGCTATTGTTTTGGGGGCTAACAGTCGACTTTTTTCTGGCAGGGTTTATTCTTTACATGAACCAAGAATTCATTTGTATGATCAGTCAGAACAACAAAATTCTGGATTCCCTGCGATTCCCAGATATCTAGATGGGGTTGAAGACTACATTGACTACATTACTTCGCGAGAATCAGCTACTGCGAGAGATTATTTTGAACTGGAGAAAAGTCGACATGACGACTGTAGACTACGGATAGGTCCTGACTCATATAGAGTGGAGACCAGAATAATGTCTGTGCAACCTACTTCTAAAAGTCTAATGGCTATGGCTGAATTTTTTATTGGCTACTTGAGTAGGGCAATAAATGAAGAAAGGGAGCTGAGACCTCTCTCTACATTAAGGGAGGAAAGAATGGCAGCTATTCGATCAGGCTACGATGCCAAAACTCACTTCAATGTTGTAGATACAATAAGAAGTCAACTTGACTTTGCGCGCAAGGGACTCTCCGAATTGGGAATAAATTCTGAATTTCTAAGTGTGCTCGATAAGAGATTGGACAATAAAAGTACTCCAGGAGACTATGTAGCAAAATTGTGGGAAGAAAAGTATGATGGATCTGTAAACCATACCATTTATGAAATTATTTCTGATATTTGGGAAAAGACCAAAAGTAATCATCCAGTTGTCTAAATATTCAAAAGCGAAATCTGCACGAAAATAGTTGACGGGTCCTCAAATTCAATGCAAAAGCTCATGATACACTCTATAACGATGTGAGGGATTTCTTATTTACCCTTTCGATAAAGTTCTTATTAAGAATATCCTTTCCAATTACTGTCCGCGTACTTGTTTCAACAATAATTGTTGCAGCCATTGCAGTCATCAAAATAAGGAAGGCACTTAAAGGTTGGAAGGTAAGACCAAAATCGATTTTAGCCGTTAGTATTATGTGTTTAGGAAACGTATGTTATTTCAAATTAAGTTCTTTTTTTATTGGCATTTCAATATTATATATATAATTATATATGTTGCCGTATTCCTGGTTTCACAGTTCGCTTCGTACCATTATGCAGATCGCTCACTTTCATTTTGGAAAGTTCCTGATAATTCAGTCTATTCAAAAGGCGGTTTAGCAATTCATATCGTAAACGTAATCTGTAGTTCTGCATGCTGCAGTATCCCTCGTTTTTATTGGGTCAGGATCGTTTCAGTTTCACATCATAGAGTCTGCTCAACTCGCAGGCAAAAGTGGGATGATAATAGTACCAATAGTACGTGCTGACACCTTTCTGGTCACAGGCATAGGACTAGTGATAGGCCTAACTATGAGATTATTAACGCGTTACCGGTTAATCGAACAAGGCAAGGAGAAAATCTAAATAAGAAAGGATTGAAATTCAAATGATGTATTAATCTTCAATAGTGGATGAGGATTTGTCTGAACTTGGGTATTCATATATTTTAAAATAAGTTAGATATTACTCGTTAGCTACTATTAGGTTCTTAGTTTAAGCTTCATTTTCATACCATATTTTGGTCTCAGAGTTATTGCCGGATCAAGCTTAACACGTTGACTTGGAACCTTTCGCATTTGCCACTTTCGTGCCAAAGCAGCTATGAGTAAAATCCCTTCCATCCACGCAAATGATTCACCAATACATCCTCTTATTCCACCTCCGAATGGAAAGTAGCTGAATCTTGGTGAATGAGTCTTAAATTCATCAGTCCATCGATCAGGATTGAACTTGTCAGGTTCATGATAATATTTGGTATTATGATGCATGACATACTGACTCATGAGTACTGAAGAACCAGCTAAAATATTGTATCCTCCTATCGGATAGTCATTTTCTACAATACGTCCAATAGTCCATACTGGGGGGTACATTCTCATTGATTCCCTAAAGACTTTTTCCGTATATGGTAGTTTTGGAAGGTCGTTAGTTGTCAATGTCTTGTAGCCACCTTTTTCAAAATTGTTACTTGAAGAATAAACAGAATCTAGTTCTTCATGAAGACGCCTCTCAGCATCATGATTTTCAGATAGTAGATAAAAAGACCAAGTAAGCGCATTTGCAGTGGTCTCATGACCTGCAACAAAAATTGTCATCACTTCATCTCTTACTTGTTGGTCAGACATTTTATCAGCAGAATCATCAGATTTAGGATCTGTGGAGAGCATTGCAGACTCTGTGTCCTGTGCAAGTAGTAATTTTGAAAGAAGGTCGTTATATTTGACTTCCTTTCCTCTTCTCTCCGAAATCAAATCATAAACTAGTGTATTGAGTTGTTGTACTGCATGATGAGCACCTCTAACTTTGGGGAGAATTGGTACTTTGTCAAGTACTTGACCAATGGGATTTTGAAGCCTCTTTGAATAGTTACGAACAATGGTTAATGCTTTTCCAACTTGTTGTGCTTCCGATTCCACATCATAATTCAATACAGATTTACAAATTATACCAAGTGTTAGTTCCATCATTTCCTTATTAATATCCACCACCGCCCCTTCTTTCCATTTGTCTCCCATTCGGATGGCATAATCTATCATTATGTCCCCATACGAACTAATTTGCTTGGGAAGAAATATTGGTTGTATTAAGCGTCTTTGACGGTTATGAAGCTCACCTTCACTTGTTACTAGTCCCTCACCTAGCAATCCCTTTGCAATTTGTAATCTCTTGCCTTTCTTGAAATTGCGATGATCGTATATGAGAATTTTTTCGATGAAGTCAGGATTATTTATCAAGTAAACATGCTCGCGCCCAAGTTTGAAATATGAAATATCACCGTATTGATTAGCTATTCTTGTTAATGTCTTGATAGGATCACCTATAAATTCACGAATTAGTTTACCTGGTATTTTATATGAAGGTCCAGGCGGATACTTGGCGATTTGACTCATGAGTAAGAGTCTAGTCCAGCAGATTATAAGGTTTATTTTGAAGGCGTTTAGCAATTGTGGCATTAAAGTAATGCCACTTAATACGAGCAGAAAACAAAACCAGGATTTTTATTACCATACATTAGTATTATAATATGCCTGGTTAATCTAGGATCTTGTCTTTAAAATTATTACACACTGCCGTACTAGAAATATTTTTAATAAAATCTACGAAATTCTATAGATTTTGGTTGGTCACCAATTGGTTTGCGGCCAATAATTAGCAATTAGTTCAGAACCCGGATTTACCAAGAACCAATCTAATCTCCAAATTGGCTCTTGGACCCTTTTTCCATCTCCTTCTTGTCTGCTACGACCCCGTATATTGGCGATTCACCAAAATGATGATTTACTTTTTCGGGGTCGAACCATATCGATATCACGTTGTTGTTGAAAATCTTAATCTCTGTGGCTACGTCTTTGGCAGGTCCTGCTTTTAGCGAAACAGTTGATAGACCTGAATATGAAGTTGTTCTATTTTCGTCTTTGACATCATTCAGTGAGAAATTAGATACAGTATGCGTATGTCTTGCAGACCCATTCAGCATTACCATTGAAAATGATGCATCAAACTTTGCAAGGCTGGATTGATTAAAATCTTCTTTTGTCTTGTTCATCATATTCGTTGTCCAGTGACCTGATAGTACCCACGTAGGAGAGTTGCTCTCTTGTTCAGTCTGAATACTTGACACTGTTCCATAGGTTGAGTCCCTTTCAAATCCTGGACCTCCCATGTAAGCAGTGACGCTTAGCGACGGAGCTACTCCAACAGAAACCCCCGCTGCTATGACAATTATTGCCAACCATGGAGTTTGTTTTTGTATCATACCGAAAAGTGGACTATAAACTATTTATCAATTCGAGCCGACCACTTTTGTATTAATCCCTTCGACTACTATATCAAATATTTTTTCACTTATTAAAATTCAATACTCAATGACCGTCTACCAAGAAAATAAATATGGGGTTTCTACTTATTAGAAATTCAGGATAGGAACTGCTTTATTCCAACGTCTGTTTTCAAGCATTGAGCATATACCGTGACCGTCTCGCTGTTCTTGCTATTATTCTCTTGATTGTTCGCCTTCGATATCGTTATATGTACGAGGTTCTGCTCTACTGCATGAACATTCATCGGAAGTACGACTACAGGATTTGCAGACAAGTTCCGCACCGCATTTACAAAATGACATAGAACGATAGGTATACGAACACTATAAAATTCTATGTCTCAGCTCGCTGCAGTTCTTCAATATCTTTCAAGGTTAGAGTAGTTTCAGTCTTGCCGCAGCAGGGAGAGATCCACTTTCTTGATTCTTCTATTGATTGCATTTAGACGTCTTACACTTTCGACTTAGTTCTCTGCTTGCCATATCAATGTTTCAATGTTAGTGAATTCAATGCAAATAGTACAATGGGAAGAGAATTGGAAATTATTTGCTACTGGGTAAATTGACCTGATCTCACTTCAGTTATTTATAAGAGAAAAATCAGTTAAAAAACTCAAATATTTAGGTTTAGCAACGCATCTAAAATGACCAAAAAGAGTAAATTATTGATTCCATTAGCGCTGATTATAGGACTAGCCTCAGGCATCACCATTGCAATACTCCTTAGCTCAGGAGCGTTTGCAGACAAGTGTGTTAAATGTTACGTAAAGGGTGGAGATGGAGGGGATGGAGGGGACGGTGGTAAGGCGATCGCAGCTGAAGTCGGTCCGGGCGGATCTTGCGTTGCAATAGTTATAGGTGATTCTTGCGGCGGCAGTAGTGGTAGCAGTGAACCGCGTGGCGGTCAGGGTGGAGATGGTGGAGATGGTGGAGATGTCATTATTTTTGGTGACAAAATTTCAGACTATAGGAATTCCAGTAGTTTCAATAATTCAAGCAACATTGACTAGAGATTTACCATCAATCCAGAGCTGTATCAATTTTTTGATCTTCTATTAATTTCCTTCACTTACTGTATTGCAAGTACGAACATAGGTGGGCCTCGGATTCTCAATCACTTAATCGTGATGCTATGAGGCGCTTCCTAATTATTCTACTATGACACATATACTGACACTTTATTTTTCTGTACCTCTATCAGTTCCAAGAGAAGATGTTGTTGCCGTTTGGCAACTAATGATAAACCCAAGTTGGTCGTCGATATCCCAACTTACTGACTGAAACATGTAATAGTTTAATACTATTCAGCACTTCATTGGTTATCTTCTGTATAAAGGGTGTGTCGGGTTTCGGTCCCGTTCCCCGAAGCACTATTGCGGTAGGGGGGAAAGGCCAAATACGGGACTGGCCGAAAAAAGCCCCTTACCATACAGAAGACGTTATCCTGTTAGTTTATACTTTCTTGAATCGCTTACACGAACAACTGCAAGCAGTACCTACATTAGGTTGCTTTTGCTCACCCATCTATAACCGGTGTGACATTTTAGGATGGTTTCAATTCACACGAATATCAAAGTTCGGGGCTTTTGCCATTTCACTACTGTTGACGCTTCATACTAATTAGTCTAGACATTTAGTCACCTGCAAAATGTTTACATGATCAATTAAGTGGCTTACAGGCGGTTATGCTTTGCTGATCTCCAAAAGTAAATTCGTGATTGTTCCATATCGCATAATGCAAGTAAAATAACATGCCATGCCATATGGGATTTAAATCGCCTGTATTAAGAGCCGTAAGGACTCTAAATTTTTTCACGAGGAAATGTGTAAATTAATGAATTTACGAAGGCTCATGAATAGATCGGTCCCACTAATCTGGTTTGCCGTATATCTCGATTTCATTAATCGCTGCTTGACTCTTTGGCAATATGTCCGGGTCACTTTCAGTTACAGTTATTCTGATACCGTAGCATCCCTTCCCAGTAAATTCATATTTTTCAAAATTCGAACCAAGGGTACCTGTGGCTTTTCCGCTATAAACGTCATACCAATAGGCGTCTAGGAGCGCTATTCTAAAATACTGATCGCTAAGACCTTGCCACCGAATATCAACCCTGCATACCTCATGGAAGGGGAAGAAAACCATAATGTTTGGGTGTATCATTACTTCAGACAACCAATAGGTATTATCATCACCGTCCTTTACATTGTAGTACATGTGTGGAGGTACAGAGGGGCTCGAATCTATTCTATCAATATCATAAATTCTTTTATCACACAGAACGGGTGGCGTTGGTGGTGTTGTAGGATCTATGTCTCCTGTTGCTATAACTTGGTAAGATACACCTTCAAATTTCGTGTGCTGACCAAATTGAGCCATGCTAAATTTTAACCGTATTTTTTTTGTTGTACCTTGTAGTACCGGCTCCCAAGCATTCGCGCGTATTTCCCACCCCTGCCAGTCATCCTCATCAGAGTTCCAGTTCGAATACTTTCCGCCAGAAATTTGAAAAGAGCACTGGTAGATTTCGGTCCATGCAGGTCCAACTATTATCTCACAATCGAATTGTGTAGTTCGATTATCATTTTTACCTTCGGCCAGGATTACTAAGGCGTTATAGTCAGACATAGACAACATTGCTCTTCCTGAAAAAGATACTGAATGTGTCCCAACCTTAACTATTTGACCTGTCACACTTATTGTGGGTTGAGCAGTTGCTCCAAATACTGTGTCTTCAGGTTTATCCTGAATCATTTCAAATTTGACCATGATATTCTTGCCTCTTTTCGGTTATGGTGCCCATCTTCATAAGCCTCTTGGAAAAATGATACGTCAAATTATTCAGAGTCGGCTGCTTGATTCTAGCCCGATGTTGAAGTTAGTTAATCCGGGCTCCTAGAAAGTGAACCCTGGTCAAGGATTATCGCGTGTCAAATTAGCACCGGATATACTAGGGTCGAGAAATTGAGTAGGATCTATCGGATTTACGGATTCACAATTTACATGCGTGTCTGAGGCGTCTATATAAATCGTATCATAACCTGGACCACAGTCAATATAATCCGGGGATGATGGCCATTCCGTTTCATTGCGTAGAGGGTATTGCTGTTTTTGACCTCCCCAAATTATATCATTGCCCGGACCCCCAAAGAGTTTGTCTTCGTCATTTTGCCCTGCAATCCAATCGTTACCAGTTCCTCCATTAACGAAGTCCGTTCCATTGTCACCGAATAGGAAATCAGTTATGTTTCCTCCTACAAGATAATCATCCCCTAGACTCGCAATCACATGGCTATAATGTCTGCCTGACAGCATCTTATCGTTCTTGTGCGTACCGATACAATCACCGCTGCCGCCTAGGAGAGAAGATCGTAGGCCACAATCAATAGTATTTTCGGTTTCCGGGGGAGTGAGTACAATTGAGTCAGGATTTTCACCGGATATGCTAGTAGTATTTGAGTTGTTAGTTGTAACCATTAGATCTCCACTAGGGAGAGGTCTAACCAATGTGGAAAATGTTTCCGATACGCCTATCATAGCCAATCCCATTGCCAACGTAACACTGACCACAACGACCACTATTAATGAACCTAAACTAGTCCGAAATACCATCTATTGCGATTAGTAGGACTATTTCATAAGAGTCTCGGAATAATGATATGTTAAATTATTCAAAACTCTAACGAAACCTTATCTATTTGACAGATTGCGATAACATTTTGGTAATCCTAAATATTTTAGGTTGAGTGGTAACGCTACTCTAATTGTAAATATGGTAGGAGCAAATGAGACGGAAAGTGGTCCAGCGGTATGGGAGGTAAATTATGCACACTAGTCTAGCCAAGGTTCACGTGCCTAGTTTACTTCGCTCTATAATCCCAAAGAGACTTCGTCTATCGAATCCGGGCGGTACTTTGTCAATTTGTCAACATAAGTCTTACTGGATCAATAAATAACGTTTCAGCGTTGCATAAATGCTGTGAAACACAAGAGTCTTGCGACAATTGGCCTAATTCTCATTATAATCTCGACAATTTTCATATTAAATGCACTTATTCAACCTCAAACCAAAGTAACAGTCGGTCCAGTTGAAATTTCACACATAAGTGAACAATCAGTTATACAACTTATCATTTTTTCTCTTATTCTTTTGGGTGGTATAGGGTTACTCGTGAAAGGGCTCATTTAAAGAAAGCCTGGAGTTTAACCTTCTAATAGTTTAATTCACGAATTATATTGAAGCCCTAATTAGCATATAATCTCATTGGGCCTTGGGTTGCCAAATTCCCGGGGTCCCCTTATCGTTCAACAGAATGTATATGGCATAACATGAAAGGGCCTGGGGGCTCCATCCCCCTGGTCCAGTTGTTTGTAATTGTTTAATACTATTTTTGCCCTTGATTTATTGTCTTCTGTATAAATGGTGACTCGGGTTTATGTCCCGTTCCCCGAAGCACTATTGCGGTAAAGGGGAAAGGCCAAATACGGGACTGGCCGAAATAAGCCCCTTACCATACAGAAGACTTTGTTCCGTCAGTATTTTCATAACTCACATGAGGACCCGGCCATCGTACCCAGTTAATTTCAATCATTTCTATCAGGAACCCTTCCATTCTTTTCTATTATTAGATATTTTATCCAGCCTAGAATTCGAACATTATTGAATATCTTATCAGTTTCAAAGATATTTTTAGACTTGTCCATTGCTCGCTCTTCTGTTTCCAATCTTTGATCCACTAATGCTGCCAATTCATCTAATGTAATTGTTGGATTTGCTTCCATGATTACAAGGTATTCCTTTAATAACGCTATTTTGGTTTCAATGATTTGATAGAATACTGGTGAGTGATCTTTGTAGATGAATTCTTTTTCCAAGGATTCAATTTCTAAAAGAAACTTTCTTTCTACTGCTTGAAGTTCAGTTGGCCATTCTAGATGATATTTCATGACATGCGTACTTCGGTTCTATTTATTACAGGAAAGTCACCGAAAGGAGAGGGAGCCTATACATTCCTAAATCTATTCATAAACTGAAGTATGACCTTGTAAGCGCTGTCCGCCTGTTATTCTGTTCTTACGCTGCTTCCTTGATTTTTTGAAATCAATCGGGCGATTTTTAAGATTATCTTTCTTTCTATTCGTCTTACTAGGACCGGAAGAAGACGTAACTATCACTTCGTCAGCATTCAAAAAAGTGTAATTTGCATTGTTAGCAATTATTTTTATTTCCCGTTTCTTCGCCATAATTTTTAATCGCTATGCGCATTTAATTTATGTTGGGCGATATATTCACCCATTGCTTCCTGACCACAAACGTCACACGTGACTGTCTTGTATTGTAGATCACGACACTGTCTACAGTAATGGACTACTTCCTTTGTAGTCAAGTCAATGCTACCATATACTATTGACTTTTCTTCTCCGCATGCGCTACACATGAATATTTTACCGACTTTTATCATCCAAAACTCCGGTTGATATTCACTGCATTTAAGGCTTGAGGTCTATCCTAGGAAGGACAGAATTCAATAACACCGACTTGCTATAAGTGTAAGAAAAATGAGCCACTAGTCCTTTTGTTTGTTTATTGAAATTGAATGAGAACCCTCTGGCCCACCGGATGCTGGTATGGTTGAGTCTACGAATTAGTCTGAATTATACTATTAACGGATTTAGTTAGTTTGTTATCTCACAAGAGGGAATTATAGAGTGGATTGGACAGTCAACATCTGTTCCAGTTCTTCGAGTAGTAATAAAAAACGACGTCCTTTCTCTGTGATCCTAAACCTTCTATCTTGATTATCATATCTGAAGATTCCAGATTCAACTAAACTCCCTAGATACTCTCTTGTTTGTGTATGTGACATTGCTGTAAGATTCATCAGTTTTGTAAAACTTAACCCGTCTCTGTCCTGCGCTGCAAAATTAATAATAGAAGCAAGAATTTCGTGTCTGCTGCGGTTCTTCATTATACGAAAACTGGAAATGATTGCTAAGAAGGGACAATATAAAATTTATTGTCCCAGATAAACTACTAAGATAATATTAAGACTAATTTCGGGAAACTATGCCACTAACGGATTTAGTTATTGTTATCTCAGAAAAAGCAATTTTCGATAGAACCGACTTAAGTTATTTTGTACATATCCGAATCGAACCTGAAAGGGTTCTGTATGAAGACACACGCCAGGGGTCGGATCGGGGATACTAGCCTCTGGCTTTCGTTAAGATTTTCAAAAGGAAAGGATAGGATAGGATATTGGCGTCAATGAAACAGAAACAAATACGACTAGAGTATCTATGCTTGTTGATGTTTTGTGCTGGTTTTGTATATATCCAACATTCTAGCCAATACCCTGTTTTAACGTGGCCATTTTCCCTTATTACTGATTTTGTATTTGATAGGTTGGTGTGTCACGGTCACACCATCAACCAATTCATAAAAAATGATGTGTGAAGACATCAGGCCAGAGTGTAGAGCCAAAATGTCTACCTCTGGCTTACTAATCTTTTAGTATTTAATGGATAAGCCAGAAAAAGATCCTCTTTACAAATATTACATCGAGTAACAACTCCGTTAAATTGTGAATCGCTAATATTCAAAATATCGGTTCACGTTCATAGACAATCTTAACACATTTGTCACAGTATTTTTCGATTTTGTGCACGTTCTGTCTATTGTCACTGAGATCGTATGTCACTATCTGAGTGGCCAATCCGCTACAAACACAGTATGTTCTTTCCGCAAGCCGCCTCATTACGCTATCCCTGATAATCTCAGAACAATTGGATTGGAGTGTCTTTTGTATGACTTCGAGTTTCCCCGGTTCTATCTCGATTCTGCGAACTCTCCCGTTGTTTCTGATTCGTATCATCTCCATATCCATAATCAATCACTCGATTAATTATTAAAATATGACGGTTTTCTTAATAACGCTGTAGACAAATGAACACACGGATACTAAAGCATGATGAACTTTGCGCTTCTATTATTAGTAACGTTATAAAATAAGGAATTGAGGATCGCTTTGCTTCCTCATTATCTTCCTCCCCCGACCCGTCAGGGATTAGAAACCGAGTCTATGTATTAAGACAAAGACTCCTTGGGCTATCTGTTGGTCCAATTCCTAGCAGAGTCAAGGTTTGCTTCGAGCAGAAGTGCATGTGGAAGGGGAATAATTGGTTCGAACAAAGTGTACGAACTTCGCAAAAGATTGCTTCGAATTTACTGCTAGCCTTTCAAGATAAGTTCGCGGAGTACGTCAATTTACATAATGGTTCTTAAACCAAAATAACGGTAAATTATTTCAGAATCTCCGTTTCAGGCCACAAAATCAATATTAATTATCCCTCGTTAATCCCATAAATTCTATTGGAATTGGGGTAATAGATGAGAAATAATTTTGTATTTCCGTTTACAATTGCGGTTATTTTTCTTTCGGGTCTAGCCAACGACCCATTGGTTTTAGCAGCGGACTACAATTTAGTTAAGGAGTGGGGGTCTTTCGGCACTGGTCCTGGACAATTCGATTCACCGTCTGATGTTGCCATGGACTCGCTAAGAGACACCATTTACGTTTCAGATTTGCAAAACAACAGAATTCAGATATTTGATTCGGATGGAAACTATATACTTGAATGGGGTAGCCCTGGTTCAGGACCCGGCCAGTTTAATCACCCGGGGGACGCGGCAGTTGATTCTGAGGCAGAATATGTATACGTTTCAGATATAAAGAATTCCCGAATTCAGAAATTTGATCTGAACGGATCCTATGTTTCGGAATGGGGAGCCTATGGCACGGGGGAAGGTCAATTTGACCATCCCGGGGACATCGATATAGGGTCTTCAGACAATATTATCTACGTTACTGATATTGGTAATAACAGAATACAGAAATTCAACAAATTTGGAGACTTTCTTCTCGAATGGGGCTCCCAGGGAACTGCCGATGGACAGTTTAATCGTCCGGCTGGAGTTGCGTATGATTCAAAGGATGGCATAGTTTACGTCTTGGATACGATGAATAATCGCGTACAAAAATTTGATGCTGACGGTAATTTCATTTCAAAATGGGGAGTATCCGGGACCGGAAACGGCCAATTCGGTAATCCAACTGGAATAACTTTAGATCTTGAATCTGATCTCGTATACATAACCGATAACGATAATCATCGAGTCCAGGTGTTTGACAAGAACGGGAACTTTATCTCGAAGTGGGGCTCCAGTTCAAATTTCGAACGACCGACAGGGATCAGTTATGACCCATCAACTGAATCTCTGTTTGTAAATGATAAGGTCAATAATAATATTCAACTATTTTCGGTAGCCTCTACAACTGGATCAATTTTTAGTGAATCTATATCCAAAGAAGATGACGAATCAGGAAATAGTGATGATAATGAAGGAGCCTCAAATGACAATGATGACGATTCAAAGGATCATGAAAACAAATGTGACAATTCTTATCCAGATGACTGCATAGAATCTCCTCCGCCTGATTTAGATTGCGGCGATATTTCAGAGAAGAATTTCAAAGTCGTAGGTTCAGATCCGCATAATTTTGACGGGGATGGAGACGGGAAGGGTTGCGAGTCAAACAGCGGCGGTGGGAGTAAAGGCGAAGGTAATGGAAAAGGAAATGGAGAAAAACCAAAGGATGATTGTGATGATTCTTACAAAGGCGTATGCATACCATCGCCTCCACCAGATCTAGATTGTGGAGACATTTCAGAAAAGAATTTCAAGGTTTCTGGGTCCGACCCACACAACTTTGACGGTGATGGAGACGGCAAGGGTTGCGAATCCGGTAAGTCGAATGCCGGAGGAGGCAACGTAGAGGAAGAAACAGAGGATGAGGAAGACACAGGAGATGAGGATGAGGAAGACACAGAGGGAGAGAACGAGGATTATTGAGTCGACTACATTATCTCTATATCAATACAACTTGCTTATTAGCAATATAACCCGTTATTTAGTGAACCACCATCCTGATTGTCGAGATGATTTCTTTACCGAGACCCAGGGGCAGGAATCACTTTCTTAGAGGCTGCCACGGGATCCGCCATTTCTGATAATGAAATATCAAATAATGATACTGGTATCGATGTTGTTAATAAAAGTCGATGTACGACTTGAAAATAGACCAATCAAAGAGTAAAGGATCTAAATGCACCTATTTCCTTTCTAGAATCCTGGATAATGGGAAATGAATGAATACTTCATCTAAAAGCAGAGAAGTGTGGACAACTACAATCATGCTTTTTACATGAGTTGTCATCGCTTCTGAAGTAGATATTATGCTCACTCTTCAGATGACCGCAGCGTCTACAAATTGCAAAACCTTGGTTCATTAAATATATTCATCACATGTTATTTCTTATTCCAAATCAAGGTAGTTCACACAAAGTGTATTATTGACTTGGTCTGAAAAGAATTCTATCCTTATGGCATATTGTAGTACCAGCGTCGCTACTAGTACATGGAACATTAGATTTACTTGATATTATTCGTGTGTTCGGTCCTCTGTTCTCACATATTGATAACTTGCAAACTGTTTTTTGATTATTGGAATTTCCTTCAACAAAACTTGAGCAAATGGACTCTTCCTTACAAATCGCGTCCTGATTATTCGAGTTACCTGCAGCAGCGACGGCACAAACCGTCAGCCCTTTGCATTTGCTATCCTGATTATTCAAGTTACCTTCGGTAGCGGTTGCGCAGGTGGAAAGTCCGACGCAGTTCATATTTTGTGTATTCGAATTACCTTCGGCAGCCACTGCACAGATAGAGTCTTCTTTGCATTTGCTATCCTGAGTATTCGAGTCACCAGCAGCAGCAGTTGCACAGATAGAATCATCATCACAATTAGTTTTCTGATTGTTTAAGTTTCCCTCGGCAGCAACCGCACAGATGCTGTCTGCGGTGCATCTGCTTTTCTCGGTGTTCGAGTCTCCAAGTAATGAAGAAGCACAGATAGAAAGGCTTACACAATTCATATTCTGGATATTCAAGTTACCTTCGGCAGAACTTGTACAGGTAGAATCCTCAAGGCAGTTGCTACTTTGGATATTAGAATCCCCATCAGCAAGATTAGCACATATAGACGTCCTCAGACAGTTGATATTCTGACTGTTCCTGCTTCCCAAATCAGTGTTCAAACAAGTGGATGTCGAATCGCAATTCTCGCTAGCGTATGCCTTAAACTCGCTTGAACGAGTGCCGAAAGTCGAATAGATGATGAGTGAACCGCCAAAACATATGATAGCGAACAGGAGTAAAGTATTATTGTTGCCCATTCAGTTCGAGAGCCCAAAGTGAGAATAAAAAGTTTTAGTATCAGAAATTAGTCTTTCGGATTTCTCAATCTAGTAAGGACAAGCGCCGTCTTGAGTAAAACACGCGGAGGGAGATGGAGACTCTTAAAGCACGATCCGTTATTCATTCAGTTATTACTTCTGTTTTAACAGCGGCGGCTAATTCGACATATTCCTTCGTTCCCATACTACTGTTTTTTTGCAGTTGTCACATAGGTATACTCTTTTACTACCAATCTCTTTAAATTCGCCCATTGATTCTCACTATAAAACGACTTCACTAGTTGGTTTCATAAAGCCATCTGAACGCATTAACCAATCAAACCCCCTTTGAAGCCGGAGAGAATACTAATAATTCATGGCTATAATAAAATCATAGAAGACTTGAATAACCAAGAAATACACGCCCTGCTAGATCGTTATTGGGAAGCCACAGTGGCTCTTGATTTAGATACTGTGGACGGGTTCTATCATAGCGACGTCGTAGTTGAATTTCCACAATCTGGCGAACGAATCCTCGGTAAGAAGAACATTTATGAACTCAGGGCACATTACCCAGCCAAAGTTAGTTTTAAGATCTTGCGGACACGAGGAGAAGAAAATTTATGGATTACTGAATTAATTATCACCTATGATGGGCGTCCGGTTTATGTGGTATCTGTCATGGAATTTCGTGATGGTAAGATCTCGCATGAAACGCACTACTATGCAGATCCATTCGTGCCTCCGGGGTGGCGATCTCAGTGGGTACAGTTAATCAAGGGACCACTACAGTGACGGAGTAGAATGGAAGTATAACCGATGTCCAATCAGAATCAAGATAGCCGTATTAAGAAATCTTAGTGGCAGTAGACGGGTCCAAACCGTCTTCTTTAGATGCGGCTGAAAGGGCAGTTGATATTGCAGATTTTCAATAATATGTGTTATCACCCCTTTTATTGTTCACCATTTATTCTAATTGTTATTTTTCAAATCACCCTTTATTGACAAACGGGCAGTATTCCAACATTGATTCAAGAAATAAAAAATAGGTTGTGACGACGGGCACTCACACCATCCTCAGGTTGCGGTCAAGCACTTCCCTTTTGTTTGCTCGGATCGTATAAAATTTTATTCTTATTGGCTGCGACTATATCGAGAACAGGTTCCCTATCATTGAGGCTTGGTTTTGTTTCCAAATTCGAGTGATCTGGAGCATGTCCACTGTAAGAGGTTGCAATATCGGGCCTATTTCTAACTCGTAGTTCATCTGAGACTATATTCCTGATCTGATCCGCCTTCAGTACTATTGGTTTGGACCGTACAGTAGACTTCGTTTTTGAAAGGTTTTGTCTATTCTTTGATCCTTTTCGCTTGATCTGGGAATTAATCTTCCGACTGGCGGTTTTTGCGATATCTCTGGCCATCATGTACGGAACGCCTGATCTGCCAACAGTTTGTGCTAGTCTGTCTGTGTCAAATTTTTCTTTTCTTCCGCTAGACCTTCTAATTAGTATATCCTGCTTCTTTATTGGAACCTTACTGCTAACCAGATTTTTTGGAGTCCGTGATATTTTTTTCCGCCTTGTTCTCTTATCCACCGTCATGTTTCTAGCAGGTCGACGTCTATGCTTATTTCTACTACTTTTTGCCTGTCTTACGTTTGACTTCCTTGAAGAATGACCCGATTTTGGTCTCTTGTTGGTAACCATTTTTGCTACAATATGATCAGTCAAATATAGCAAATATAGATTGTATTAGTAATTGGTAGCAAATGTGATTTCCCTATTCGTTCTCGAAATCCCATCTCAGAAGATGGGTATAATGAGGGGAAAAACCCGTATACTATATTAAATCACGAAAATTGTAATATTATAATTGCAAAACAAGGTTGAAAAACTTGTAGAAGAATATGAACAGAACCTGAAAAATGCTACAGACTATTATATCAAGATAATGAAACTCCTCGAGACAATGAATAATGACTCTAGTCTGAAAGTCACGACAAGACTCACCCTTGCAACAATCAATTTTAATAATACAATAAAACAATCTGGAATTAGTTAATCTAACCTTCTAATAGTTTGCGTGACATGATTAGTACGCTTATCATTTCGTTGGGGCCTTGGGTCTTACCAATGTCCTGAGGTCCCGACGATTCTAACTATTATACACCTCTAAGATGTGTACATGAACAATGGTTGTTTTACATGGCGTCACACCTTGTTGTTCCCCTGAGGTTAACTCATGATTTTTCCTTTCATGATCATAATTCTTACAAATAACATTTTCTGCTATACTTGCCACAATTGTACATAACGTATTGACACTAATTAGTTTTGGTCAATGCTATCAGGAACACGGCCATTCTTTTTAATTATCTATATCTTACTAGCAAGTATTTGGAAACAAAATAAGCATTTTCGTACTAGATAGTTCTATGTAGTTAGTTATCCGATAGTGAGCCAGGAAAAGTAACTTGACTCTATAGAATTTAACTACCGCAAGCAGATCTGGGATTATTCGAGGGCGGTAGTCCGTTATCGCTAAAAATGCGAGTAATCTGATCGCTATAACCGTGGAAGAGGTCTGGAATAGTATCAGGACCGTCTAAGAAGATCCGATTCAACTCATCGCCATAAGAATTCAGCATTTCGGGAATCTTGTCTGTCTCTTCCGTCTGGAGTGCATTGAAAATAATATTTTCAAGTTGTGAAGTAAGCAATCTAAATTCTGCTATCTTATTGGTCACAGATATTTGAGAATCATCTATTATAGCGTCCTTTACTTTAATGACCCATTGTCCCGTAGCAGCCCTGGCTGCTGCCCATTGAGTAAGTTCTGAACAGTCGAAGCCAGTTGGGGAAGCAACAACTTCATGACGTAGGGACATTATTGGCATGCTCACAATACCAACTAAAAGGAATATTGACAACCTCAAAATTGGGATCCCACTGGGTTTCATCGATTTATTGAAGTAATAGTTTCTAATAAGATTTCCACATACTATCTGGAGGATCTAATCCCAACCACTACCATAAAGGTTCGGGGAAGTGCGATATATTACTATAGAACTTTCTCAGTTGTTCATCGTCGAATGAGATCTAATTTATCACTCTGACAGACTGTCTGTCCCTTAGCACGTCTATGCAGGATCAGAATGGCAGTAAAATTGTCATCTAGTACCCAACACCGGTGGGAAAAAACTTGGGCTTTGATTCGCAATAGACATGATATTCTAAAACCAGATCATCCAGAATTTCTATTATTCTCTTTAGGAATGCTGGCACTTAGTAATATTACAAGGTTGTAGTTAATATTGTATTCTCCTTCCTTATCATAATCGCCAGTTTCAAGCCTTACCTAAATAGGAAGCAGCCTATCCTTTAAGTAATTCTTTTGTTTTCCTTACGTAGTTCGTTTATTACTTGATTCAAATATTCCTTTGTATTCGCCAGTTCGCTTTCAGATTCTTCAAACATGGAAGATAGCGTCCAGTAACTTTCGAAAATAGACACATACGACAAGACGGTCAATTTACGTGTAGAATAAGTAGATTGTCCCATTGCATCTACCGTGTTTATTGCGTTATCGTCTTTCAATTCTATAACAAGCGAAATTTTACGATCTGCTACTAATATAGAGATTTTAGTCTGTGAAAATTCTTGAATGTATTTTACGTCTATATTTGATCGCTTCAGTTCTGAACGAAGTTCCTCAACCTGCTTATTCTTAGGGGCCAATATTTTGATTTTAAGGCCAGGAGTTTTTGCGGTTTGTTCCTTTAATTGTTGCCCGCCCCCTATACGGTCTTGGCGAGCAAAGGATTTCCCAGAAGCAAATAGCACAAGTATTTCATGCCTAGCGGATCTAACCATTTCCCAGGCTCTGTTATTTGTTTTTACAGGATCGACTATAACTTCGGTAAATTCCGTAGGGTTGTCTTCGTTTGGACTGGATGATAGTAAAACCGTCACTTTATGTTATATACACAGCCAAATCTAAGTACTTTTTGTAAAAGACTCAGTACTGCTTGCGAAAAAATTGGTCTAGCGTCCCTTGTTGGGTTTGATGATAATGCGGAGGTACAGTTTTGGGTAGTAATATTTTCCTCATGCCTTTAAGTTTCATTAATTGCTTGTAGTGATGGAATAAAATAGACATCATTACCGAATGAAATACTACAGGACTTGCTTGCATCATGCAATTTGAATTGTATAATCTTACTAGGGAGAACATTTGGTCAAATCCCTTCTTGTCTTTCATGGTTGGCAATTTTGATCTAAAGTCTCGCCATGTTGTTCGTTCCATTTCTGCAGCAATTCTAAATGACGGAATTGTTCGGCCCAATGCCAGATTTAGACCAATGGCTCATTTAAGGAAGGCAGTACTAAAAGGGGGGAGAGACGTTTATAATTTGGTCAGTTCTAATCTTTACAAACTGTAACAATTAGTTTTCTACCCCCCACCCGCGCCTTGCGTCACTTGTTGCAAGATCTGTTGAAAAATTTGTGCATCGTCCTTTACTTGCGCTGGAATGGTATCCGGCCCACCTAGGAATATTCTCAAAGCGCCATCAGTATAGACTTTATGTAACTCACCAATCTTATTAAAATCTGATGGATTAGATTCCAGTGCATTCACGAGTTCCGTCTTAAATTGTCCTGTCAGGGTCTTGAATTCTGCATATAGGACCTGGATATTATTGTTCGGATGATTTTCAATCGCAAACTCCTTTACCGATACTCCTACATCTCTTTCTAGTTGTGCGATAACCTCGAGCAAAGGCCCACAACTCCCACAAGTTCTCGGAGCATATACTTGTTGTTCCTGTAATGTGGATATCCCAACAGGGGTAACAAGGATTACTGCACTCAAAATTACAAGTACCAATTTCTTTTTGATTTTAATTTCATCTTTACTCACTCTTAGTTTTGTGGATTTATTCAATTGCGTTAGTTAGGTGGAATTGATGCGGCAGTGAGTTGATTTATTGAGCCTTGTTCAAATGCTTTCGTCAACTGTTTGAATTCTTTTATCTGGTCATGTTGTGCTTGCTTGTCGCCATCAGGAGGAGGTATTTCAAATATTCGTAATACATCTTGTTGGTATTGTGCTAGTAATTCAGGTAGGGTGTCAGGTCCTCCAAGAAATATTCGCATAACATCTTGTGCATAAGCATCTAACAGTTCTCTTAAGTGTGGTGCTGGACCTTGGAAAATATTCGGGTCACCAATTACGTTCTTTTCAAATTCGTGGGTTAGTTTCTTGAATTCCACGCACCCCCCACAAGTTCTAGGTGCAGACACCACTTGGACGTTTATCGTTATTATTGCGATTACTGTCGTTGCAACAAGGATCGTGGATATTAGACTATGTGTACGTTTCATTGTGGTCATCCTCTTGGGGTTAAGTCTAGCGCTCTGACGTCTTTGTTGTATTGCTCTAATAGTGCGGGGATTATACCGGGGTCACCTATGCTTGCTGATTCAATCACGTCCTTTTCGAACTCATGTGTCAGTTTTTTGAATTCAAGACAACCTGCACATTGTCTTGGAGCCCAGACCTGTTGCTGATACTGTATGCTCAACGCACCTATCGAAAATGTGAGCGTTAAACCAGCCAGAATTGCCAATATTGAGATACTTTTGGCTTTCATGACTAGTTTGGGAAACAGTTTCTATTAAGGTTTCAACAATATCTCGTTATCAAATATCTCGTTGTCGCTTAAGTTCCGGTATATCGGCTGCCCAACCAGTTTCTGTCAGGAACACGACCATTCTTTTCTATTATCATATATTTTATCCATCTCAAAATACTATTTGGATAGAAAGCAATGTTTAACTACTATAATATAAAGCCAGATTTATGGCAAACTCACAGCAAGAAGAAGAAAATGAAGTATTAGGCCATCGTTTTCATATGGATATATTTCTAAAGGGAGATATGTCAGCAGCAGACCAGATTCTTGCAGAAGACTTTATTTGGAGAAATCCAAATGTTCCTCCAGAACTGGCTCATGGTCCTGAGAGCGTGAAGGAGATCGCTTCTTCGGCTAGAGAGATAATGCCAGATATCAATATTACACATGACTCTACAATGTCCAAAGGCGACCAAGTTTTGATTCGATGGACAATGACTGGTACACCAAAGAAAGAACTTTTTGGAATACCTGCAAGCGATAAGCCCGTTACTGCCATAGGTTTCGACCTCTTCAGGATTGCCAACGGCAAACTCGCTGAAATGTGGCAGTTGTTTGGTCCTGGTAGTTGGAAATAGGGTTAACTTCATTCGATTTAGGCCAGAAGTTCATATATTTTATCCAGCCAAGAATTCATATATTGTTTAATAGTTTTAACGGCTTCAAAGACTTTGTTTGAGTTCTCCATTGCTCGCTCTTCTGTTGTCCATTGCTCGCTCTTCTGTTGCCAATCTTTGGTCTACTAATGCTGCCATTTCATCCAAAGTTATTGTGCGGGTTGGCTTCGATAATGAATCTTCACTAGGTTTGGTTAGCCTTTATTCATTCTATTTGGAATCTGACCTAAAAAGAACCCGTCAACTGAATCTAATTTACCAATCCATGCTGGAATTGAGATAGCGATTGACTCAGATTGTCCAGGGAGCCAGAAGGTTGCATTTCTGAGACAGACGTAATCAAAGTTGAGTTCATTATTTTCGTCTATAGCAGGAAGACTGATTATCCCATCGATAATTGACTTCATAGCGTCTCTCACTTCCTTATTGCTATCGTCTAGTCCATCAAGTATAGTTATTCCAAAATCTTCATGAAACTGCTTAAGGGACATAACATCTCCGCATATTATAGTGCCTTTGACAAACAGCGTAACGGGAATTGAACTATTTGAAGTCGCATTTACTATTTTTACCAACGACCATAATGCATAGATTACTTTGTCATGGTATTGCTTAACTTTTATCCACCTATCAGAATCTTCGCTTGACAAAACTAATCATTGATTAACTTCTTCGGAAGAGACTTGAACAAATCGTCCTGGCCCCGTGTTTTGGATTTAAAGACGGGATATCCGTTCCATCAGAGGTTCGACATATCAAAAGTACGATCACTTTTTCAATTTGGTAAAGTTAAGAGTCGGAATTCCCAAGGCTTCCAGGGTATCTTTTTGAAGTTTGGTTTCTTCCGCCAGAATTTCCCTGGTAGCAAAACCAGCGTCCAGTCCATTGAGAATTCCCATCAGTAACGCAGGAGAGTATTTGTCTGGGGTCACGAATATACTTTGCACGGTGAGATCCAGGTTATCAGGACTTAACCTGTTAGAAAACACCGCTTTAAAACCTAATTCGTATCCATTTTCGAATGACGTCTGTTCGTCAGTAGAAAGTGTATTCTTAGTTTCCCTGTTTTTGTCGACTGAAGATTGACTAACATCTACTGAGCATTGGTTTCCTATTTGTCCTAGAGCCGCAAGAGCCGCAGTTGTTGAATCCTCTAAACATTTAGAATCTTCACTCTTACCTTTAGAGTCTGACTCGTCAGAGTCTTCATGGGAACTCGATTTTTTGCTATCAGAATTTGTATCTGACGAACTGTCCTTAATTTTTGGAAACTCTATTTGCTCTTCTGAATTTTGATTTGTATCTGTTTCCTTTGTTTTGGAAGCCAAACATTGTGGGGGTACGGTAATCAAATCACGTTCTTCTTGAGTTGATCTTGCTATCTGCATATCGATTTTTAGACATAAATCTGGGTCTGAACTATCGATTGATTCCTCTTGTATCTCAGTGTTGCCGTCATTCATGCTTTCTTCGCATTTTCCCGTTTCTTCGTTCAGTACTTCACTATTAGAGCAATTATTTTGTTGTTTTGGTGAATTAGAATCAGAAGACTCTTCATCTCCATTCGCATCTGCTGTATTCTCTTGTTTAACTTCGCTATCTGAATCTTCATCATTAGCATCATATCCGTTCTCATCTTCTTTTTCTTCCCCGCCTTCTGCTTTATTCTCCTGTTTAACTTCGCTGTCTGAAGTATCTTTAGAAGCGTACCCCAAATTAAAGAAGGTTGGGAAAGGGTCAAATCTAATAGTAGCGACAGAAGCAATTGAGGCAGACAGTAAAACTGTAACCAATAATAGAACGGTTATACTTTTAGTATCTCGAAGAGTACTTATTCCTCTGGTCATTACGTCCAGATATTAAGTTAAGTCTGCCTATATTAAAGAATTTTAGTGACAGTATAGCACAAAATTCCAATAATTGGCTAATTGGTAACCTTGATAAGTGATTACATTGATGTATAAAATCGGTTCTCTTTCGTATAATTTCTTGATGCTCGCTGATAGACGTATACATTTATAGTAATTTCCTTGTATAAAACTGCCCTTGGTAGACGACAACGACGAATTACCAATGTCACGTATGAGAGGCGATCACCACGAGTGTGGAGGAATACATATGGATATGACTATTTTCATATATGATTGGCTGTCAGGCCTTGAAAATGCTAGTAATTCACCTGAATATTCTAAAGTATTTCAATCTTGTCTCGGACCAATAAAGAAGGCATACGATACGCGCACAGAGGTTAATGGAGCCGATCTGGTACCTGTGCTCTACGAACTGAGTGCATTGTTGAAAGACAAACTTGAAAAAAGGAGAATCCTTGACAGGGTTATATTATCTTGCACTAAGTATCATTGACAGAATCTCAAAGAAACTGTTCTCTTGCGTACTGTTTCTCTACAAACTAAAAGTTTTGTTAGATTAATTCGTATTTTACATTATTATCCTTATTGAATTTCGCATATGCTTTTCTTGCTTCTTCAGGGGTCCAAGGTCTAACTATATCCTCTGCCTGCGTGGATGTTTCTAATTCTGGTTGCTGCTCCTCTTTTAGAGGATCAAGGGGGTTCGTTTCTTCTGTTTCTTGTTTCAAATTAATTGCAAAGTTTACGTTATCATTGTGTTTGTCGCCATTGTCATCATTATCGAATCCTTCAATCGCTTTCGGATTGGCTCTGTTAAAACAATTATGGACTGCCATAATATCAAGTGTCTTAAACCACATCTGACACATCTTACACTGAACCCATTCAAAATGTTCATCATATGGTTGGAACTTGTTTCCTTTGGTTCCCTGTGAACATTCACGACTAGGACACCAATCTTGGCCTAATGTAGCAGGGCACCAGATCTGTTTACAATACATGCACCTAGAATGGGTGATAGTACCTTTTTTTTACAGTTGCATCGTATAGGCTCTAGTTCTTTAGGTTGCTTAATTCGATATTGGTCATGCGGGAATTCCTTGAATATAGTATGTATTGACATTTCAATTGTATGTAGTTCTGCTATCGGCCTAACTCCAATTTCTGGAACGGGAGTACTTGTCATTATTTGATTTAGTTTCTTTTGATATGAAAGTAGCGAATTAGCCGTTCTTTGTAGAATGCAATGCTTTTGTAATTTGATTCTCGAAGGCCAACATACCAATTGCCAGCCTCTTTTTCTATTTGATTTCTAATTCCGTTGACAGTACTTCTTGCTATATCGATTTTCTTTTCTTCGTGTAGATAGTTGACTATTTCCTGGTCAGTAAACCTTTGCAATGATAAACTATGAACCATGCTCCGGACATACTGCCTTTCTGCTTTTGACAAGTTAGCGTGCTTAGATCTGTCATTTTTGCTGTTAGACACTTTACCTAAATAGAGAGCAGCCTAGCCCTTAAGTCATTCTTTCCGAGTGGGTGAATACAAGTCTTCAGATTCTTTCAATCAACCGATTTTTGACCTTAGGATAACAACTCGTATTTATTCTAAGGATTTGAGTTCCGTTAAGCCTCGTTTGACGGCCATCCGTAATTCTTTTTCGCCAATATTAAATTTAGGATCAAGCCTTTTCAGTAATTCTGGATCACTGCAATATGCTTCTACTTCATTAAATAACCAATTCAAAATTCTATGGTTCTTGTCGAGCCATACTGCATTATCTTTCTTGAATTCCTCAAAAAAACGATTTTGAAATTCGGCCCCTTGAATTTCACCTGCTAAATATTGCTCCATTAATTCAAGGAAAGGTTCCATTGACATTTTTTCCTAATTAAGGACTACCACCCAATTTCCCGGTTACCAGCACCCCAAAAAATTGGTCAGGGTTTAGTTGATAAGCAGTCACAAAATTTGCATTCAAATCGGTCATGACCATGAGTCTGGTCTTTGGGTCAACATGTATAATAACTTCATTGCCTCGAAAATTGATTTGAGACTTCACGACGTCTGGGTTCTTTTGAACAAATTCTGTCAGAGTTTGTTTCCAGGCTTGTCCCTTTTTGAAGTTATAATTTTTGTCAAATCCCCAGGCATCGGCATGCTGCCTATATTTTTGTTCTAATTGATCAACGTCAAATTCGATTTTCTCATCCTCGCCATGACGATCTAGCAACCTCTCCATGAAAGGACAAGCGGGCAGACCCCCTGGATGAGGCGGAGTCGAGGGGATATTTGGAATACCGG
>DATBFR010000084.1:0-4088 GCA_036558405.1 Nitrososphaeraceae archaeon | reverse complement strand
TTCATCTTTATCTGGCACCGCAGTTCCAACTGTGGTTACTACAATCTTGTCCTTACTATTAGTTTTGGCTGAGAATTCATGAACTTGATTAGAAGATATTGATCCAGGAAAGTATTTCTCAAAAAGCAGATATCCAGTATGCCTATAATCATGATTACCTGGAAAGACAATTAGATTTGAACACTTTAGTTTTTGTATTTCTCTTCTTGCTTGTTCGAATTGAAATACCAGACCATCATCAGTCAAATCTCCAGATACGATTATGATGTCTGGTCGTAGATCATTATTTATTTCATCGACAAGAGTATCAAAGATATCTTGCTTAAATAGGCCTCCAATATGAAGATCAGATATTTGAACAATTCTCATATGATATAAGTATGTCACACGATTTAAGTAAGTATCCATATAATCATAATTATAACCTTGTGAAATCTTTTCGGTTTATTATCGTAATGTGTTCATATTATAATTACTAATATAATACAAAGTACTAAATATTAAAATAACATAGATATATAGCGAAATGTTTGTACTTTAGATAAAGGTATAACAGTTAATCTCCATTCCACTTCTATCTCTATTTTGTCTATATTATCTACATACAAGATTTATGAAGAATAAGATACATGCTACTACATAAAAGAGTTTTTTGCTATGAATAACCAGGCAAATAAAGATCACAACTACAGTCATGATCGTAGTCGTAGTCGTGATCATACCAACGCCAACAACATCGGTATTGCTTTAAATGATATTACCACTATGAATGACCTTGATACTACAACAAAATTAGACTTTTCTCATTCAAATAATGATTATGATACTACCAAAGATATTGGAGTTACATTTGCTTCTGATAAACATTTAAACACTATCGATTCGTTTTGGTTCGCACTAAAGTCAGGAATATTTGTAAGGCCATTTGATTTTGTCACAATTGAATATTTGAGACACGATACTAAAACCATTGGAATGATCCAAGATATACAAACAATTGCAAGCAATCAAAACAATTTTACTCAATTTGATAGAACTGACCAAACAGATGATTTTCCAAATACCATGACGAGTAAGAGATCTGGCAATAATCCAGCTGCTAGTGATTATGATTTCCAGCACGGCATCAATATCGCAAGAGTTGTTGTTGTTGCTAATTCTGAGTACAACGAGGAAGGCCGACTAAGTCGCATGTCTACTACAGGTATGCCAGTTGGATTAGGAAGATCAGTAAGGTTTTCCACTAAGGAAGAGGTAACTTTTGCTTTGGGAGTACCAGAGATGATTTTCCCTATTCCTGCGGGCATTATTGAAATGAGTAATGGTCAGCAAATTCCAGTTTCGCTAGACATCACGTATTTAGTTGGACCTGATACCGCACATGTAAATGCTTCAGGAATCTCAGGAAATGCAAAAACATCTTATCTTCTATATCTTTTGCAGTCAATCTATCAAAAATTTAAAGAATATGATCAGGACTTTGCAATGATAATTTTCAATACTAAAGAAAAAGATCTGCTACAAATAGATGAAATACAAGATGAAGAAAAAAGACTGACAAAAGAGAAACATTTTCAAATGCTTAATCTCAAGATGACACCATTTGACAATGTAACTTATTTTCTGCCACGTGGAAAGGACGGAAAGCCTAATTCAGTTCATGAGCCATCGAATTCCAAGACTTATTCTTATGAATTAAATGATGTATATGATAGATTAGAATTGCTTTTTTCAGAAATATATGATCCTCATTACAATTTGTCTTCGATCATAAATTATATCTACGAATTTTGGCCTATTAAAAAGCCTGGCATCCAAAATAAAAGTGACAAAAATATAAAAACTTGGAGTGATCTATTTAATTTTAAAGATTATCCGGATGAAATAATTACTCATAAATCCTCATTACTACATTTCCAAGGACATATTCAACGATTTAGAAGATCGTCACTATTTATTGACAAGAAGGTAACCAGTACTTATCTAGGTAAAGAAATTAGAAAAATAAAGCCAGGTGACATTTTTGTCATTGATGTTGCCATGTTATCTACTTTAGAGGAACAATCATTTGTAATTGGAGATGTTATGAAGAGTATTGATGAATTGTATGCTTCAAAAGAAGGCAATTCGGGTGTAAGTAACGACAAAGATAATAATACAAAAGAATCTCCACAAAGAAAGAAACCTAGATATGTATTGGTTTTTATCGATGAGATAAACAGATTTTTACCTAGCTCCAAACCACCTACAAAACTGAATACTGTAGGAGAACAAATCGTCAAAACAGTAAATGCAGGTAGAACGAGAGGTACAATTTTATTTTCTGCACAACAATTCAAAAGTACCGTAGATCAGAGTTTACACGAAAGTACTGGGATGCACGTAATCGCAAAAATAGGTCTATCGGAATTATCGACTGCCTCCTATAACATGATAGATGAGAGCACAAAAATGAATATTGTCAGATTAAATAAAGGTGAATTAGTTATAATACATTCTGCATTCAGATATCCGATAAAAATTACTTTTCCAAGACCTTCATTTAAGGACAGATAGTATAAGAATTTTCATGATAATGCTCAATTCAGTAGTATTTGATGTATATACATTCATCATATGTATTATATATACTGGACGAATCGATTTTTAGTTACAGTATTGAAAATCATTATGTTGGTGGTGGGGATTAGTATAGCCGAGTACAATTTTACTTAATTCGTTCAGCGAGATAGGCTTCTCAATAAATCCCTCTATTTCGGAATGTGTAAAGGCTTTTGTAAAATATGAATCGCTGTACTCAAAGGCACTCATCAAGAAAATCTTCACTGCAGGTTCTATCTTTTTCAATTCCTCTGCAAATTCATAGCCGTTCATAATGGGCATTCTAATATCAGATATCACAAGATTGTATTCAAGAGAGTGCAAACTAAATTCCTTCAATGCTTCTAATGGTTCGGTAAAGGAAAGTGCGGAAAGACCAAGTTTTTCAATACTGATTCTAATTAGCGATGCTATATCATAATCATCATCGACTATTAGTATCATATTACTTGTCAATAGAAGCAGAATTATTTAATATCATCATTGACAATTATAATAAATAGATATACACTAAATGATGTATGACTAATAAATTGATACTTATTATGGCTATGTCAGCCAAATATTCTATATGAATGATAAATATACTCAATTAGTAAACATGTACTTTACAATCAACAATACATGAATCGGCCTATTAAAAGTTTGAACGTCAATTATGCCTCAGTCTGCTATTTTTCAGAAACATGACAGGTGTTATTGTCTGACATTCAGGCAATTTTCCATTCAACTTCATTTTATGAATTAATTGATTTCGAAACAAGAAATTCAAACCATAGGTCCTATTTATAACCATTATTAGTTTCAGTCTTTAGTATCACTAATATTTTGAGAATGGTATCATAGAACTTCATTATAGGTTGGCAAAAACCACTGTTACAACGACTGTAAATCTGTCGATGTACTTGTATCATGTTGCTCCAGCTACCCTAGCCCATGAACAATCAAATTAATTCAATTTTTCAATGTGAAAATTGTAAGAAAAAGGGAGCTGAAGTTTTTCAGATTCTGGGCAATTAATGTCCAGACTGCGGGTATGATGTCATTTTATCCTAATGTTTAGACACAAATCACTGAGGCTAGTCAGCAATAGTGCACGCGCCAGACGACAATAATAAAGTAATGCCATTCAATCCCACAATCATCTAAATCACTAGTTTTTGAGGAGATAATAAAGCAAGCATATCATCAAAGCCAGCAGTCCATCGCCTAGTAGGAATAAACTACCTTTCAACAACTAATACCAAAGATTAAGCATGTACTCGTCAAGCTCTTAGAACACGGCAAAGTACGGTGGACTAACATATAGCCGATAGTGCTATCATAAGTTTAGTTTGGAAAATAATCCAAATGGCGACATAAAGAAAGAAATAGTTTGCCTAACTACTAACAGTAGGTAATCGATTAAAGCCCCATGACACAACAAGAAGAGGATAATTCGGTATTACTTAACGAATATTTGGAAGAGAACTCAAGACGTAGTCAAC
>DATBFR010000083.1:0-4578 GCA_036558405.1 Nitrososphaeraceae archaeon | reverse complement strand
CATCAAAAATAGAGGTTCACGCAAAGTGAATCTGCACTTTGTATACAATACGAAGGAAAAAACAACCGCCGTCCTTGCTAGAATAAAATAGGTTATGACGCTGGCAGTTGTTATGTTGCCAATAACTTCTACAATAAATATTCGTTGATTAGCTGTTCACTTGTTTGCTATTTTTGTAAGGTCTTCTGTTCCAATCTAAAGGCTCACACACACGCACGCAAGCAGACAAATAATCAATAAATAAACGAATTGGATAGATGTAGAAAAATAATCTAACGACCAGATTCGCTAGCCAGTTTTGTAATCAAGTCTTTTACTCTTACTTCAATTTCGTCTCTAATCTCTCTAACCTTTTCTATTGATTTACCCTTTGGGTCTTCTATTCCCCAGTCCATTAGATTAGGAACAAACATAGTTGGATACCAGTCCTTTTCCATACATCCCATGTTAACTATTTTTGATGAATTTCTCATCATGTCCTCGGTAATATCCTTTGGTTTCTGTTTGCTAATGTCGATACCCACTTCTTTCATCGCTTGTATTGCGATTGGATTGACTTCTGAAGTTGGTTTGGTTCCGGCACTTAGTGGTTCATAATCTTCTGGAGCATAATTTCTAAAAAAGGCCTCAGTCATCTGACTACGGCCTGCATTCTGAACGCATACAAATAGAATTGTTTGCCTTTCTTTAGATTTACTCTTAGTGCCAAATGAGAATTTCACGACTCAATTCCCTCCCTCATCACTTTACTGCCTTAATTATCAAACTGGTAATTCGTCTACCTTCAATATTATCGCCGTCCAGATACAACTTCTCTTGCAATACTTTTACATCAAAAAATCCAGCCTTTCTAATACTATCAAGATAGTGTTCTTTTGTTAATCCACCGTCTATGCAGCTACACCATTTATCCGAATTTGCAGATTCTGGATTGACTTCCTTACTTGTTATAAGGTCTGATATTATCATTCTACCACCAGCAGGTTTTAAGACCCTGTAAATTTCCTTAAATGCTGCTATTTTGTCTATGGTTAGGTTAATAACACAATTGCTAATTACTACATCAGCATTATTATCGTTAATTGGAATCCCTTTTTCTATGTCCCCTTTTTTGAATTCCACGTTTATGTATCCATTCTGTTTTGCGTAATAAGTTGCCTTTTCTAACATCTCATCTGTCATATCAATACCAATTACTTTTCCAGATTGTTTAACTTTATTTGCTGACAAAAATACATCAATCCCTCCGCCAGAACCAATGTCAACAACTACTTCTCCTTCCTGCATGTTTGCAAAATTTACTGGCGCACCACAGCCTACCCCAAGGATGGAAGACTCTGGAATGGAATTCAAATCGTTGGTATTATAACCAATATTTTCTGCAACTTGCATAGGTGACATCATTGCCTGACTGCCATCGCTACTTCCGCTGTTACTACCACTACCACAACATTCACCTGGTGCACAACATCCTTCTGAAGAACTTCCAACTAATGCAATTTTGCCATAACTTTCTTTTATTTTCTGTTTAATAATATCCTCTTTCACATCTACTGTTTACAAGAGAAACTATTTAAGTTGTCAAGAGAAGCTAGGTAAAGTAAGTGTAGTTATGGAAAACAAAAGGAAATAGAAAAAGTAAGAAAGTATCATCTATAACAGCACCAGGAATAACTAAAACTGAACTATCACTCGCTCAGGCGAATCAAAATTGCGATTTTCATGGGTATGATGCAGATACACTTATGAAGGAGACTGCTAAACTGCGCAAGATAATTACAAAGAGAGGAACTCTTGAAATTCTGATCCCGTTATGTTGCACTACCACATCTGTTAGATATATAAAATTCAGAAATACAATGAAGGGTTTCAGTAGCAAAACATTAGTGAAAAGATTGAAGGAGCTCAATGAAAGTGGAATTCTAGAAAGACAAGCATACAACGAAACCCCTCCCAGGGTAGAATATAGATTAACAGGTAAGGGACAAGAATTGATAGAATCAGTCATCCATTTGTTTAACTGGATGAAAAAATGGGCAAAAGACTAATATAAAATAGTGATATGGAACTAAATTGTCTTCCTCAGGTTTTATGGTATAATGGTATAATGGCTTCTTGTTTAGACCCGCGGGGTTGACTCAACGTGTCATACAGACGAGACATGAACATATCAATTTGGAATATGTATAATGGGATATTCTCTATATTATTACATCATTATAAATAGCAATAATTATTAGTATTCAGTCCTATATAGAATATTTGAGGGTTGACAATCACCACCAGCACCACAAACCTATCCAATGACTGGTTATTTGAGATCAACGTTCTGATTGAAATACCTAAAGACAGCATCATAAAATATGAAATGGATGTCAAAACTGGAGTAATTGTCGTAGATAGATTGCTCAGTGTGAGCATGGTATACCCATTTAATTATGGATATATAGTCAAGACTAGAGAACAAGATGGTGATCATATGGATGCATTCGTGCTAGGCAATTATTCATTAACACCTACATCAATTGTAACTTCTCGCCCGATAGGTGCAGTACTAACTCAAGACCAGGATGGTATTGATTCCAAAATTATTGCAGTACCTGCTGCAAAGGTGGATCCTAGTTTTTCAGATATAAATGATATAAATGATATTCCAAATGAGATGCGCGAAAAACTTCAACATTTCATTCAACATCACAAAGACTTGGAAAAGGACAAATTTGTAAGGATATTAGGATGGAGATGCAAGAATGAAGCAAAGAAACTAATTATCGAGTCATCTGAAAGATATAATTCTGAACTGTAAGATCGATGCTCGATTTGGACTAGATGATTAATTAGGAGATTCTAACGCTTGGCGAAACTCCTATAACTCGATTTTGTGGGTGCTTACACTTGCAAATATGAGATTCCTCACCATGGTTTGAAAATTTATGATGGCATCTGAGATAGTTGCAGATTGGTTCAGAAACTTCCCCAAACACGTCAACTACTGTCACTTCGTTGTGATTCCTAAATCCCATCCGTTCAGTATCACGTAATGTGTCAGATCTCAATTGATAAGATAGTGGAGATAAATCTCTAATATTAAATAACTTCTCTAGCCAATCTCTTTCTGACTGCTCTTTCTGACAATGGCAACTCCAACAATACCCGCATTTAATACAAGCAAATTGAGTTCTAGAATTACAATTCTCACAAACTGTGTACTTGAATGCCAGAGTACTCCGCAGATATTCATGCACTTGATTATTGACCTTCATGTAAATTGTTTTGCATCATAATGCACAAAAGTCAGAATAAAACTTGTTCGTCATGAAATAGTGTCGTTCATTGATCTCAATATAGTATGTGAGATCTACATGATTTTCACAAGAAACTAAAAGTTTTTATACTTTGTAAGGTCAAATTTAATCAACCTCGATTATATTCAAATTGCAGTATACATGAAATTGCAAATAATGGAAATATGAAATCGAAATTAAATGGTATTGACAATATTTTCCCAATTTATTATTTGATTTGACTGGGAAACATAATCCGTGCTATCCTCTTGAAATAAACCGTGTTTTTCAAACTCCCTATCCATACATTCGTCCATCTATTTATATAGGAAAGGAAAATCCGGATAACATTATAGCAAGAGTCAAGTCAGAAAGTATTATCAATATTAAGAGCTAAAGGGATAATATTGGGCAGGAATATGGGAAAAACTGAATCAAACGGGATCAAAAATACAAATCAAAAATTGTTAGCAGACCGGCGCCATAATTATGATAATAATATTAATGTGGATTTCACGGATATAGCTGCAGTTGATGGGAAGACAACAATAAAGCTTACAGCCGCTTTTAAAAATAACAAAACTAAACTGAAAAACAATAATCCGATTCTTATTGCAGGATTTCCAGGACCCGGATTTGTAGGCTCAATAGCTACAAGTTACATTATTGACAAACTTAATATGCAACAAATAGCATGCGTTGAATCCCAATTCATCTCTCCCGGCGTGATTTACGTTGACGGCAAATTGAGGCATCCATTCCGGTTATACGCCAATGTTCATCACAATGTTTGTGTGCTAGTATGTGAGGCTCCCATACTTATACACGGGATATATTCCCTTTTGGATACTGTCATTAGATGGTCTATGAACAATCATGTCAAGGAAGTATTGGTCCTCGAGGGCATTCCTGTTCAAGGTTTGCCAAATTCTGATAGGCAACCAATTGTTTTGTCTGGTAACGAAGAGGATGAAAATGTGACTAGTTCGAAAGCCACTGACAGTACTAACGATCCGGTCAGTAGTAACAGCAAAATGCAATACCGAGATCAACAAGCAGACGCGAGTAATAAAATTATTACCAGTTCAACCAATGAACATACTGCATTCATTGGGGGAATTTCAGGTGGATTATTATCATCATGTTTATCAAATGGCATTCAATGTACTGCCGTACTTATTCCTGCTCCCAGTGGGATCCCTGATCCAGAAGGAGCTGCAATTATGATCGAGGAGGTTGGCAAGATAATAAATGATAATGAGGATTTGAAAATAGATGTAAAGAAGATTAGAGA
>DATBFR010000082.1:0-39784 GCA_036558405.1 Nitrososphaeraceae archaeon | reverse complement strand
AAGTTACCAAAGTCTTTATCTGCTATCGCTCGTCTTAGAAAACATCGTCCTATCCTACCGAATCCGTTGATTGCAATATTTGATGCCATACGCTAGCTTTCAAGAATCCGGTATAATAAGCATGAATTATTGCAGTATCTTGCATTGCATCCATTGCATTTTAATAGTCGGGATGAATAAATATCCGCAACTCACTCTTTTTGGTCATTGTAGTGAGCTTGCTATGGTGGCAACCGTTAGGGAAATATCGGATAGCACCCATAGCAGTATCATTTAGGACCTTTTAATTGGTAAATAATCATAAAAGGGGGTTCACGTTCTTAAGTAATCTTGACACACTTTTGACAATATCGTTTATTCATCTGTTTTAGCGCATTGTCTTTCGTCGCTAATATAGTACATTACTTCTACTATTGGTTATATCTGTAGATACAGTAAGGCAAGCCACATAACTTCTTATTTTATTTGCCTTTAGCAAATTTGGAACTTTTATTGTAAGAGTCTATAGGCCGGACTTCAGTTTTATCCGAGCTCATATTCATCGTAAATGCAATTATCATTGTTTAACTTCACCTCGTTAGTTTAGCGTGGCAACACATCAGCCAGCCGTGAATATCTTGAATATCTAGTCTCCTAGAGAGAAACTTGGAATACTAGTCTTTGAATTTTTGCCATAGTCTAACGATTCGATCCTCTAGTTTCTTTTGTTGAATATTAAACTTGAATGAATGATTCCTATACGTAATTGTTATTTCTTTCATAGACAAAGTGTAAAATGATTCGTCTAATCCATCTAGTGTTCGTATTACCTTAGTTTTTTTTATTATCTTGAGTTGCTCCAGTTTCCTTATTTTTCTGTAAGTTGAGGATAGAGGAATACTCAGTGTCGATGAAATAATTTGAGCGTTCAACTCTTTGTTGTCAAGTAACTTCATTATCTTTAAACATGTTTCATCTGAGAGTACAAAAAGAATCTCCTTTGCAGTAGAATCATTACTCAACTTTTAATCACAGCAATAATCACAAGTAAGAATCCAGCAATTTCAACGATTTCTTCGATCATGCCAGCTGTTTGCTTATCATCGATACCAATTAAATCGCCTACGATTGTATCACCTATAACAATTAAAGTGAAACCGAATGTGAGGAAAAGCATTGGTAAATACTTTGTTCTCTTAAAAGCTTTGGCTGCGAAATAGACTAAAAAGAATCCTACAAGGATATGGACTAGCACGATAACGGAATAAACATTCATTATTTAATCACCCTTAGGATTTGGTTTTACAAATATCTTTGCTATCGGAATACTGAAATAGGCTGAGGTGTTCGATCTAGTGTTGAGATCGAACTAGTTACCAGTGCCAATAACTGCCAGTTCACGTAACAAATTCTTTTACCATTCTGAATTTCCTTATGTTATATAAGGCAATACCAGACAGGGCAATTGCTATAACTTGCAGAATTTTTGAAATAACATCTATGCGTCCAATGTAATATTCTACCCCGACAACTGGCACGCCCACGGTTCTAGAAGCAACGTATATCACAATTAATCCAAAGGAAATTACACCTGAAATAATGTACGGAGTTACTCCGCCCTCTCTTGATCTTAAAATCCATGCACCAAGACCCAAATTAATAATCCCAGTGACCGTAAAAAATGTAATTTCAAACTGTTTTTCTTCGGTTTCGCCCTTTATTCCCATGTCAGCTAATTCTTTATAATCTTGATATTCATTAGAAGCCACAATAAAGTATACGATTCCTATGGCAATAAGAATAGCTGATAAGGAGTAAGCAATAATTTTTTGATTTATCATTCATATTCACCTATAAATCAATCAAGTTTATTATCAAGAAAAAAAAGTAATTATGAAAGGCTTTTCTTTGCCTCTTCAGCGTGTGAAATCGCGGCATTCGTATCACCATCTTTTAGTGCCTGAAGAGAAGCTTCAATACGTTTTTCCGCGTCCACCACATCGGATTTGCCTTCTAAGGCTGATTCTGCTTCATACAGTAATTTTTTTCCTGCTTTGTTATCGCTACTCTTAATGGCTGAAATAGCGTCATCGATGGATTTTAGCACGGGGTTGTCTGATGTTAATGATGTCGTATTAGTTATGCCTGAAGAATTAGAGGCAGCAGTTGCATTAGACATCGTTGAATTTGTCGTCATGTTGAGAACATTCGTTTGGGCATATGAGGCGATACCATTTGAAATTAAAAGTATGGATATCATTCCAAGTCCCAGAAGAATACCACTTGCAGACTTTTTATTCATAATCTGCCTAGATTTCGTAAAGTAATAATAAACTTACTTTTAATCTCAATTCTTGAGAATGAAAATAATCCTTTTATAAAGATCGAATTATTACATTTTGCATTTGCATTATAATTATCCCTAATGAATATTCTAAAAGCAGTGCTAAATTCTTTCAATTTAACAATAAAAGATTGTAATTTCGATTCTCTAAACGTAATCCCACAGTAATATCTACACGTAAATTCTTCACAAATCATCTCCTTACCATACGAAGTAACGTGGATCTCTTTCTTGTAGTACTTTAGTCTTTGCGTCAACAAATAGTCCTCGTTACTGATACTTAGTATGTGCTCCCGATTCTAATATTATTTACTAACAGATAGATATTAGCCACAATGTTAGATATATTTGAAAACCATTGAACTCTTCAAGTTAATTTAAATTAACAAGCAATATTTAGTCCTTTATTAATTTCGTTTCTCAACTCTTGATTTGGTATATTTTGCATATGCTTGTCCTAAGTGATCGAAATGGACTATTAGTTATTACCGGTCATACTTGACCCTTGTTGATATGACCATAGCAACTGCGACATTGGCAATTATGACATATCGGAGCTGCTTAATACCATCTAAATAGTCCAACAAATATTTGCACTGACATGCAGTGTATTCATTCTATTTTAATAGCATTTACAATTATTAATTAATGCTGCCAGTTGATCTTACTCTGTGAAAATCCTCATATCACGCTTCATTTGAGGTGCCATGCCATATATTCACCGCCATATGAAGCTCACAGGGTGAATGCTAGCGCTTCTTCAATTGGCAGCGATTTTGATCAAGGAGCAGGCCGGGCTCAACTTTTCTTTGATTATGTTTAGTTTCCCTGGTTAGATGTATTGCGCAGGCCGGATGAGTCTAGTTTTCCGTAAACCACCCACATGATCCATTGATCGAGAACTGGATCAGTGATACCACAAGCATTAATAAATACAATCTGTAATTCTCGAAACTGAGTTCACTGCCATGCAACGTATACACTCTGGTTTTATAACTTGATTAGAATAAACATAGTAGATATGGCAGTGAGTATGGCATTAAATCTTAATAATAACAGACTCTGGCAGACCACATTGAGAATAAATGGCGTTATGCCAGACATTGGCAAGTCTATCGATAAAGGAACATCAGAAAGAGCAGTTGAAGTAAGTAGAGTAGCAGCATCGACTAACACATCCTGCTCAATAATTTCACGTATGCCTGGATCTCCTACTGATTTCTTTCATTTGGTCGTAGACGTTGGGCATGGGGTAGTCAAGAGTTTGCTGAGCATTCCCAACTCAGGACTTTATAATGCTAATTCATCCAATTTACCTGATGGACTCCTCCTGACTCACTCGCACGATGATCACGTCAAAGAGTTACCTGATCTTCTAAACTTGTACAGTAGTTATAAAAGACTGAAAATATATTGTACCCGTGAAACCTATGAGCATTTAATTAATAAATTTGATCCTAATAAGCTAACCTCTCTTGCACAATTTATCGAAATTAAACCAGGCCAAAATATCAATATTGGTCCTTTGACAGTAACTGCTGTTGCGGTAGAACATTATGACTATAATAGTAGCTCACCTTTGCCTGGTTGTGTCATTTATGTAATCAGCCTACCAGAAAGAAAGAAAATTGTGATTGGGTGGGATTTCCTGTCTGTTAATAATGTTGACCAGAATTTATTATGGAATCCTGATGTTCTTATACTGGGTACCGAAACCTACAATCATCATCCAGAGTCTGGCATGATTTCAGTTACAGAAGCATTCGATTTTGTAAGGAGATGGAATGCAAAAGAATGCTACATATTGCATTATAGCGGCCTCATGGATTTTGAAGACGGGAAAAATCAATGGTTTAGAGGTCCGGTAAAGGCAATGACCTCTACAGAGTTACAAAATACTATAAACAATCAACTAAAGTTAAATGGATCGGATGGAAAGTTCAAAATCATAGTAGCTAGTGAAGGAATGACTTGGAATTCAAACCCGATGGAAGTTAAAGAAAGCGAAAAAGCAATGGAATTCCAGATAGGTAAGTCCATCGAGATTGAAAGCTTACAGAATTATATTTTAGAACTGCACAAGCTGGACGGTGATGAGGAGAAACTCCATCTTGTAATAGAAGATAGAATCAATAGGTACTCCCTTGAATTTGTTAATACGCACGAAGATAAGTACAATGATAACACGCTTTATGGAGAGCCAGTTAAAGGCATGCTGGCAAGGGGACCTGACCTAAAAATAGAAATTATCCCCGAATCTCAAGATGTTTCATTAGTACGAGTAAATATCATGAAAGGTAACAAGTATATGTTTAAAGATGATATACTCATAAATTCAACGGATTCCATAAGACTAAAAAAATTCATTCGAAGGAACTTTAGAACTGCCTAGGAAGGCGGAATCAGTAACATATTAGTGCGGAATTACCAGCTCCAAGATGGGTACTTTTCTGAATCGTTACCTCTACGCTACCATATTATTAATTATGATATAGGTGTAACATGATTAGGTCTATAGACCATATATGAAAATCACATGCAACATAATGGTAAAAATGTCTTAATTTGAGAAGGGTCCGCAAATCGTGTACGTAGTCCCCCATAATTTGTATTGCAAATATAATACAAGTATGCAATCATTCATAAGAATTAAGATATGAGAATGATCACTTAGCTCTAAGAGCATTCAATATTACACCTATATCCAATGCTTCCTGAAACAAAGCGCCTAAGGAAGGAGGGATCAAACCAAAACTTGCAAAAATCATTAAAAGAAAACTTAATCCTAATCCAACCAAAATACTTTGTTTTGTTACTTTCATAGTTCTTTTACCGATATGAATAACATCAAAGACTTTTGTTACATCATCTACTAACAAAACAACATCTGCTGCTTCTGCAGAAATTGCAGTACCTTTAGCTCCCATTGCAATACCTACAGTAGCTGTCGTTAATGCAGGAGCATCATTAATTCCATCTCCAATCATTATAATTTCTTTGAATTTTTCCCTTAACTTTTTCACCGCATTAACTTTATCTTCCGGAAGAAGTTCGTACTCATAATTATCCACACCAGCCTCATTTGCTATAGTTTTCGCATTGTCCCTGCTATCCCCGGTAAGCATAATTGTTTGTTTGATTCCTTCCTTCTTTAAATTTTGGATCATGGTGACAACATCATCTCTGATTTTATCACTGAACATTATTATCCCTACATTAGAACCATTGATATTTACGAGTGCTACCATTTTTCCCCATTTTTGGAATTCCCTTATAGTTTTTAACAGCTCATCGTTTCTACTTGGAGTATCATAACTTGGATCCTTATTAGATTTGGATTCAACATAATTGAACGACCCAACCACTATATGTTCTCCATTAACATTGCCTTCAACTCCCAAACCTGACTTCTCATTTAGATCTGTGGGTAAAGGAAGATTACTGAACTTCATTTTTCCAGCTCTTGTTATAGATTGAGCTGAAGGATGAGAGGACATTTGTTCCAAGCTTGCAGCTCTAAATAAGATATCATCTTTGGTATACCCTATATTTTTACTGTCATTATTCTGTTTGAAGTTATCTAATAATATGATATCTTCTACTACGGGCAATCCGTATGTTAAAGTACCAGTCTTATCAAATACTACCGCATCAGCCCGGCTTATTTGTTCAATTGCAGCTCCGGTCTTTACTATTATATTTTGTTTTGCGGCCTTGTCTATCCCGCCTATTATAGCTACAGGCGTTGCAAATATTAGAGGACAGGGAGTTGCTACAACTAGTACAGAAAGAATAGTTTGGGTATTTTGAGTTAAAAACCAGCCAAATCCACACATGGCTAGTGTTATCGGCGTAAACCATATTGCATATTTATCTGCAAGTCTTTGTATCGGTGCCTTATCTTCTCTTGCTTTTTTCACAAGTTTTACTATCTTTGAATATTGGCTTTCCTCACTAATTCTTAATGCTTTTATTTCAAAGATATTACCAGTGTTAATTGTGCCACTAAATACCTCTTCTCCAGTATGTTTAATCTTAGATAGAGGTTCACCAGTAAGTGAGGATTCATCAATTTGTGCATTACCTGAAATTATCGTACCATCAACAGGAACAAGATCACCGGGCCGTACAATCAAATGATCTCCTATTAGGATTCCCTCTACAGCAACATCTTCTATCTCTTCGTTATTGAGTTTCCTATGTGCTATCTTAGGAGATCTTGTCATCAATTCATCAAGTGAAGTAGTTGCTTTTCTGAACGCATAATCCTCTAAAGCTTTCCCTCCCGATTGCATAATAACAATTATTACTCCTGGAAATGCTTCATTAGTTAAAATTGCAGTGCCTATTGCAAGCATCGCTACAATATCGGATGCAAAACGGCCATGAAGGATTTCTTTTATTGTTTCATAAATTATTGGTATTCCCCCGATAACCAGTGTAACAAACCAAATCCAGTGACCTATATCTTGCTCGTTGAAAACATAATGAACTACTGTTCCCAATATCAATCCAATAATTGCAAACGCAGGTATTGGATACCGTTTACTAAAAAAGATGAACCTTCTGATTCTAGAAGATGCGTAACATTGCAAAGAAATTTGTTGATTAATATAAACCTCTTTCTGCTTATCTCGTTCCGATTGATCTATTGCCTTTTTGCCCCCCATAATCCATTTAACCAGCAGCTTCTAAGCAAATCACACTGCCCATACCTTTCTCTTTTGTTCCTTGGCTTTCGGACTTCTTGTCAGAACCTTTATAAGCCAATCTCTTTTGCCCAGATTTAACAAAGTAATCCATGTGTCCCTTCGAAAAAAAAGGGTTTCTAAATTTCTTAAGGTTCGTATTGGAACATACATTGATTCCGCAGACTTCACAAAAACTTGAAGTTGTTAACTCTTGGGTCATGCTAAACAGTACATGCGCAGTCGTATTAATATTATCGTGTACTTTGTATTGTTGTGACTATTATTATTAATATTTTCGATTTTCTTTGGATGCTTTCCTCGATTGAATCAGAACTGTTCATATTCCCTAACATTGTTAGGTGTGGGATCGATAACTGTTTTATAATCTGGCGAATATTAATTCATCTGAAGGTAATTTCTAAGTTAACAGCTATTTCCGGAGACTTAAGATGATACTGTTATATTTTGTAATTGGTAAAGCTAATTCAGGGTACATGCGGTGAAGAAATATAATTAGAAATAATTCTCTTTCGGTTTTTGCTGCTAAAAATTTCTGGAAATATAGAAGCTTGTAAATACGCCATTAATAGTGAAGATGGCACTTTGCTTCACGATGATATTTGCAACTATTCCATCTAATCAAACCGTGAGTCCGGCTGATTTGAAAATAACAATAGAGGTTGTTATATTAGATTGCGATTGGCAGAACCCCATAGTATATTCTAACCGTATGTGTATACATCGTAAATACAACCACTTGATTGATCAATATAATTCCACTTGTCGCTTGGTAATTTGATCTTGGTCAACCTGTTTCTTGAAGAGGGATCGTGAACTAATGTTTGGTAGATCGACTTGCCAACGAGAATCTGATTTGCTTGTGCAACAGATGTTATCTTGGATGCCATACTTATACTAGGACCGATCAGATCAATTGGGGCTGCATCTATTTTTTTGCCGTATAATATTACAGAGGAATTACCGATCTCTAGTCCCGCCTTAACAGTTATTTTTGGCAGACTGTGACTGGCCAAAATTGGGTCAATACATTCACTGATAATTGACAAAATACTATCTGCGCAATATAGCGCATTGTTGCAAGCTTTTTGCTTATTATATTCCGCTGGAAATATCCCAATTACAGAATCACCGACATATTTTAGCACGTAGCCCCCATGTCCAAGTATTGCTAACCTTGCTTCTTGTGAAAAAACCTGCACAATCTTGGCAAATTTTGGGGGCGGCAAAGTTATACTCATTTCAGTAGACCCGTCAATATCGATAAATAAAACTACTAATGTAATGTTTGAATTTACGTGTCTTTTTAAGAAATGCTTTCCCTGATCCATAGTCAGGTCAAATTCTAGGCCGTGCTCTAGGGTATGAAGTACTCTTGCCTGGATCCGTTGTACGTCTTCAGTTGAGGAGAGCAAGGCGATGATTCCTGGCTATTATCGATAACCGTTCCCTATAACCTTACTGAATACTAGATTATGAAATAAATTTCATTACGCACATATGGTTTCAAAAATAGAAATAATCGATGACAAATTATTGCCCTTCTGCTGAAAATATGCACAAGGAATAAATTTGGAAACCTAGCTGTCCAGAAGTGTGAGACAAATATTAACTATATCTGCAATACTATTAGGCTTCGTATTAGCGGTTCCAATATTGTCATGTTATGGTCAGAGCCCAAATAACAGCACACTTCAAAGCTTTCATACTGGCACAGATACGAGTCCGATAGAAGCCGTGATAATGATAAATGAGGATAAGAATAAAACTGTCTCATTCCAACCCGCCGTTACTATAATACATGTTGGGGGAGAGATACTAATAGCAAATAATGCTACAACGGAAAACTCAATGAAAAATGGCATTGGCCCTGATGATCCAATGGTAGGAAAATTCTTTGATACAGACATTATCAAGCCCGGGTCTTTTGTAGAGTATATACCTGAAAATTTGAAACCCGGAAATTACTCTTTTCATTCATCTACCGATCCAAAAGTTAAAGGTCAATTGGTAGTAGTCCCCTAACCGGACAATAAATGAACAATTTGTAATTGTGTGTATTTTCTTGATACTCTTCGGAATAATCTAACGCGACTACAAGTATTTTAGCGTACTAAAAGTACTGAGCACGGAGAGTTATGCACGACCTTACTCGACACGCTGCCTAACACTAGTCCTTTAGAAATGGCCAAACCCGCGAATTCCCATAATTATAGTATCATGTCCTTGTTTCTTACTGAAAGAATAATCGTTGCCGGATCACCAGTTGCAATTCAGTCGTTATGACTACATTTTTACTCTTAGCCTCTTGTTTGATTTTCTCAAGTAATTTCTTTCCTTCATCAGTTCTAGAAGTTAACAATTGGTCCAACAGCTTTTGAGACTCAATGTAGGGCTTCGGTACATCTTCCATAACATGCAATACGCATACTTGAGAACCGATCCTCTGTGACAGCTCTATCGCCCCACTTAACGCTTTGAAAGACGTGTTAGATCCATCCATGGGAACGAGTATCTTTGAAAACATGGACATTTGTACATTGTGGTCCGTATTTATTATGATAGTTATTAAGACCCTGACCGCAAGATTTACCAATTAGGTATATTATGGTTCCTTCCTTAGCCGACTAAATACGATACTTAAAAGAAGAATAATTGTAATCAGAACCAAACCTGAAAGTTTGATGGCCATGTCAAATTGAAATATCATTAATGTTACAGTCAGTAGTCCCAAACCTGCTAGAACGGGAAATCCCCTAATTCTAAAGGGTGACTTGAATGCTCTATTCATATCTGGTTGCTTGAAGCGAAGCCAAATTACTGAAAGGTTCACAAAAGCAAATACAATAAAAATGCCAAAGACTGAGAGGCTTGCAACGATTATAATATTGCCCGAGGTTAAGACTATAGCTGCTATAACAAGGATCATAACTACTAATGAGGCAACCCATGGAGTCCGTCTAACCGTATGGACCGAACCGAACACGCTGGGAAAGGATCTGTCCCTTGCCATTCCAAAAACAATTCTCGATCCAGAAACAAGCATCATAAGTACAGTGTTTGTGGTAGCGAACAATGCAATTATTGATAGCAAAAGTATTCCTTGATTTCCAAATGCCCTTGATGCAACAACTGCCAGTGGGGCTTCCGAAGCAGACAGTTCCTTCCAACCTACTACTGATATACTTGAGACTGCAACCACAATGTACAGTATTGAAGTTATTATAATTGAAACGACCAAGCCTTTCGGGATAGTTCTAGTTGGATTTCTGGTTTCTTCAGACAGGTTGGCGATGTTTTCAAATCCATAGTATGCAAAAAATACAAGCGCAGTGGAAGTCAATATCGCAAAAAATACAGATCCAAGGGTGGGTTCCACCACTGATGGAAATTCAAGTAAGTTTAAATTGGTCTCGTTAGATAGTAATACTCCAGCAACAGCAATGATAACTAGCCCCAGAATTTCTATGAAAGTAAAAATAGAATTTGTCCATATTGATTCTCGTATGCCATAAAGATTGACAGCGGAGAGTACTGTAACTAAGATAACTGAGGAAAGTACTGGATAAGAATGAGGTAGGAAAATCGACATATAGGCAGAAAATCCAATTGCTACAGTGGCAGCAGATGTTATAGCTACAAAGATAGTCAGACATCCCACAAATATTGCAATAAAATTTCTGTTGAAAGCATGTTTTACATACATATATTCTGCAGCGCTTTTAGGAAACATAGAAGCCAATTCAGCATAACTTAATCCAGTTAGCGCTGCAATTAGGGCTGCGAGGAGGAATGAAATCCACATTGCATTTCCTGCAATCGCCGAGACATCCCCTATTATGACATATATCCCTGCACCAAGAATCAAACCTACTCCGTACAATATCACTTGAAATAGACCTAGAGTTCGTTTCAATTCTGGTTTTGATTTGCCTGTCAATTATTGAATTTGATATGAACCAATTCTTATCTAAATGATTCATTTAATAGGCCTCAATCTTGATTGACGCCGACATATTCATTATGCCTGGAGTTAATGGCTATATCAGTATACAAGAAATATTAAAGCCTGCATGAAACAAGGAATTACAGAAATTGAATGCCACAAACCCCTCACCAAAAGTTGTAGTCATATTCCCAGCCAAGAATGAAGAAGCCACAATAGAGCATGTTATACGTACCGCTAAGAAAAGCCGATATAACCCGAAAATAATAGTAGTCGACGCGTATTCTTCGGATAGAACAGCTGAATTAGCTCTTAAAGAAGGTGTTAGCTTAGTCCAACAAGAAGCAAAAGCGTTTCCTGCAAAAGGAAATGCTATGAAGACGGGATTAAGAGAAGCGGTTAAGGCTAATGCTGACTTTATATTATTTTTGGATGCTGATATTAAGAACCTTACTTCTCAATGGATTGACGACTTGGTGGGTGGCTGTTCCAACCGGGATATGGTTAGAGGATACTATTTACGTCACGCACGCGACGCCGCAGTAACTAAGCTAATAGCTCGCCCCATGCTACACATTTTCTTTGCAGATCTGTCTCATTTCGAACAACCGTTAAGCGGCGAAGTATGCGCCAGAAGAGAAGTATGGGAGAATTTGCTAGATAAGGGTCCGCCTGATGGCTGGGGGATTGATGTCTGGTTTCTTATTGAAGCGTCAATGGCTGGTTATCAGATTAAAGAAATTTTTCTTGGCCACAAGGAACATACATCTTTTGAAGATTACCGCGAGGATATTGGTAAATTAGCGAAAATGGCAGAACAGGTAGAGCTCACTATAATTAAAGAGGCTATCAAGTACAATAGGATTGGATTGCACGAATCAGTTAGTGTATGATTTTAGTGTTACATATGAGCTATCAAACCATCATCTAAATAGCTGAATGGAGAGATGGCGCATCTTTTACACTCTCTTCTCTAGTGACAGTTGAATGAAAATATGCGTTCCCTCTGAAACAGGGTTGTAGTATCTTGAGGGCCACTTTGAAAGATGAATGTGGCTGAATTTGAATAGACGTTGGTGTTCTCGCTGTTATTAGCACAAATAGCTATTGACTGACATGCGGTATTCTGAGTGTTTGAGTTACTTCCAAAAATAAAATTTGTGTACCTAGAGTTGTGACATGCGGTATTCTGAGTGTTTGACTTACCAGCAGCACTATTTTGACAGAAGGGCCCAGCACAGGTAGCGTATTGAATATTTGAATAATCCCTAGCGTTACTTTAACATAGAATCAAATCAGTACTGCTACACACAGCATTTTGCGTGTTTGACTCATCAAAGGCAAAACTGTGGCATGTGGCGTCAACACACTTACTATTCTGGGCATTGGAGTTGCCAAAAGGGTAGTCAAGGTTGTTAGCATCCGATATTTTCAATCTGGGTTTCAAATTAAGAAGATTCTTGATGTGACGTTGTTTGATACACCAACAAAATTTTGCTGCTAGAGGATCCTCTTGCGATACAGGACATATACTATAGCGACCGCTGCGGGGATAACGCCTATAATAATATAGGTAATCCAAACCAGAGTGAGCGTGTTTACTTTGAATGGATCACCTGGAAGATTGCTGCCTTGTGATTGTTGCGGTCTGACTTCTTCAGCTGGAGGGATATTTGGATTTTCATAAACTGTGCTATTAAAACCTGTGTGTGATTCTTTGTGCTCTCCAACATTTTCGAGTCTGATATTTACTGGGCCGGGTCTCGTAAATATCAATTCTTGCACATCAGATCCCACTTGTGATAAACCCGATTTTCTAAAAAGCTCCTTTCCATTTTGAAGCACCACAAAATCATATGGTAACAAATGATGTCTCTTGTTAGTTACAGGGTCAGAGAAATCTATAATAAAGGAAGTCTGCTGTCCAGTCAGCAGCATCTTTGGGTTCCACGCCAGATCAATATCATATTTGTTATCCTTGGTCAAGGAATGAACTGGAAACATACTTTGCCTCTGTCCAGATTCATCGACAGGGTAATTGGGAATTACTATGGAAGCTTCTTTCTTGACTATTACATTTCCCTCCATCCATGGATGTACTGTGCAAAAATATTGGTAAGAACCAGGATTCACAAACTTGTAAGTCCAGTTCTTACCAGGCCCGAAAATTCCACTATCGAAAATTCCATTCTTTATTCCTTGTTTATTGTTAAGCAAACTTTCCAAGCCCGCTCCAGTACCACTAGTAACTGTGTGAACTTCTGTATCCCTATTTATCCACGTGACACTATCATTTTGATTCACAGAAATTTGTGATGGAACATACCATTGAGTCGGCGAAAGCTTGGTAATATCTACCTCAGGACTAGCTGCACCTCTTGGTATTATGATCGTATGTGACTGGTTTTCAGCTAAAACTAGTCGGTCGATAAATATCTTGGTCCCTGACTCACCTACAAATAAAAAGTTATTCTCTCCCAGTTCATTCAGTAGGACCATTGCAGTCACTGCACATAACAACCAATAACAAACATGACTTAAAATTGATGAATCCAATTACCATAATTATTATATGATAATCCGTAATCTGCTTTTCTATTATTGTTTGCCTTAATGTCTAATTATTTCTCTTAGGTGTATAGCAAATCAGAAGGTCATATAAGATTGGTATACTGTATTTCATTGATCAACACATGTCAAAGCAGAATCAAGATAAGGTTATTAAGAAAATTTTAGTGGCCGTAGACGGTTCCAAACCATCTTTAGACGCGGCCGAAAAGGCAGTTGATATTGCAGATGGATATGGGGCACGTCTCATTGGCTTGTATGTTATTTCACCGAATTTCAGGTATGAATATGATGGAAGTTATCTAACTTCCGGTACACTAGGCCCATTCAGGGATATCGTGAATATTGCCATGGATAAGGGTCAAAAATTTGTAGACCAGGTGAAGGAAATGTCGTACGGTAAAGGCACAAAAGTAGAAACTGAAGTACGTGTTGCTGCAGATTCTGTAGTGAAAGAGATAGTAAATTATGCAGAAAAAGAAAACGTTGACCTAATTGTCATCGGAACCAGAGGAATGTCAGGCTTTAAGAGAATGTTATTAGGAAGTACTGCCTCCGGAGTGGTAACATATTCACACTGCCCTGTCTTGGTTGTCAGATGAAACAGGAAATTAAACCCTGAAACGACCAAGAATTTCATTCTCAGAGACTGTTGGTAAAAGACACATATCACCGAGTTGAAGGAGAAATGATATGAGTGAGAAGTTAGACCGCTGCTCTACATGCAAGAATGGCTATCTTAAACCGACAGGTGAAGTGATACTGGAGGGTGAATCTACAGGTGAATTTACGGATATTGGCAGTAAAAGAGTCTACCAATGCGATAATTGCAAAAAACGACGAATTAGAGTGGGACTGCTTGAATACGTTGAACTATCCGCAAATGTCAAAACACAATTAGAAATCAAATGACCAAGTGCAATAACATTCCAGGAAAGTAGTTTCGATATGAACCATAGTGATGCCTCTCCCTAAAGTACTATCCGCATTAAATCTACCGCCAGCGAATCACCTATATTATAAGCGAAGATTTATGCGTGGATGTAAAACTGGCTATATGGAATCAATAGATGAAACCAAGAGAAATGACATGTTCGTAATGTGGCAAGATTGAAACTACTTTAGTTTTGATGGATATCGAAGAACTTAAGTGGGAAGTGGACAAATTTAACTTCAGATACATTGGTTGGGCCCTCCAGGTCAATGGTAGAAAAACCCAAGGCCAAACCAGCAATTAGAAGCGTATTAATTCTGCCTAGCAAACTATTAGAAGATCAAAGAATAGCTGGGCCCCAAATTTAGTTAAGCATCGGCTGGACCGTTTCCTGAAAAGATATGAACTCTCAACGCAAAGTGTCTCCCATATTAGTCAACGACACAAAAGCCCCGGAGATGACAATACTCGAGTTATCTGATGGAATAGAAGACAAAATAGACTTGGCAAAAAAACCCATGCTGCCCCGTTTTTTTATGATCACTATCTTAAAAAAGGCGGTTTACAATGTAGGATGCATACCGCATTCTAACTAATAATGAAACTGCACTAGGCCCTCGTGGTGATATAATATAGAAATGGATTCTTTTTTCAATTAAATGGATTCCCATAGCCTGGGTCATGGAATCAGTATTGGATCGAACTAGTATAAGATAATGATTTTCTAAAGTAAAGAACCAAATTATCAACCTGTAGCATAGACTAATCTAGTGCCAGGAACTAGTCCTCTATTGTCTTATTATCCAAGAGATTACTCCCTAGTTAGTAACAATGGTCTGATGTGTACATCATAATTATGTTGCTCTAACTGTTCTTCGGTGTCAAAGCCTATACCGCATTTCCTACAGTGATATGGATTCATTGTATTCAACATGTTATCGCTTATTTCGTTTCCGTTCCTAATAAAAAGGAGGATTGCACTGAATTACAATGTACTCTCAAAAAATTCTGGTTGCCCTAAAGTTCTAGCCGCATTAAGTCTTTTATCATTGAAACTATGGCATGATAAATAAAGATCTATGTCAAAAATGTAAGACTGGTTATATGCAATCTACCGACGAACCAAGAAAAATGATCTGTCCTTTCTGCGGCATGATTGTAACGACTCTATCATAATAAATACAGGTCGAAGAGTACAAATGTTAATGTTTTCAAAGATACTTGTCCCCGTAGATGGATCTAACACGTCTTTCAAGGCGTTAGGTGTTGCTATAGAGCTTTCACAAAGGATCGGATCCCAAGTAACCGTATTGCTAGTTATGGAAGATGTACCAAAAATATATATTGAATCTCAAAAACTATTAGATCAATTCCTACTTGCTAGGACAGAGGAAGGGAAGAAAATACTTGCGAAGTGCAAACAGGATGCTGAAAATAAAGGAGTGACCATCAAAACTGAATTTCGAGACGGTAACCCCGCACAAGTAATTTTGGAAGTTAGCAAAAAACAGGGATATGAAATGATCATTATGGGAACTCGCGGGCTTGGTGGTTTTAAAGGATTAGTATTGGGCAGCGTGTCAAATAAGGTTGCTCATAGCTCTAAGTGTTCTATACTTTTAGTACGATGATCGCCCTTATTTAGGTACCAATCAAGAGGTATAACCTCACTAGTTTCAAGGGTTGGTGAGCAGGTTATTTTGACGCATGTTGGCTGCAATTAATTTCACTGAAATGCTACCAACTTAAATAATACTGATTTAATGTAACTGGGCAGCGGGCAAGTTTACCCCAGCCAGGGATATTCCTTTAGTCCGCTCAAGAAGGAGACAAGAATACACAGGCCAGGAGATAGAGTTTGGTCGCTTAATAATCTTCTGGCCTGTCAATAATTCGTATACTTATCTAACTCTTACTGTCAAAGGGATTAGGTCTTTGACACACTGATTAACTCCGAGTTCAAGATAATTAAAGCCAGAAGTTTGGATTTTTCTCCGTGACCTCCGAATTGTTGAATTAACCCCACGTGTCCGGCGTGCGGTAATGGATCATTTCCCTGTGACCCATTTAACCACTATATTTCTAGGTATATATCTAAGGAATATTATTCTATATCTTGTAAATGAGTGAATATACAAAGACCTGTATTTACTGCAAGGCTGAGATCAGAATGTCAAATAAGGACGAAGGAAAATGGCTGCCATATAACCTTGATGGTAGTGCACATGATTGTAAACCCCCCAACAAAGTATCTCCAGAAGACCCAACTCACAACGCAGTCTCTGATGCAAGTAAAGGGAAAAAACTCCTGACTGTGGAGGAAAGACTTGCAAGACTGGAAGAGGCAGTTTTCGGGGATGCCGAATAAAAAATAAACAATATTTGAATATAATCTCATATATCAGAACAGCGACCCCATAATTCTAGAATATGGAATATTCCCTAGGTCGAGCCTGGAATTTTTGATGCTATAAATGGGCTTAGAATTTATTCTATCTATTTCCTAGGTAATTGTAGATGCATGACGCGGGCTATGATCATAGTATCCGTCTGCTGCCACACCCGGTGACTTTCCCTCTGGCCTGCCTGCCTTTAAAGAATCCAGTATATACAAACCAAGGTCTGTTAATTTTACTTTGCTATTTAGGAAACTGTAGTAGTAGTCCCCTGTTAGAGGAATACCCAATGATGTAGTTTCCTCGTTGCCTAATGGATTCATATTTTTTTCGTAGTGAATGATTCCATTTGCCATTGCATAGTTTATGTCTTTCAATATTAGACCGTACTCTAACAGCTCTAAAAGGGAAAGATTGGTAATATCTAGAATAGTTACGATTCTAACTATGATTGGGTTTTGCATTAGCTCTGTAAGAGCAATTGAATCTATGGGAATCTTTTCACTCATGTCTGACAGACTTTCCTTAATTGTATAAGATACTTGTCAGTAATCCAGTCCTTCTTAGATGATCATTAACCAGCACGGGAACAAGTGATACCTTTCTATCAATTAACTCGAAGATGGGTAGAGAATAAAAAGTGCTCATGAACTTTGTCAAAGTGGCTGTAAATACATCAAATAGATACTTACAGTACAGGTGTACAATGCAAGGCACTGCATATCGCCTGTGGCGATAGAAAAAGTTCACGGTGTTTTCTTTGAGGAATTAAATTATATTTTTATTCTTTGTTATCCCATGAACCAGAGAACCAACCTACCGTATTATCATCATGTGTCTAGTTAATTTCTCAGTAGTAAGCCGAAGTCAAATTTAGGTGGCTCTGGCAGGAAGAGGTTATCGAAATCAACTCCAGTTACCTCAAATGATACAGAATAATTTCCAGGCGTCGTGAATATTGGGCCATTGATTTTTATCGGGCTCCCGAACTCCGAGATATAGCTTGCTGACAGCCCATCAAAATTTGCATTCATTCTGTATGGGTTTGTGCCATCAGGGACAAATAACAGCTTCATGCTCCCATCATGGGTATGTACCGTTTCAGTAAACAATCTTTGCCCTTCCTTCATAACAGTAACCAAATATGTAACATGCAAAATACTATTTCCGGTCTTATTATCCTTCAGGTTAAAATTAAAGCCAACATTCTTGCCTGCTTTCAATTCTGGTGGTTCTGTACTAAATATTAGTAATGCTTCGCGATCTCCCAAGCTTGCTGAGGGCAAATTGTGACCGTGACCCATTTGTGCAGCTGACTCCGCCATATAATTCGCATGATTCAACAGAGCGATCGTAGATAAGATCGTTAGAAAGCCTAATATTTTAAAGAGGCTTTTTGACATAGTGAGTCTTACTAACTCATTTAGATATTTACAGGTTTTTGTCTCGATAGACATATTTTATCATCATGTTGCAATACGACCTTCATCGAAATGATCATTCAGCATCCTTAGTGATGACGAGCACCACCGCCTCCCGTCATCATGTTTTCGGAAGTAGGTCAAACATGTAATCTTTAAACCTTGCAAAAACATCGCCATATTCAGTAGGATAATTCTCACTAACGAAACTGGGTGTAAGAGTTTTGCTTATTCCAATTTCTTAAAAATATCTTTTTCCATCATGATTCTAGAATTTTATTATTGGCATGGTGAACGTTAGTCGCCCTCCTTAACTAACACCTTTTATACTCTAAATCTTTTTCTCATCCCTTCTCATGTACAATTACCATGCGATGCGTTATAACCGAAAATCCTTTATCCATTCATTATAATTTGGGAGTATCACCTTGACAGTAAGTCGACGGATAAACTTTGATGAACCAATACCAAGAATGATTGAACGACTGAAAGCAGAACACGCTATGTTTGAATCTAAATTAGTTCAAGTGGAGGATAGTATAAGAAGAAATGATATCAATCAAGCGTCTCAAATAATACAAGGCATAAGCGATAAGATCTTGCGGCACGCAGTTGAAGAGGAGGCAAGACTTATGCGTGTTATAATGCACAATTCAAAGGATCAATCGTCTGAATCTATCGAGATTATGCAAGAACATAATTGGATTATGAATTTTCTTAAAGATAGACTATTAACGACCAAAGACACATCGGAATCATTTGATCCAGATCAACATGAACAAGCAAAGGACGATTTGAAGGAATTTGTGAATAATCTTAGAAAACACTTTAAAGAAGAAGAGCAGACTGTTTTTCCTTTAGCATTAAGAGCTAATACAGAAAATTAGTAGGATCCGTTATCAGCTTGTGCTATGATTGCAAACAGTTGCATTAAAGAATCAATATAATCTGTATATCACTTGGTGCGCCAAAATAGTCATGCCTATAGATCAAGACTTTCCGAGGAATCACGAAGTCATAGGGAAACATAATCATTCTGATGGCGAACATTTTCATTTTGTGTGGGGGCCAGGGAGAGCAGACGCTGAAACATCAACAAAACCTGAGGTTCAAGAAGCTTACAAGGTAAGAGGAGAAGAATACGTACCACTAGGTGTTCATGGAACCATGGTTGCAGTGGATTGGGATTCTTGCTATGCCGACGGAGCTTGTATAGAAGCGTGTCCAGTACAGGTTTTTCAGTGGTACAGAACAGAACAAGATGTTCCAGCAATAGATATGGCTAATGCGACAAGTGCTGGTAGCGGTCAAGATCATGAAAGGGACGGACGCGTGGATTATACTGATAAATCAGATCCTATTCGTGAACATGACTGTATATGGTGTATGGCTTGTGTGTCCGTTTGTCCTCCACAAGCCATTAAGGTAGATCAAAGCAATCTTGAATATCATGAAAAATCAGCTGGAACCTTTAACGAAGCCTTATCCAAGAGCAGCGCCCCACCCCCTCACGCCCACTAGGAAACTTTGCCGTTCACCACAAAAGCTTTTTTCGTCCTAAGGATTTGCAAGACAGTGCATGCATGCTAATTCTAGCGGCTCTTCGAACATAACAATCGAACTGAATGTGTTAATAGTATGGTTTAGATCTTTAGTACACTCAACTTAGACACGATGGGCCAGACGTTCAAGAGATCCCATAATACCGTCTGGCCTGTCCTTTAACTCTAAGCCGAATTAGAGTTACCTTAATAAGTAAAATAGATGCTTATCCATCTGTCTTGAGTCAGACGGATAATGCTTCCGTTCCCGCTTAAGGTCTAACAGCAGATTTGTGTTTCATAGAGGTTACGACTCCCAGAACAATAAAAGCACATCCGATTGCAAGGATCAAGAAATCGGCGGGGATGATTATGGCCCAAATATTATTAACGGTACCAGCATATAAAAACAATATAGAAAGGAACACAAGAGCTATACCTGTAATAGTCTCTCCATTCATACTGGTCAAGTAGGAATTTATTAACAAGTCAATTATAAAAATGATTTCGATTAACATTTGATCGATGCCGAATTTAACTTCTCACTTCGTATGTATGGAATAATTGTTTATGAACTATGACTTAGTAATGGCAATATAATTAGTGTAGATAAAACGGTTGGGTTCAGTACTTCTGAACAATATATTCGTTCAATCCCATACCGATTCGACGTCCTTTGCAACATTGGCAAACTCATTTACTTTCGATTTCTCTAAATCCACCGGTTGATTATGCCGTGGTCCAACCAAAGAAAGAAGAGCATTTCATTTCATTTTGTTCCTAGGTTTGGTCCTGACCTTTAATTTGCAATCCTCGCACAAGATTATATTTTTAGGATAAGTCTTACCACATTCTGAGCAGTAATTAAACAATCTGTAATCGACTCTTCGCAGGGTTGGTTTTCCTGAACGCTTAAGGTTCAATGGGCATTCACGCTACGGATATGGAAGTTGGTCGGCTCATATTAGCGTGTACTTCATACATGGTCATTACCGTCAAAGTGGATTATAAAATACCTTTACACACTATTTGGATTTCTATACTATTCATCTTATTTGACAGTTTATATTTGGTATTTATGACATACAAGATGCAACACTGAAGAAAGGTACTCTGATAGTGCGTCAAGATGGTCTATGAATGAATACGATCAGTGCCATAGCCTATTGATTTGATTCGTTGCCAAATGAAGTGTTTGGCGTCTCTGGGATTACTAGGAGTGAATCAAATGGCAGCAACCTAACTAATATTTGCCATGTTATCAGGTAGAATGATTACACTGCATGGTAGTGAGATATTATTTAGTAGTACTGAATTTGATCTGTTATGGTATGGTAGGATAAGGATTGCAATGCACAGCATACATACTGAATTTATATCACTAGTGGTAAACGTTAAACACTATTAAGACACAACGATGGGCTAGGGAAATAAAATAAACAACCGCTGCTTTCCATTCCTAGCCCGTCAAAATATCTAATTCCAGCTTACCCTTTGACCTAAATAATTTTACAAGTTTACTTTAACAAGCTCTTTATATGTTCCACTCAGGTAAGTCGATACATATCTCATAAGCCCACGTAAATTCGCAGTATCTATTGTTTCTTCTCTTCCGTTTTATTTTTATCCTCTACTAGTTTGTACTTTGAGAGAACTTGTATGCCAAGAATACAACTAATCCGATAATAAGAAAATCTATGAAGTTTGAAATCAGACCCCCGTACTTAAATTGAGATTGGGCTCCATGGACACCGGTAACATTTACAGCCATATTTTCAAGACTTCATTCAGGCAAAATTAATCTCATTAATTTTCAAAATTATTATGGCAGGCGAGAACAAGGGCGATATAAGATACAAAGCGTTTTTGACGTCTAGATAGTTAAGAGCGTATTTAGAGTTAATGCTTAAAGATGAGCTAAAGCCGGTTGACGAAAATACGTGCAAATACAAATACAAGACTACAACTAACGGAATTAGATGTGTGGAATTTGATAGCCAATTTAGTAAAATATTTGATGCAATAGAAGGTTACTAAACTATTACTAGGTATTGAATTTTATTTAATTTACAACTTAGTCAGTTTATGATTGCGCGTGTAATTGTGCGAGCGGATTCAAACAATTATTATATTGTATAGCTTTAAAGCTAAAGAAAAAGGGCTATTTCGATGGCACTTCCTAAAAGATTATCTGCCGAGTATACCATGTTCGTAATTTTAGAATACCTTTTCTCAAATTCAGGTGGGATTTCCATTAGCAAATATCATATCATGACTAAAATTCCTGAACTTAAACAACAACGTCAGGACAGAATCTCAGCCATTCTTAATACTCTAGAAACTAAAGATCTCATAATTTCGACAGTGACTCCCAATGCTACTTTTTATCGAATTTCTGAGAAAGGCAAAACTATGTATTTGCACTGGATAAGTGGAGTTCTTAAAATTCTTCAGAGACATAAAGAATTAGACCGACTCAAGCGGGAAACTCTTAAGAATAATTTAAACCGTCATATCAATCTGCTTTATTTCCCGGCAGATTGTTAATTTAATCTAATTGGAGTTGGACTAAAGATTCTTCTACGAGAACTATTCTTTTAATTACCTGATCATGTGAGGTATTGACAAAGTTATAGGCAGAATCTGATACATCTTCCCCTATTAAAATAGGCAAGGCGACAGTATTTCCAGTCTCTTTGATGTAATGAAAAAGAGTTTTTGAAAATATTCTAACTTTATCAGAGTCCACTTGCCCACCTTCAACTTTAATGATGACAGATCCATATTCTCTTAGCACCTTTTTAAGGTCGTCAGGTATACCATCAATTTCTTTATCTAGTAAAACATCAAATACGAGGTTCTTTCCTCTGGGAACATCTATAAACTTCTTCAAGTCCTTACCCTCAGAAAAATAACGTCTCAACGGTTGCCCTATTTCCTCAACTGTTTCAGCAATTGCTATCAATGCGTCTTCCTTACTTAAATGGCTCATAGAGATGTTCATTCCCGCTATTATTGAATTTCTGGCAAAAACATCAGCCCACTGATTTAGAATTTTCCTTGACCTCAATAATGAATTACATAAGAATACCATAACTACCAACAAACACGCAGAGAAAATGACCATGGTGTTGTCAAGCAATTGATTCCCGATAATATTCTTAATGCCCAGCAATCTGAGTGCATCAACTATTGATAGGAAAAATAGAGGGCCCAGGACTATTATGGCAAGTAACATTTTTTTTGTAATTCCATGAATAAGTTGAGAAGCGTGATGCGCGTAAGTAGTGGGTATGATAGGAGAACGAATTGTTTGACCGTTGAAACTTTCTCCCATATATTCTAATGGAAAATAATGCAAAATGGAACTATATTAACAATATAGGAACTTAGTTCTTATAGCTAGTAATTCTGTTCTTATACTGTTATTATACTGCAGGGTTTTTCACTAAGGCAAATGGTTCCACAAGAAAAAATGGTATATGTTCTGGCGGCTTTAATCTTCATTACCTCCATGGTCTATATTATTGTGGCATGGGAGGCCTTTGGGGAAATGGCTAGTGCACAATCTAGCGAAGAAAAAATGGGTAGTAACATGGAAATTGCCTTGTTTTCTGTAGTTGGTGTTTCCTATCTGATGTTGGGTGCTTGGATCTTAAGGAAAAGACTTCATACATCAATTCCCTATGTTATAGTAGCAGTCGGTTCAGGGGTCATGATTGGAATTTATATGGTGGCAATTACTGCGGGAGTGCCAGTATTAGGAGTGGAGTCTGAAGCTGATCCTTTTGCGACAATTGCTAAGACACTTCAAGGCGGAATAATTGGAATAGCTGCTTTCTTGATACCTTACACAATAAGAGTTCCAGAAAAAATGCTAAAGATAAAGAGCTAGTGGATGAAGGCATTTAGGTAATTACATCTATTCTGGAGTGAACCACCCGCATTGATAATGAAAACGAATTTAATCTTAGCCTTAAGCGCTGTTTTAGTAATAACAGCTGGAGTATCATTAGAAGTTTTTATGAATTCGTTAGGACAAAATAGTATTCCAGCCGTGCGCTATCCGAAAACTCAAATTGCAGAAGATAATGACGTAGGGGTAGCGTACGATTTTGATGGTCAGATAGAAACTGACAACTGAAAGACTTTGTAGTTTTTTGCCCAGTCCGAATGCGACACCCGTGATCCCAAGGATCCCAAGGACGCCAAGTATCGATAAGTCCATTTCCGTAAGACCCTATGATTGAAAATATGAATATGTTATTCTCCCAAATGACTGTTTGTTCTGGTCTGCATTCATCATTATTGCTACTACAATAATGTTGTTTATGACAAGCTTCTCAAAAATGCATATGCACCACAAATGAATTACCATGGTACTTCACGATAGATCCGAATGCTATAAATCGTATTATAAGATTGAATTGCATCTTAGCACATCGATAGCTGCAAGTTTCCTTCAAAATATGTTCATATGAAGGAGACCATATGCATTACAAATGAATTACCATGGTACTTCCATAAATCGGAGACGACTCCACGAGTATAAATCGACGGTTCGAATCCAACCTCCCCGCTTCAAACGTGACACAAATGCATCAGCGAAAAAGGAAGGATAAATTATTGAATCTTCAAGAATCGCGCATTTCATTTGATGACAGCAATATTCACTAGATCCTGGTTTGAAGCAAGATGCTAGACATTTTAACTGATTTTCGACTACGCCACCACATGAAGTAAGGTCCGTTTGTTGCACTTCTATAGAAGCGCTAAGATATCTTAACTCTGATTCAATTGCCTTACCAAAATATTATAAAGCAAGTTTTTCTGTACTGGTTTCTTGTCTTTAGACATAAAATTTCATCAATCGACCAAAAAGACGGCCTAAGCTCCCATCGATGTCATGTTTGTTTTCATGACTGATGTTCCGATCGTCGATCGCAGCGTGAATTCCATCAGTCCTTTATCTGATCCAATATTCTTTCTTACCTGCTGGGCTAAAGAAATTAGCTTATCTTTGGGTAACATGAAGTGAACTACATCTTCTGTTGGATTAGAATTGTCGAGCACTAGTTGTTTCGATACATCAAAACCGTTAACAAGGCCAGAATATCCTCTCGATGTAATATTACTGAATTTTGGAATAGCGATTTCCTCGTGAACAAAAATATTAACATCTTGCATTCGACTCAAATTCCAATCAAATGGCATATTGAAGGTCAGCTGTCTTTCAGCTTCGTTAAATGTAATATTCCTTATTTTATCATAGTACGATGTAAATCTAATTGGACTCTCTTTCCCATCTATGACTGCCGAATAATTCTCAATATTTCCCACGCTCAAGTATCCATCAAATACGGGCTGCTTATCATCGGGCAGCATAGTTCTGTCAAAGTCTACTGTTGCTATCCTAACAATAAAGTGATACAAACCTCCTTCCAGAAATATTGGTCCAGCTGCTACCACAGGACTGTCAGAAGTGCCGCTATAGGCATTCAATATCGGATCTTGCTCTCCATAAACTACTACCTGGCTAAGATTTGAAGGCTTCATCTGAATTCTCAAATTACCAGCATGGTCATGGAACCAATCAGAAAGCAGTTTCTTTCCTTCCTTTTCAATAGTTATGAAATATGTAACGTGAGAAAAGCTCTTGTTGGTATTGGAGTCAGATAGAGCAAACTCTATCAACGGATTCTGGCTCTTATTCGTCAAAGTCTGGATTGTGACCACCGGTGGTGTCATCTTGATAATGAGATTTGCCTTCCTGTCACCCAGAGCTGCTGACAGTTTCTCTTCAAACAACCCATCTCCAAAAACTGGAGTCAGAGATATTGAGCAGGCTGAAAAAATAGCTACTAAGATGACACTTGTAAGGCACAACATTCGTAGTAATCATATGATCCACGTATTTAACCATTGAATTCGAATACACGCATTCACCAATCAATTCCTACCCTCTCTTTCGATAGCTACAATCACTTTCATAATGAATCAACGCAACAGTCTGGTTTGTGCCGATATTATAATAAGATTTATTGATCAAAGTTGTTACCTCAAATCAGTTGTTTAAGCTTATCACCTAAATAGACGGATTAACAAAAAGGTCTCCTCCTTGTGGCTGCAGTTTTCAAATTACAGAGATAATCGGTTAATTCCTTGTATTGGATCTAGATCCCAGCACTATTGTCTCTTTGGTTTTTTCTTTAGCATAATCACAAGTGCTGTTACTCCAGCGAAAGGAAGCACTATTGCCAGTATTTTACTTACTAGTATGCCAAATGTATCTCCGGTTGATCCCGGAGAGGACGGAAATGGATCCAAGATACTAGGGGGTGATTGATGAGGCACAAAAACACTAAATGATGCAAGTATTTTTAAGTCATTATTTCTATCTAGTCGTAGCACCACTTGATGTGTGCCGTCGTCAGGAAAAATATATTTCTCTGAAAAATGTCCTCTTGGAATACTAATATTTTCAAATTTGAATAATCTCTGACCATTAGTAACTACTACTCTTCCTGTAAGATTCTCTATATGCTCACCTGTTGAAATATTTTGAATATTGAATTTTAGTTCAGTAAATGTGTCTATTATAGGCTTTTCTGGCTCATATGCGAACTGGATTAGTACATTGTTTTGTTTGTCTCGCCACACCTGAATCTTTTCTCCGCTAAAATGTGCATCAACCCAAGACCACTGAAAGATATTTCCAAAAATAAGGACTGTGAATAGTAAAATCAGGATGAAATAGTTCGGGTGAAAAGTACATTTTGTGAGGCAGCTCAAAAGTATTAACATTTCACTTTGACCTGTCAGCTAAGTAACTTTTTCTTCTTTTTATATATGCCTGCCCAACTTGATCTTCTAGTCAACGGGCAGCGTCAGATTCAAACTATCAATTTATTTCTTCAGATTCTCAAACGTGAGAAAATAGCGAGTAAAGCGGGGCTCATTACCATTTACTCTAAAAAGAAACAAACGCATGAAATAGTCGTAAAGAAGGCGCTATGTTTACTACCGGCTAGCCTTACCGATTGCCCCCACAGCGGCTTCGGAAATGCTCGCGTAAATTAATGTGGGTAATCATATTATTTTAGAGTTTTGAACACAAATGTCTTTATCGCCATACAGGGGAAATATTTGTATCTTCGACGTAGGTCTTGGTTAATTTGGGGATTTATTTTTTACTTTAAGAGTGTGAGTTGTGTGAAGTATGTCATGGAAGAAAACTTAAAGTTTTATAAAAGGGAGACATGAAAATGAGATCTGCAAACAAGGTACTAGAGAGGGACTGGAGAGCACAGTGATATCAGATATGGCTTTGATTGTTTCACCTTGTTGCTTAGGATAAACTGCATGAATGTCGCGTAGCTAGATAGCTAAAAGCATCTATTTGATTAATTAAGTTTGGCAGGGCGATTTCAATATCACCGTACAACTTTAGATAAGATCTCATAAGTAAAAATCGGCTAACGACACACAATTAAAAAACTCCATCGTTGTTTTGTTTGAAAACTTCGACATAATGGAATACATTACCGGGAAAATACCGATGCTATATAGATACCTCCTATACAAGAAATTATAGAATTGGCCAGCCGAATTCTTGTTCCGTATGATGGTTCATATTCCTCAGACAAGGCAGTCAGGCAGACCATCGAGCTCGTAAAATCACTTTCCAAGAATGCCGAAATAATCTTGTTTCATGTAGTGCCAGAAATACACTTACAAGCTAACTATATTCGCGGCATGCGGATATCATATGTGAAATCTGCATATCAACATCGAAGGGAGATTTATCAGCTAACAAGGATACACGCTTTAGACATGTTAAATATAAAGAAGGATGAGTTCAAGGATGCGGGAATAAACAATGTTGAATCAAGGGTCTCTATTGGCAACCCTGTTAAACTCATTCTGGCTTTAGCTTCTACCGAGAAAGTTAATTTGATAGTCATAGGTAGTGTCGGTCTTAGTGGTATGGCAAGATTGAAGGCTGTAGGTAGTGTTTCTAGAGGTGTTAGTGAGAGAGCCAAATGCCCGGTACTTATAGTGCATTGACTATGTCGTTGAAATGCTAAGGAACGAATATCCAATAAGATTTGTTACCCAGATTAAGAATCAAATTTACTTATTATTATGGTATTTTATCAATAGCTGTAAAAATGCTTGGAGATTTCTTTGAAAATATTCAATAAAAATCCAAAGAGAATAATTTCTGAAACAGTCGTCAATAATGCACTCTTATTCAATAGTATCGTTCCACCTAGTAGGTAAATAGTTTCTCGCGAAACGAGTCCATCATTATCGCTTAGGCATAAATAGTTTTCTCAGTACCATAAAGACCAAACATTGATATAGATTACCTCATAGGTAAATCAAATTACGGAGAAGCCTAATTCTCTTATCAAGGATCGAAGCGGTCTTATTAGGGAGGACACAAATTGATCATATAAACACGAGGGAGGCCCTGCCTTATTGTTGAACATCACAGGATCGGAAATTGATGTTATGACCTAGCTCTTAACGTCCTTAGCAACAAATACAAGAAAAAGTACATGATGAAGACAGAAACAAGACGTATGACCAAATGATACAATGGGATTCTCTAATCGTTGAAATGGTGATACAGGCTGCTATAATCTACTTTTCCGTATATCTAGAGCAATGGCATTCAGAGCGACAGAAGGAAGACAAGACACGTAAATATTTGACCATTTACATAGATGATGATTTGAAACGCAGACTGAGGTTCATAGACGAGTCGCTTCAATTCAAAGACTACAAACCGTGTTTTACTGATATGTGGGATTCAGTAATTTTTGCAGGAAAACATTCATTGCTTCCGTTCCGTTTAACGTATTCCAAAATTTACAGCGTACTTACTCATGGATGAAATATTACAATAATGAACTGGATATAAGCAATAAAGGTGCGAAGAAAGATGAAAAAATTTTAGAAGAATTGCTCCAAGATGTAAGAAAGCACATTAACGGATCGTTAACAATAATAGAAATAATAAGTGAAGAACCCAAGAGAGCTAGAGATGTGTGACAGTATGTTGCCAATGGGCCGCAATCTTATCAACTCCCTATAAAATAGATGGCTGTCAAAAATCACCTTACGGCATTTGAGTGGAAAACGTAAGGAAAATATAACTTGGCTTGATAATGAGAGGAAGGTACTTTCGAATTCAATAACTTGGGTGATAAGATAATTTGAGAATCCTTATGGTTTCAACTGAATATCCTCCTATGTTAGGGGGTGTGGGCCACTATACTAAGAAGCTGGTCAGCTCATTAAGAGAGCAAGATTTAGAAGTACTGGTCGTTTGCAATGAACAAGGAGAAGGAGAAATTAAGGGACTATCCCCTAATAATACGAACAATTCTGAATTTCTTTTGAGGCTGGTCAAAGATATCCAGCCAGATCTAGTCCACGTCCAGTACGAACAGGGGTTGTATGGTATGCACTTAGATCCCATCGATCCTAGAAGGACCAAGACAAATATAGAATCATTTTATGACCAATGCAAAGCTCCCATAGTCAGTACCTTTCACTCAGCGTATACTTTTGGACAATGGATGAGACTTGTAGTGCCTTTGGAAGGGAGATTTTTGGGAAGGTTCGGTACCATCTTGGGTCTGGGCTATGATTATTGGACTCACCTGATAAATCATCAGTCATTTACATCCTTGATAAAAAGAAAGATTGGACCAAAGAGATATGGGATTGTTTTTTCCAAATATATGGCGAACCTTATTCCAGGGACTCACTTGATTTATCATGGCGCGGAACCAAGTATTAAGCCGGTAAGCAAGAATGATGCAAGACGAGTATTTGCATTACCTGAGGATAGTAAGCTTATGCTTGCCTTTGGTTTCAAGACTGCCACAAAAGGGTGGGATTTAATTAAAAAGATTAAGGTTAAAGAAGGGTGGAAAATAGTGGTAAATGGTTCTAAGAATCATTACAATATGGAAAGACATTTGGCGGAATATGCAAGTCCAAGCGTAATTGAATTGCACAAGGGCTTTCTAAATGACGAGGACCTTTCGTTATTATTCTTTGCTTCAGATGCTATAATACTTCCCTACAAGGTGACTTCTGGTTCCGGAGTAATGTTTGACGCTTTAGCGCATAGCATTCCCTTTATATCTAGCGACATTGGATTCTTCAGGGAGTTCTCTGACATGGGACTAGGAATTTCGGTTCGCCGAAACCCAGTTGAATTCTCAAAAGCGCTCTTGAAACTTGAACAAAACTTGGATGAATATAAGATGACCATAGACAAATTTAGGAAGAATTTACTCTGGGAAGAGGTAGCAAAAAAACATGCTGCTCTCTATGACCTGGTAGTAAAGAGCCCAACTCTCCCATGTTGAAAGAAAATATGTTTAGATAATATCTTGGATGATTATTGTAGTGCTTATATGGGCTATGTATATATTCAACAATATCAGCTAAATCTTATTCTACGAGCCCATGGTTCAATTAGAAAGAGCAAAGAATAATCCAATACTGATTCCTAATAGGACTAACTGGTGGGAGTCAAAAGCTGTTTTTAATTGCTCAGTACTCTACGACGGAATTACTGTTCATATGTTATACAGGGCAATAGGTGAATACCATGATTACGTTTCTCGTATTGGCTATGCCTGTAGTAATGACGGAATTGTGTTTCATAGGAGAAATCAGGTTGCGATCTGTCCTGAAAAAGATTTTGAGAAATTTGGGATGGAAGACCCGAGGTTATCCAAACTGGGAAATCAGATAATTGTAAGCTACGTGGTCCTCTCAGATTACGTAAGAAATAAACCTACGGCAGCTACGGCATTGGCTATCACTAGAAATTTTTGTCAATATGAAAGGCTTGGAATTGTAACTCCACATGAATCTGACAATAAGGATGTAGTATTCTTTTCAATAGGTGACGGATCTAACGGGACCCAAGAACACATGATGATGTTACACCGGCCTAGTAAATGGATAGGAACAGCCTATGGCACACAAAGTCCAGGTATCTGGTTATCAGAAGGAGACCTTCTATCAAGTTTTAACAAGCATTCTTTGCTCTTGAGACCCCAGGAAAAATGGGAGCAGGTGAAAATTGGCGCTGGTCCCGCTCCTATTAAAACCAGGAAAGGGTGGCTGGTGCTATATCATGGTGTCAGCTTGGACGGTGTGTACAGCACTGGTGCTTTCCTTATGGATTTGAAAAATCCCTATACTGTATTAGGCAGAACACGTAAACCGATACTCGTGCCCGAAGCAGAATATGAAAAAAAAGGAGATGTGAGCAATGTAGTCTTCCCATGTGGGGCATGCGTGATCGGTGAAGATCTCTACGTCTATTATGGAGGTGCAGACAAGGTGTGTTGTCTGGCGACAATCGAACTGGACAGCCTGCTAGAATACGTATTGTCGAACTAATTAAGTTTGCACTGCAAGATTGTGAAATCAAATTGTTTTATCATAACTAGCCCTGAATTGGTAACAGATCCTACTATAAGATCCCTTTAAATAACTTGAATCAAAATACCGGAAGTAACGGAGGAGAAAACTTGGATAAAGACTCGCTATCACACTTGAAGAGCATATCTATACAAGAAGCAGCTCCGCACATATTCCGGCGCCCCCTCTTAGATATAACACCTGAAACGCCCTTATCTCAACTGGCAGTATTTTTGGCCACAGGGTCCCGCATTTACGTCGACGGGATAATTGTTCTAGTAAAAGGGAAACCTGTGGGACGGATTGGAAGTTTACATATTCTCAGGCAGATAAGCAGCAATAGCAGTTCGAACTGGTCAAAGATATATGCATCAAATGTCATGGAATCATCCGAGGCATCAGTTGAGGCGACTGACCCTATTAGTAAACTGCTAACTATTTTTGGACAAACTAAATTTGCATTTGCACCAGTCATGATGAAAGGTAGAGCAGCTACTTCAATAACAATCAGAGATCTATTACATCTCATAGGGGACGCAAAAATAAGCGAGCCTTGCAAAACACTTTCATCTCCATTAGTAAAATGTTCGTCGGATATTAATCTGCAAAGCGTCATCGATTTAATGTTCCGGGAAAACGTAAGAAACATGGTTGTTGAAGATCAAAACTGCAAATTTGTTGTTACAGATCGAAAGATCCTTGAATTCCTATTTTCGCCCGCTGTTAAACACCAGATTCAAGACGGAAAAACTTTGGATGAATTTTCTGTCGTTGCATTGGACCCAGACTCGGCTCCCCCGATCTTAACTCGTGAATTGGATATCAGTCAGAGTGCGGAGCTGCTCACCTCTCTTGAAAACTCATTCTTGCTATTTGAAGACAGTATCTTAACTCCATGGGATGTCATCATGAAGACTATTGGCAAGGAATCTTTGACTAGTTAGCAATAGCAGCACTGTCTTTTTGGTTAGGACAAGGAGATTAAACATGACCATCAAAATATTAATATGATGTCCCATTCAATTGAACTGTATGTCAAGGCCAGATTCAATCCGGCAGAAAATTAAAGTGGAAGAAAATGTTGCCGCCAATTCGCTTAGGACTTTAATCTATTCTATTGCTATGAGTGTTGAAGATAAAGTGGTCTTGGAAGATATGATTAACAAGCTTTCTCAAGATGCTGATACTATGTTAAATATTATAAATGAGATCGATAGGCATCATCAAAGGGAGCTACTTTTAGGGTACAAAAAACTCTTACAAGGTTGCCTCGACGCTGTTGAACGCAGGCTTAAAGATATCTGATGCCCGTTTGTCCAACGTAAAATTTCCCCAGTAGTAAAGAACTACGCCTACAAGTGCTTGAAATACAAACTGTTCTTGCATCCTGTCAGACCGAAAGTTAAGGAAAATTATGTTCGCGAACTGCTAAAAGATCTTAACATTCAGTGGTCAATTAGTAGGCCCGATATTGCAATCATTATAGGTGGTGATGGGACCTTTGCAAATTATGCAAAAAACCTTAGAATTCCAATGCTTTTTGTGAGCGTCCCCGATCCTAATACGCTGGGAAGTAAAGCCAGACTTGCAGAGACAAATATTCAGGAATTAAAAAAAAGTGTTGCAAGAATTCAGGAAGGTAAGTTTTATCTTGAGGGGAGAAAATTACTCCGAGTCACTTTTAATAAGAAACATTCAGTGGTATTTACTGACATCTACCTCGAGCGAGGAGATTTTGGTGGTTGCTTGCGATATTCACTGACGGTGAGGGGTAGAGATAAAAATGAAAAAAAATTTAGCGATTATTGTATCGGAAACGGAGTTGTAATCTCCACATCTATTGGGGCAACAGGGTATTTTTCATATCCTCAAAGACTCTTGTCAAAAGGAGCAAAAAGAGATCTTAGTTTTGCAAATGATAGGATTGGAGTTTGTCATATAAATCCTTTTTTTTTTGAAAGAAGACTTTGGAGGTCAAATCATTCATATCGTAAAGATGGTGATAATAATAATAATCCAACACCTGAAATTCAGTATACAGTACCGTTTGGATCCTTAATAAGCATAAGTCTTGAACGACCCAATAAGGCCTTTCTTTATGGGATATCTGAAACGTCTAAAGGCGTGGAGATCAGTAACAAAGTGACAGTATTCATAAATGCGTCAAATCGCGCTGCAAAAATCATCAGACTAAAATAATTTTAACTTATGCCTTATTTTGGAGTAGGACTGTCTCTCGTTGTTCTGGCATATTTGGTCTTCTTTAACCTGATATGTTCAATACGTTACAATGTTGTGATTGAAATCGCAGATTAACTCATTATGACTTTGTACATCAGGGGATCTGTCAGTGAAATTCAATTAGCCTAAATTCGAAACTGGCAGTAATTTTGATTCGCGGGAGCGAAATAATTAAGTAAACTGCGCTCCTAGGTAAAGGATAAGCTTGGTTAAGAATTTAAAATGTGCCCAATGTAGCAAGGAAATACCACAGGGATTTGTTGCAATTGAATGTGAGGATAAAATATTTGACAGTTACTGTTGTTTAGAGTCTTTTAAGGGCTTCAAAAATAATAGTAATAAAACTAAAACTCTTTCACAAATATTGAGAGGATCAGCATTGAAGACTATCTTATGTTAATATTTTAGTAATCTGTATTCTGGTATCTTTCTTATTTTATTTTACTACCATTACGGAGCAATCTCCGTATGTTACTACTTCCAGAGCAACACTCCCAATAAGGATTTTCTTAAACCCGGTCATGCCCCTGGTGCCTACTACAATTAGCTTAGCATTTTCTTCTTCAGCCAAATCGACTATAACTTGTCCTACCGTGTACCCGGAAGAAATTACTCTTGTTTCAACTTCTACCCCATCTTCCAGCGCTTTCTTCTTTACTCTCTCTAACAAAGATTCTACGGCCTCATTGGCAAGATGTGTATCCTCGCTAATTTTGGGAGTGGTTATACTGGAAGAATATGGTCCGAGTCTCATTTGAGATGGAATTACGTGAACGAATAACAGACTTGCACCTCGTAATTTTGCAATGGTAATAGCCTCGTCGGCTGGAGCCATCAATGCCAACCAATATCTTTGAAAAGCGGGGATTAAAATCAGTCACTTAGACAGCACAAACCACCGAATATTAAAAATGTTTTGCAATAAATCAGGCGACTAAGGGCTGAAGGCAGAGTCAAGATGCAGATTCATTGCAATTGCGAACTGAAGTGAAAAATTTATTACCACGCCATAGATAATCCGTTTCAACGTATTTAGCGCTACTCGTATAAGTTTTGACAAATGGAGGGGTAAATCGTTAAAGTTGAAAGAACGATAGAACCCTTCTCTAATTTATCTGACTAAAAGTACGGGTAAAAAGCAAGTATTTACTATCATGTTTGATACACTGCCAAGAAAGGGGGATTTGGGGGATGAGGAAGTCTGCCCGTGAGCCCCAATTATTATGATATCAAACTTATTTGACCTCGCAAAATTTGTTATCGTATTACAAATATCATTTGATTTCAGTATTTTGCCGTCAAATTCTATTCCATGTATTGCCGCTGCGGTTTTGGACTCGGACATGAATTTTCTAGATTTTTTTAAAAGTATTTGTCTGTAAGCGAGCGTCATACTGCTACCTCCTCCTAGACTAAGAACAGGTAGTACAAAAATGCCCGTTATTTTTCCATTGGTTTGGCGTGCAAGGGATATGGCTTCATTTAATCCCTTTCTCGAATGTATAGAACCGTCCAAGGCAACTAGGATCTTCTTAAACCTGTTCTGTAGCATAGGTAGGATAAGTGACAGACCTTAATATAGCTAAGTTATCTTTGAAGGATATTTTTAGCTGATTCGTCAGGCTTGGCGGCTATACGGATTCAGAACGTTTGGAACATTACTATTTCAAAGGAACAACTACCAGGCTGCCTTCCCTTCCCTCGGAGTCCCTTTAATATCAAGTTTTATTATTACGTCTACCAAGTCTTTTGCAGTTACAATTGCCTTTACTTGATTATTTTCGTCTTTAGTTATGGCCACATCTGACAGGGAAAATGACTTTTCTGTTCCTTTTTTACGAGATACAGATTTTGGAACTATCAGCGGTAGTCTCTTGATATTCCCTATTCTCATGATCTTGGCTGCCTCGAGAGCAGTAATTCCCAAATGCGCTGTTATTAATTCAGTCGAACAGTAATTACGAACCTCATCATATAGACTTACATCCTTTGATAGTACTCTTGAAAGTAAGTCCCTTTCAGTAAATATACCATAGAGCTTCTTGGACTCTGAGCTTCCGTTTTGAACTATTATAATACTTCCGATTTTTTCTCGATGCATTAATTCTATCAGGTGATAAATAGAATCTGTGCAGTCTGCGAAGACAAGCTTCTTTGTAATTACTGATTTGAGTTGTGGATCCTTATCTGCTTGCTTGCTAAATGCTCTTACCATGTCTGAAGCAGTAATGATACCCTCGATCCGCCTGCTGCCACTTCTTTGTATCTTTGGCTCGGTCACTTTATTTTTTCCGGCCAGTACCAGAATCCTGCACTTGTTTGAGATCATTTTTTTAGCCGCACTGAGTACGGATGCAGTTGGGCTCACACTACAGAACGGCTGAAGCTTAATATCTCGAAGCAATATATGAGAGGGGACTTGTTTATGGGAATATAGGCAGCTCAAAATCTCCCTTTCCGTAAAAACTCCTACAGGTTCCTCGTTCTCTATTACAATCAAATTTCCAATACTCTTTGTGGTCATAATATCGATTGCGCCTGGGAGATTAACATTAGAATGGGCTACAACCGGGTTCTTTGTCATAAAATGTTCCACTTTAAGTTCTCCGATTCTAATACTGCTGTCAAGATAGTCGGAATTGCTAGAGCGATCATCATCCTCGTGAGTAGAAGGAGTACTGTCACTGCTTGTATTTGTGACCATGCCGATAATCAGTAATACAGGCAAATAAACTGTTTATTTTTCCTATTGTTTAGCAAAAAAATTTTCTCACCTGTTATTTCGAGCTATACTTATTTAGAAGATTTAATCATTTCAACTTCACCGTGACTTCAATTTGAAGAAGATAGCCCTAGATATCTGTCTGGATATCTTCTAATTGAATTGAACCCGAAAGAGGCGAAATTTTGTCAGATATGTACGGGCGGCACAAACATACAAATAAGAAAGCGCTGATTTTTGTATAACATATGGAAGGTTTAAGAAATTCTGGGAGATCTTTTCTAACATGACAAAGCTTAGAATTCCACATGAATTCCATGAAGTCAGAGTACATGATCCTGACAGCATGTGCTCAATGTAGTACAGCCACTCCTAAAGTCTGTGATTTATGTGGCGCGTGTTTTTCATGTCATAGTGCAAAAATGGAAAAGGATTATTGAATAAGTGATGTGTTCAGCAATATCTTAAACGATAAGGTTAATTGTTGGTGGTAGGGACAAGAAAATGAATTATTACATTGAAAATTCTTGTTCCGCACGATGGGTCTCGTATATCTAATAAAGCATTTGACAGAGCACTAGAGTTTGCTCAAAAACTAAATTACGAAATAATCCTGTTACATGTAATAGATTTCAAGTTGCTTGAATCTGTTGCTTTACGGAAATATATACAAGAAAAATACGAGCTCGAGAAAGCCCAGAAGCAACTACTGAATTACCTTAAAACTGGTGCCGAATCAATGCTAAAAGAAAATGTAGAGAAAGCAAGGAAAATGGGTGTGAAGATTCGATTTAAGCTGGGTATAGGATCTGCTCATAGAGGCATCTTAGATGTTGCAGCTGATGAAAATGTAGATCTTATAATTATGGGAAGCAAAGGAATGTCCAGCGAGGAGAAGGACGCAGAAAAGAAAATTAAGATACTGGGCAGCATCGCAAGACAAGTTTCGGAACTGGCAAGCTGCCCTGTCATGATAATAAAGTAAAGTCAAAAATTTTTCCCCTTTCCTGTCGTAGAGATCTTGGAATAGCGACCCTTTGAGCAAATTCAAGGGCTAAAACAGCATATTGTCATTTAATTTTAAACACTACTGCCGATATGATACTTATTTTTTCCATCAGTTATAGAGCTTAAGGATTTTTGAGGTATTGTAGTCTGATACGGCAAGAAATTTCTCTGTTGGAGATTTTTTGTGAGATGGGTGGAAATGTTGTTGTTATTCAACCCATTGCCATAATAGTCACATTCGATATTGACTATCACCCCCGGTGTCTAAATTCACCCGAGGTGAGAGTTAACCATTCTGCAATACTAGGCCACAGTTTCTCATGGGCTGTCTTACTAATGCAAAGCCCTACATGGCCTCCTGGTATCTTGATCGATTCGTTCTCTTTACTTGAAATGAATTCTCCTATCGCTAGAGTGGAGGAGGGCGATACCAGGTCATCTCTTTCTGCAACTACACTTAGCAATGGGAGATCTATATTCTTTAAGGTAACCTTTCTCCCATTAACCTTAATGAGTTCTTTGATCAGGAGATTTTTCTTATAAATATCATTTATGATTTGACGGTAAAGCCTACCGGGAATTGGCGGGGTGTTAAAGAGCCAATTTTCAACGGCGAAGAAGGAGTCTGTAAAGTGTTTGTCATTATAGTTCTTGAATATCTTGAGATATTTATCATAGAGATTTCTTGGAGGATTCCGCATTACAAAGGCCAGATCAAGAATCTGTCCATCCATATGGCCATATTCGTCTATTATTGTATCGGCATCGACGGCTCTTGCCCATTCTGCCAACAGACTGCTATCCTTGCCAGAATCAACGGGGGATGCCATGAGAACAAGACTTTGTACAGTTTCGTTATACAGTGTCGTATAAATAAGTGAAATTAATCCTCCCCAACAGTAACCTATAATTGACAATTTGTCACTCTTATTGTTAGTATTGATGACATCAACAACCTCTTTCAGAACATTTACATAGTCTTCTAGTGACTTATTGTCATCCTGTTTTCCAGAATATCCCCACTCCAAAACATGCACGTCAAATCCCTTTGACATGAGACTTCTCACTACACTTATGTCATAGCTTATATCAAAGATATTGAATCTGTTGATCTGGGCATATACTAAAAGTAACGGTTTCTTCGGTGCTGCTATTTCGTGCTTATTACTACCAATATAACGGTGCAAAGTGATCTTACCGTTACTGTAGGCTACTTCTGATGGTGTGGCGTATCCCAAAGCTTTCGTTGAGTACATCATATAAAAAGTCATCAAAAGCTTCTTTATCGAATAAAATAATATATCGTAAAATTCAACGGGAAAACCACTTCTCCTATAGTTTGATCGTAAGGCAATCACAGAATTCATGTATTGTGTTAAAGACTTAGTAAATACAATTGATCTAAGTTCATGCTCCAGCTCGTTGTCTGTATTTGACAGCCAAGAGTCATAAAATTCATTCCACATTCTAGATTTATTTGTCTGGATCAGTGTTCTTAGGAAGGTATCAAAATATAATGACAAATATTCTAAATTCAGCTGCACATAATTAATAGATACTTCAAAAAAATTGGTTGAAATATTTTTATAGAGTAGCAGATCGCTGAGATCGGGGTACATAAGCATGGTTGGCAGTTTGGATGTAGTAGCATTTAGTAATTGCTAATATTGATGATTTAGTTCACTTTCACCTATTTAGATAGTTAAAGATGTTTTGAATGAAGATTAAACTTCAAAAGCCGTTTCTGCAGTTTTTCGCTATATTTAAAAACGCAAATGGCAGTAACAACCACGATTAGTGCTGGTATAAGCATTACAATTAATAGGAAATCGTAAGGGATCCTACATGCGAGCGAAATTGTGGTAATAGTAGCTGCTAGCATCATGAGGCAGAAACCTATTAACGTGAGCAAGAGCGCAATTTGTTTTAAATGAATTAGTATGAATACTGATGATAAAGAGAACGGAATAATGAGAATTCCACCTGCAATGATTACAGCTATTTGAGATTCTTCTGAGCTTAAATTATAACCAAATGCACAGTCGCTATTTTGGTATTTTAAGATAGAAGAGCTAGAAGATTGTGAAGCTACTGCAAAGAAGATAAATATCGCGCCTATTATCGCTACATTTACAGATAAGAGAGCATAATCCATATTCTGGTTTGACACCTTATGACTCCTCTTCTAGTTCTGACTTAACGCTATTCTCTATAGACTACTTAGATGTTACTTGGGAATATAGCATGTCTTCTGTAATGAATAACTTGAATACATTCTATATAGGTGACATATTTATATTCAAATCGGGTATGAAATCTTTACCTTTTCGGTGAGTCAACTGGCTGAAAAAACGCAAATAATCCGAGAATTAGGAATGAAAGAACTTTTACTTCCAAAGCTAATTTCGGACGCACTCGAAGCCAATGACAGAGTAAAGTATTTTTTTACTTTACTGCAGGCAGCAAAATATCATGTTGATAATCCCCAAACGGAGTTATCAAATCTTAGGAGCGA
>DATBFR010000081.1:0-76135 GCA_036558405.1 Nitrososphaeraceae archaeon | reverse complement strand
CCTTTCCCAAATGGATATGAGCGCCAGTAGCTTCAGAAAATCCAGTTATATTCACTTTATATTTCATCGATGTGTCATTGTTTGATGTTCTAAACGTAGTCTTCCCAGTCGCTGTTGTATCTACAGGAGGTACCTCCTGGTCACCGGACATAACGGCAGTAAAGGGAGCAGCATCCACCACCATCAATAAGCTCGAAGCAATTGCAAGTAGGAACAGCAATGATAATAATGCTGTGAATGATATAATCTTGCAAGTGGATTTTAAAGATAGCTCGTGCTGCATTTCAGCAACTTTAGTTATTGTCAACTATATTAATTATGAGTAACTTTGTTACTTGTCAAATCTATTTGATGAATTTGCAAATAGCCTTCACATCAAATCTATTAAGGCTGATCTTACGTATGATATACACGAACGAAGTTGCAATAATAATGTATACAGTACAAGTAACGCCAGGATTGATACTATCTTGTTCTGGAATTTGCTAATAATATTTACTCTGATCAGATAATGGTTTTTGTCGTCTGGTCATTATTGCATATGAACAGGTATTAAATAGATTTCAAGATCTATTATATGTCAGGAAGCAACATAGGAGAGCTATGCCATTGCATTCACTTTTTCAGTTTGTACTAATTGTTGGTACCTTGGTGCTTTGGCTATAGGCAACAAATATGCTGATGTAGATCTTAATTAAGTTTAGTTTTTATCACATCGAGGTCTTGCAAAATATTATTATGAATTATCAATCCCTCTTTCTGCAATAGTTCTTTCTTGGCTTTTATCCCAAAAGCATATCCACCGACTTTACCATTATGTAGTACCACTCTGTGACATGGCACTACTACTGGATTTGGGTTTTTTTTCAAGATGGCGCCAACTGCTCTTGCGGCGCGAGGGTTACCAAGGGCTTTTGCGATATCCCCATAAGTTGCAACGCCACCCTTTGGAATTTTGGAAACTAAGCTGTATACTTCTTCGCTTGAGAGTCTACATTTGGGATTTTTATCTGACATTCCTGAACTCACTGATAGCGACTATAGGTATATATAAGTTATTTCAAGATTTAGAAGAGTCACGGTCTGCTATACATAGGGAAGTCTAGAATATTAGGTCCAAGTCAAGCCATCGATTCGCAATGAACTTGATTAGGTCAAAAACTCTATTTGATGGTACAAGTGAAAGGCATGACATGTACATATGACTTGAAGATGATGTAATTAAGTACGTGAGACGTGAAAAACCACTAACGGAAGGCTATAGTAGTGAAGTTATTCTCGAAGCTGCTACTGTTACTCCAGGCTTAATCGATTCACATAGCTACATAGGGATGGCAAGATCCGGTGAGCCAACTGAAGAAGAAGAGGCTAACGAACATATGAAAACTGAATATCCGGTGTTAAATTCGTTGCTTAGGATTTACACGAATGATCAATCGTTTGCAGAATCATTTGAGAGCTGCGTCTTTATTCACTATATCACATAGTAGTGGTAAAAATCAAAAAATAACATATGCGTGGTATAAGTTGATCTTGTTGACAATAATGTCGAGGTAGAATATATCATTCGATATTCCAGAATGCTTTTCTCTATCTAAAATGCGGTATTATCTGTGTGAGTAAGGGTGTGGATGATAAATCTTGATTGCGAATATGAATTAAAATTAGAAATTAGGCTATAGTCCCTATAATAACCATATAGACTTGATGTTTACGATGAAATATAGAGACAGAGATGAGATCTTTACTTGTATACTTCACACTACTGGACTCAATGGCGCAAGGATTACCAAAATAATGTATAGTTCATTTCTCTCATATACACAGGTGCTAGGTTATCTCACTACTATGATAGAGAATGGCTTTTTGAAATATGATAGAGCTGACAAGTTATTTAGAGCTACTTCAAAAGGAATAAGATATTTGTCGTTACGTGAAAAATTATGTGAAATCCTTAGTTTAGGGTCTGGCAAGGTCGAAATGAAGCCGTGAAAAAAGAAAGAGTCTCCTTTAAAAACTCTTCAATTTGTAAAACTCCATATTTCCAATACTTACTGCGGTTAATTTATTAGAATAGTTAATTAATTATGTTTTAGTAACTTAGGTGTAAATGGATTTAGATCACTTGGTTTGCCAACTGGATTGAATGGATTAAATGCCTCTTGCCTTTGAGATTGCGAACTTTTAATTCTGCTTCGTATGCAATGCCATAGGACCGCATAGCTTGAGCCAATCAAACTCTAACACCGGGGTCAATGCAATGGCAACTTAAATAACCAAACATGCGTCTGGAAAAAGTTCGTAGGATCTAACAGAAACATGCTTGACAATCAGATAGTAAGAGAATTTAAAATAAATTAAAATTCCAATCATATTCATAGATTGTTTCAGCCACGATAAAGTGGTGTGATGTACTAATGCCTGATGGACCAGTAGTTACGGTGTTGAAAATATAAATCATGATAAGAAATACAATAAAAACTAGTGCAAGTACAATAAGTCTCACTTTCAAGTTTGAAAATCGTCCAGTACCTTTTCGGACATTTTCAGCTCCCGTTTTCGTATCATCTTGTTTGTTTGAAGTCCTTCTAGTCTTTTTAGAATTAAGTAACGGAGTTTTCTTTATAACAGTTCCATCAGAACGCATCCTTTTTATTTCAAACAAGATGACATTGGTTTGATTGAGTGATATGTCATTAAAGTCAGCTACAGCGCGACCATACTCCTCATATTCTTGACTAAATGATCTTGATTCAACACTCCAACTTGTTACTAGGCTAGGGAATTCATCATCAAGATCTGCCAATGGCTATATCCTAAATTTCATAATGCATGATATAAAATTCTTTTCTTTAAACCTATCAATCTAAATCAACCATGGATCAATTGTAAATCTTAAGCCATATTATTGAATGAGTTAAAATTCCTTGTTTGCATATTTACGAGAGACTGTTGGCAGGGGTGACATTCATAAAAATAAGACAGTTGTTATTTAGCTTCAAGTGTTACTAGCGTATTGTGTCCAGAAGTTCATCTTGCTTCTCACCTAAAATTATCTTTGTTAATTCCCAACATCGTATGAATTTCTCGTCCTGAATTTCAAAAATTGCAATCACTGCAGACTTGCTTGTTAGCCCATTCTTTTTCGTTATTCTTGACAAATATTTTAGGACCATTTTGTTGCCCTCATGTATAGTTTCTTCAAATGGTAAGATTTGAATAGAATCCACATGATCCTTCAATGCTTTTATGTGAGCAACCAAAGCCTGATAATCCATGATTTCACCTGCGGTTGTTTGCTCATAATTTGGTGAGAAAAATTCAGGAATTTTATCTACTTTAAGATTCTCAAAAACCTCGTTGTACATTTTCTCGATTAGAGCCAAATATTCAGTCTTATTCAACGTAAACCTATAGGAAACAATGGACTTAAATCTATTTTGCGGTTGAATTGCTTCTTAAGTTTAAATTAAACCAATACTGATATTAGTTTGAATTAGCCTCAGAATTCAAGAGTTTCCTTATTTATACCTGACAGATAAACATTACAATTTGATTTGTTGGTTTTTGGTTAGATTTTTGGAATTATTGTTTTGGGACAGGTTTAGTTCGCACGTAAAAAAATGAAGCTAATGATATTAAGAATTAATAAAAGTTCAAGCCCCTTTCATACGTATTTGATTTGATCTAACTCGCCGCTGAGCCTGTTAGCCCAGGAATTTGACTGACTATCGTGCCTCGTTAAATCTGACTACTTTCACATTAAAGGTTCTTATCTTTTTGCAATGCCGCATTATGAATGATCTTTGCGACATATTCTTCTATTCCCAGGATCGCAGCCAAATTTTCGGGTTGTATTTTTTGGATCCTCTGCTTGGTAAAGCCATACTCCAGAAGTAGTTCTTTCAATCCATCTGCAATTTTCAAATTCTTTAGATCCGCCATATGCCCATACTGCAAGTTCATAACCCTATTACAGCCTCATTTACTATAAAGGATCGCTATATAGATTATTGTGAACATGAAGAATAGCATATAGACAATTAATATCTATATACTTTTCCGATACTCAAGTCTCGACTCGAAAGTATTTACATAATAATCTACCGATTTTTATTTTATTTACTGTCTAACTCGTATTTGGGACTCGAATTCAAATAATCCTATGATAACTTCCTTATAGTTAGAACTTTCGATTTGGTTTTAAATTTAGCCAGCTGAATTTAAGCCAGTGTGCTTTTGAGAAACATCTTCTGATGTTCTTATGACTTTTTCTAAGTGTAAACACAATAATTTCATTAGATAATATTTTTTTATTACATTAATCAGAAATTTATGCACAAACTTTTAATACTCTTTACAGTATCATTAATTTTAGCAATTTAATTAATGAACTGGAATGAAATTATATCAAAAAGGACGCCCGTAAAGGCAAAGGATGGGAGACCGTGCGGGTACGTAGTTGCTGAATACGACAATTATTTGCTTATCTTAGACGGCAAAATCATCTCTAGAGAATATATGGTCCCCAAAGATGAGGTTGAAAGTTATGATGGAAGGGAGTTATTTGTTAAAATACAGTACGAAATGATTTCGGGTTACCCATTTTAGAATCCTATATTATTCTCTAATCCCTGGACAATGAATTGTCTCGGACAACTGCCCATTTGTGATTTCGACTTAATGTTGAGAATTGATTCCTCCAAACTAGTAATTCTTTTGTTATTAAATTCTGTTAGAATTGAAGTAAGTTTCTTATTCTGAGATTCTTCGTACTTCATAAGTACACGAAAATAATGCTTATTTTTGCTTCATGATAAAGGAGGTCAAATTAGCATCTCTGCTTCTAATTGCGGGGATTCTATTAATCGCTGCGCATCATATGGACTTATCACCTCTTAATACTGCCGTTGGAAAGACAAAGGCAGCCACTAAAAACGTTAACTTCGAAATATTCGATTGTGTTGTTCAGGGTAATGGCACCTACGAAAAAAGTGGTCGCTGTCCAGATTCGGCAACAGAAGCATTTTCTGACGAGTCTGCTGTTTCTCAAAAAATCCTTCCGAACGCCAGACCAGATCAATCTGAAGCGCCCAAGCCGGAGACTAACACCACCACAAGCGGTGCAGACAATAGGGAAATCATGCCAAAGCAGTCTGAAGCACCGAAGTCAGAGACTAACGCCACCAGAAGTGGTACAGACAATAGGGAAACCCTGCCCGAACAATCTGAAACGCCTAAAGTGGAGTTTGCTCACGACAAGAATTTGATCAATGATACTGGTATTCAGGCAAACAATATGAATGAAGAAAAATATGATTTCGATCAAATTCATATTGCAGGACCTGAAACTCCAATTAAAATCACTGAGAAAAGTCAGCAAGACATTGAACCTCCAACTGAGATTTCAACTCCTCAAGATCCGTTTGGGGCGTCAGTAAGATAAGGATATGTTACCTATGAAAAAACCAAATAATTTTTCTACTTTTTTGATATGTCTGATTGTATGTATATCTTTGATATTGGTCTTGCCAATGATTTTTTATGCTGGTCTTGAAGCATTTGCTGCCAAGCAATTTACAGTCGAGTCAAATACAAAAATCGTGTCGAGTGAGCCAATTAGACTCAAGCTCGTGGCATCTGCCAATGGCGAAATTAAGGCAAAAAAAACGGGGGTGATTTCTGATCCTAACTCAGGGATAATCTCAGTCCCTTTTAGCTTCAAGAAGAAAAACGATATTGTGATGGCCGGTTTTCATGATGAATACTTTGCGTGTGGATACATTCTCAACGCTAAGACTGGCAACCAGATATCCTATACCTGCGATGAAGGCGATCTTCAAAATCCAGACGGGATAAACAGTGCGAGTTTGGAGTTATTTCAAGCTGTCCCTCAGGGGCAAAATAATGATGCAAAGAATGTAAAAATTAATGTTTTGGTACCCCTTACGGATAAAACTAATGTTCACAATATCAAGGTAATTACGATGATTAAAGGTGAATTTCAAGCGAAAGTAATTGATGCAAAAAATGCAAATGGCAAAACCCTGAGTGTCATGTTTACTTTTGACCGAGATACAGACATTGGGAAGATTCAGGAAGGAGATGAATTTTTTGCATGTGTTTCTGCAAATGAACTTAATCCACCTGAAGGCACCGAATGTGAAAAAAGGCATATTAAGTCATTTGAAGAGCCAAACGTGCTCGCGGCACGGTAAATTCATTTACATGAATTGTTATTACAATTGGCTCTCTAAAAAGAGATATTAGGGGCCAAGAAATTACCTTCTATTAGGCCCTGTAATATGGATTGGCCCGTTATAAGTCCCTTGACCGTAATAAGTAACGATATTGAAATTTTAGTATATCAAATGTGATTTATGCGGCAACTTAGTCAATTGGGCTATTTATACGCCTTTATGATGTTTTTTATGGGGTATGTGGTAACCATGTATTACAAGGACAATCAATATCTGCGATCAAAATGTTAATCTTTCGCAATTGACGGAAACCCCAGTATCAGAAATTTTGAGAGGCACCTATGGTACTGGATTAATAGTTTGAGCGCGAATTTAATCAATTTTTCAGTATAGTATGAATTTATCTCTCCGCTGTCCACAATAGTTTAAAAGTGTACGGCTTGCTAACTTTACAGAGCATTGTGGGCCGATCTGGCTATCACTTCGGATAGTGCCGGATGAACATGAACAGCTCTAACTATTGGATGTATAGTTGGACTTTCTGTTTTCATTACTGGTATGACCTCATGAATAAGCACAGATGCATCTGTCCCTAATATATGACAACCTAGTATAGTCTTATCTCTTTTGCCTACTAGAAATTTTACAAATCCATCTTCGTCTTCAATAGCTTTACCCATTGCAGTATTGATGTATTTGTGCGATGATTTGATGTACTCAATATTCCTTAACTTCAACTCTTGTTCAGTATATCCTACGCCGGCGACTTGTGGGGAAGAAAAAATTGCGTGTGGCATAGCTTCATAGTCCACCGGTACCATTTGATCGGGATTCATAATGTTATGGTACGCATAATTTGCTTCCAAGTTCGCACTGTGTTTAAATTTGAAGCGTCCAACTATATCTCCCAAGGCAAAGATACCCTTGACATTTGTCTCAAGATATTCATTTGTGAGGATATACCCTTCATCGGTAGTCTTAACATTGGTAGGACTTAAATTGAGACTGTCTGAATTAGGAATTCTTCCAACAGCCACTAGCAAATGACCAGATTGAATATTGATATTTTCGCCGCTAGAATTTGTTGTTACTAAATTTATTTCATCCTTATTCCTATGTACGGAAGTTGTATTACAATTAAGAAATAGGTTGTACTTTCTCGCAAAAATCTCAGTTATTTTATTGGAGATGTCCGTATCTTCCTTGTTTAATAGCCGTTCCTTATTAGTCACGATATTAATCTCAGTACCCATAGCATCAAAAAAATGAGCAAGTTCGCAAGCAATATAACCACCTCCCAGGATGGTAAGAATTTTAGGTTGAACCTCTAGACTAAGGGCCTCATTACTGGTCATGTACCCGCTATCGCATAATCCTTTAATAGGTGGTACAGCAGGTCTTGATCCTGCAGAAATTAGTATTTTTTTTGCAGTCAATTGTTGCTTTGAGTCTTTCAATTCCAACGTTTTGACACCTACAAAACTGCATTCTGAGGAGAAAAGTTTAGGAGAATCTAACTTGGCGATTTCACGTCTAATTTTTTCTGAATTCTCCATTACAAACGAATTAACACGAGAAATAATCTTTGTATAGTCTATTGAAAATTTTTCTACATTTATACCAAATAGATGAGCGTTCCTAATGGTTTCGACAATGTCTGCGCTATGAATAAGTAACTTGGAAGGTATACACCCTCTGTTAAGGCAGGTTCCACCCATCTTACTTCTTTCGATTATGGCAACTCTCTTGCCTTGTTGTGCAAGTGAGGCAGCAACGTCAAGCCCAGACCCGCTCCCAATAATTATTACATCGAAATTCTCCATCACATAACTTGATATTACTTAATATTATAAAACTAAATTGACAATTCTCTCGTCCGCCTTATTAATAGACTTGACAATCGAATGAACTGGAAGTTTCTATTAGAATCAATGTCAATGCGACGAGTAGTTACATATTATCATTACATAAAGTAGAGATTTATTCTCAAGAATTTTAGAAGGATAGACTAGTACAAATTATGACTCTGTATAAGTACTTTGGAATCTTGTTTTTCATATATTTATGATCAGGTTGTATTGTGTTTTTACTGGCAGTAACAATTACTTTCCATTAAACAGAATTTCTGGCATTTGTGGAGTGTTGTAGCAGATTGACAAGTATATCCCCCTCGCTGAAAGTCTTCTTCTTTCTCGCAGCTACTCTTCTTTTGCTAACGTCTTCTATGACTCGATCAGGATTTTCAGCCTCTCCTACAAATACAAAAGAATCATGCGAAATTGCAACAGTCACTGATGCAACTGCTTCAAGCTCTGACCCAAATTTCCCTGCCTCAGCAGTCTTGGATGAGAATCAGCAGACACTCTGGTCGACATACGGGAAAGGTGCGTGGATTGTGTTGGACCTTGGTGACGTCGAACATATTTGCAGCGTAGATATAAGGTGGTATAAGGGGGATCAGAGATCTAATAATTTCATCATTTCAACATCCAATGATGGTTCAACCTACCATAAAGTATTTGACTCAAAAACAAGCGGGAATACATTATCTTTTGAGCGATATAATCTAAAAGACATAGATAGTAGATTTATAAAGGTTACTGTTAATGGTAACACACAGAACGATTATGCTAGTATTTCTGATATCACAGTAAGTACCAAAGGACCGAACAATAATTCGTCAAATAAGATTACGGCAGCAGCCTTGTCAAATGATTGCGAGGAAACAAAAATTTCCGAGGTTACGGCGTCTAATAACCATAAGAACTACGTTCCTGCCAACACTCTCGATAAAGATGAAAAAACGAGATGGGTAAATGAAAAGAAAAATTCATGGATAAAACTTGACCTTGGCAAAACTAAAACAATCTGTAACTTGGATGTTCAGTGGTTCAAAGGAGATGCCCGGGTTTATAGCTTCACAGTAGCTGTCTCAAAAGATAATAAGAAGTTTACCGATATTGCAAAACTTAAGAGCAGCGGAAAAACTAGCGGGGTTGAATCATATATATTGAAAGATGTCAATGCCAGATACCTTCGAATTACGGTCACAGCTAATACAGAAAACAACTTTGCCAGTATTGTAGAAAATTCCGTTGGGACTAGGACCACTTCCAGCCCTCCACCGAGTACTGATAAATGTGACTCTAATCTCCCAGTAAAGTCCGTAACATCAAGTGGAAATCAACCAGGGAATCCGCCATCAGGCGCCATTGATAACGACCTGAACACCAGATGGTCTAATCAAGGCTTTGGTTCTTGGATAAAGTTAGATCTAGGTGAAACTAAGAATATATGTTCATTGAAAATTGCATGGTATAGAGGAAACGAAAGGGTCAATTCTTTCGAAATCGCTACCTCTAGTGACGGTACTACTTTTAATAAGATTGCTTCAAAAGAAAGTACCGGTACCACCAATGGTTTAGAGAATGTGGAAATTAGTAAAACCAAAGCAAGGTACGTAATCATAACTGTTACAGGAAACACTCAGAATGACTGGATCAGCATATCCGAGATCGACATTATTGGCAGTTCGATTTCACAACCACCAGGCGATAGTTCTCCGCCAACAATTTCAACCATAGCTCCACCTAGCGGTGCCAAGGGTGTAGTAGTTACTACTTTGGTTACGGCGACATTTAATGAACCAGTACAGGCATCTACCGTAACTACTAACACCTTCAATCTTCAAGCTGGTACGGCGAGCATTCCAGGAACTGTAAAACTCAGTGTTGACGGAAAAACTGCAACATTTGATCCGACCTCAAATCTATCTCCTTCGGTGTCTTATACTGCCGTCATCCGAGCTGGAGTTAAGGATACAGCTGGGAATGCAATGACAGCTCCAAAACAGTGGTCATTTACTACTGCTTCAGCTGCTGATACTACTCGACCGACATTAATAAGTACTATACCAAAATCTGGATCTTCTAGTGTATCAGTTACTTCCAAGGTAACAGCAACCTTTAATGAACCAATACTTAGCTCATCTATTACCTCATCAACTTTCACTGTCAGGGCTGGATCTAGCTCCACTAATGTCCCCGGAACATATTCAGTTAATAGTGGAGATGGGTACAAAACTGCTGTATTTAGTCCATCCACCAATCTACAGCCCGGTATCACTTACACTGCTACCATTACTACCGGTGTAAAGGACGTGGCTGGAAACACATTAGCTTCTGCATACACATGGTCATTTACAACTGCTGGAGCGACACCTCCCTCTGGATCTGATGGGATAAAACAAATTTACCAAACTGCTCCAGGAGGAGAAACTTGGTTCCTCAATCCTGACAATCCTGACGACAGTCAATTCGATCCGAATGGAGCAGATATCTCCAAAAACGCTGACGGAAGTTGGCATTTGGATCCTGGTACCACTAGGATGCTTGTATTTACAAAGAGTGCGGGGTTATTGTCTGATAGTGCTAGGGGTAGCTTGCCAACGTATGATTACTCCGAGCTTGCACAAATAGGTCATTGGTATAAACCGACTGACTGGAAGAACACTGAAATGACGGGATACTTTAAGGTCACCTCTACCCAATCTGGTGACGGAATTTCTTTTGTAACAAGAAGCGTTAGGCACAACGAAGCTGTAGCCAATGGCTGCGGAGGTTCTTCTTATCACAATAACATCAGACTTGAAGGGACATTTCAGTACAAGAAGGAACAGTGGCATGTAAATTATGATATTTTATCTCCCACTAAAAGTGGCATAGGCTCCATAATGGACAAATGGGTTGGATTCAAAGGAATTGTATACAATCTGCCTAATGGAAATATGAAGCTGGAATCTTATGTCGATAAAAACAACAACAATCAATGGGAAAAAGTGCAGGAGCTAACTGACTCTGGTAATTGGGGCGATGACATGACACATTGTAATGCTAGTACTGATGGCGCTCAAATCACTTGGGGATCTCCTATGGCCATATTCAAGTCTAACGGAGTAACATACGATTTTAAGAAATTATCACTTAGAGAAATTACTCCACCGTCAAAGTAGACTATCTATCATAATAGTGTAAATAGATATCGCGGTCTACACCAATGCCATTATGTGTGACCTTTTATGCTGAATGTTATTTGTGGACCTATTCAGCGATAGTAAAATTAATGTAAATAAACTCAATTAATTCATCTTCGCAAATAGTATGTCCTTGCAAACAGGGACGTAAAACGGGAATGGGTTACGTTTATCAAACTTATTCTAGATATTTTCATAATCAGTTTTGGGTGTTCTCACGATGAACATACTATCGGATTTGCGGTCTTGGTTCGTAGCAGTGATCATACATGCTTAGTATGACATAAATACCTCCGTCTCTAACGCGATAAAACATTAATGCGGATCTTTCTTATATTATAAATGTACTACCAGACGTAAAGATTTGCAGCGCATCTTAGTAACTGGTGGCGCCGGATTCATAGGGACACATCTGATAAATAAGATCTCAGAGGATTTTGATGTATTTGTTGTAGATGGTCTTACTAATGAAAGGTCAAGATCGAATGCAGAAAGCTTTTCAGGCGAACATGTAACTCTGTACCAAGAAGATATTAGGAACAAAGAGAAGCTCAATGAAATACTACGAGATTGTAGACCTGATTCATGCGTACATTTAGCAGCTCTAATTAGTGTTGCCGATTCTATGGCTAATCCCCTTAAAACCTTTGATGTAAACGTTACTGGAACTCTCAACATTTTAGAGGCCTGTGTAGCTAATTCCATCAGGCATTTTGTCTTTGCGTCATCTTCAGCAGTTTATGGGCATGTTAGGAGTGTGCCAATTCCAGAAAACGCTGAACTGCGCCCTATTTCTCCGTATGGCTCAAGCAAATTAGCTGCAGAAGTAATAGTTAATGCCTATGGCGATCTGAGTGTGTTTGACAGTACAATTATACTTAGGTTTTTCAATGTTTACGGGAGAGGACAAAACATAGATTACGCAGGTGTCATCACCAAATTTAGGGATCGGTTAGTAAAAAATTTGGCCCCTGTTATATTCGGAGACGGAAATCAGCAAAGGGATTTTATTGAAGTCGAAGATGTCGTAAATTCTGTAATGATAGCTTTGGATCCACCGGCTGGAATTGACAAGGGCACATTCAATATAGGAACCGGAGTTCCAACTAGAATCTCTGACTTGGCAAGAATTATGTCAATCCTTATGGAGAAAGCTGATTTAGCTCCAATTTACAAAGAAACGGTAGATGGTGATATACTCATGAGCTACGCCGACATCACTAAAGCTACCAATATTCTTAAATTCTGCGCAAGAAAAGAACTTTCTGGCGGCTTAGAAGCTTTCCTGTTTAATTCAAATATGCTATGAACGGTTGAAATTCTGCTGGTCATTAGTTAAGTTGCAAATTGAGTAATCACTTATTCCCACTTGGGTGCTCAAAGATAATACATTTATGTGTTGATTAGACAACTTGTCGTATCAAATTTTGTGCGACGACTCTTCCATACTATCATTACTAATGAAGAGATTGTAATCCGAAAAATAATAAAAGTCGAAGTAATTCTGTGGACATGGATTTATGTAGTTTATTGCTTTATGGCATATTTTTGAAGTTATAATCAATCATTACTACTACAAAGGTTATTAAGCTAGGACTTTGTTCAGTAATGAAATGTCGAAAATAACATTCATAATTATCACAGTTTGTTTTTCTGTGTTTGCACAAATGACTACAGTTATTCCGAGTGTTTTAGGTCAGAATTCCTCTGTGCAATCACAAGCGCTTGACTCAATTGACACTTTCACATCTAATTCTAATTTATCAAGTAATGCGTCACTCTCCAAGTTTGAGAGTCGCGCTCATGAAGTGTCAATTTCTTACCCATCCAATTGGACTGTATCCACCAGTGGACTTCCAGAGTATACTCAAATTGTTGCATTCTACTCGCCATTGACTAACATCTCTGACACAATCCCTGCAAGATTTTCCATATCTGTTTTCAGTTATGAAAACAATATCTCCTTAGCAGATTTCACAAATATGACGCTTGGATCATTGAATGGATCACAACAATTCCAAATGGTAAGTTCAGGGCCGACGACTATTGATAGTAATCCCGCATATCACGTGATCTTATCTACATTACCAAGTATGCAGAATCCTATACCCTTTGGTTTGATGAATACTTGGACTGCAGTTGGAAACACTCTATATTTGATGTCTTACAGTGCAGATAGCTCAGAGTTCTCCAGATATCTTCCAGTAGTGGAAAAAATGTTAACTTCATTTGAAATACACAAATAGAGTACGCTATTCTTACCTTAATACTAGTGAAGTATTGCATGTTCAGATTTATAAGAATCTGATAAATTAATGTGAAGAAAAGAAAACATCGGCCCGCATAACAAATGTGGATGCAGTCATCTGTTCTTCAATCCAGAGTAATGCCGACTTCTTCACAAATAGTCTTTTTACCCTCTGCCAATCGAACCTTGTTGTCTCGAATCTCCAAATATCCTGTCTTACTATTAATTTTATAAAGTAGATCACGAAAATAATCACTGCCTTCGCCGCCCAAAATAGCCTTTAAATCATTAGTCCAAATTTGTTCAATGTCGAATTCTGTTGATTGATTCAATTCCTCTGCCATCTTATGCCTTTTACAAAGATATTCGATAATTTTAACGGAATAAGCAGTGAAATCTTCATCAGCACGGGAAGCATCTTGAGTTTCATCGCCGGTTGACATTTATTAATTCAACAACAACTGATCTAATAAAAGTTGATCAAACGACATCTCTCAGTCAGCTGGAAAGATATTTGCAGGTAGGGTGGTGATAATGAGATTTATTTGAATCTGGCTATGTTAATTCAGGGTCAAGGAAATTAAAGGTTAAAGCCTTTCAATAATCAAAATTACGGTTTATGACTTCTCATTCTATACGGAATTTCTATAGCCGCACAGGGCGTTGATTTTAAATGAAGCTATTTAGTCTGTGGAGTTTGTATCGCACAAGAGTTTGGACCAGCTTCTAAATCTGGCGGTAGCATTTCATCATAGGAAAGCATTTTCTTATTTAATGAAATTATTGTCTTGTAGTTCATGGGTCTAGGTGGAATTGATCGGCTTACAAAATCTACGAAATCTTCTTTACGAATAGCAATGCCATTCAGTTTTTTGCGAAGTGACGAGAATGTTACCAATACAGGTATCTCATGCTTTAGACTACACGATGTCGTATTGAAATGGGCCGGTAAAATTATAGTAGAATCTGGTAATGAGGCAATTTTTTGATGATAAGTTTCGTACATTTGACTAGCAAATTCACTTGCTTTGTCTCGAAGGTCGGGTCTTCCTATGCTGTCTACGAATAGAGTATCTCCAGTAAATAAATAAGCAGGGCCAATACTTTCTGAAGATGTATTATCCTGAGATGTGTTCACACGCATGGGACTTAACAAAAACGACATACTTCCATTAGTATGTCCTGGTGTATGTATTGCTTTTAGCTTGACTTCTGACCCGACTTCTATCTCGTCTCCACCTTTCACAAATTTAACTTCGTTAGATCCCCCACTTCCGCCCTCATAATCTTCCTCAGAGCTGTAAAGTGCTGTAACTTTATTATTTCCATTTGAAGACAGTGCTTTTACCAACTTTGCAACGCCTGAGACATGATCTGCATGCTGATGCGTATCTATTACCTTGGTTATTTGATTTCCAATTTCTTCTGCAACTTTTATAAAAACTTCATAATTTTCTCTACATGGATCAATAACAACCGCGGTTTTGTCAGCTAGCGAAGCGACGACATAGCCCATGCAGCCCTTTGACACCCTTCTGACCTGCCAAATTCTAAATTGCTCTTGGTCAGCAACCGGAATTTCTGCAACATCATAGACACTGTTCCACCCTGACATGCCTCCATGTAGGCTCTTTACATTATAACCCAGTCTGTTCAACATATTAGCGGCCATCATTGATCTGTTCCCATGTGAACAAATAGTGATAATTTCCTTGTCTTTTGGTATTTCTCCCAAGACCTCAGAGAGATGTGAAAATAACTGATCTACTGGTATTAATTTAGGGCCTTCATGGCCTTCATATGACAATTTCCATGTTTCATACTCTTGAGGAGTGCGGACATCTAAAAGGAAAACATTATCTTTACCGTCAATTTTCTTTTTTAATTCATCAGGCTTTATCTCTAGGGACATCAGCTGCTCATGAATGTGCAATATCACTTTATATTTGTAATGCGATGGATATACTAAATTATTATACTCGTTTCTCATACCTTCAAATGATGCTGACAAGAGCGTTAGACCCTTTAAAAATGTTGAAACTGTACACTAGTTCCATCAAATCCAAAGTAACAGCGAAAACTTACGTGATGTATCTAATGAAATATACAGATGATTTAGTGGCCCTTTCAGAACTTAGACAAAGGGATGCTGAAGATAAATTGATAGACTTTATTATTTCAAAACGAGATGAAGGTGTAAAATACGGTACATTACATAATGCAGTTGCAGCAATTTGTAAATTTCACCTAGTGGTTGGAGATATTGAACTAAACAAAAACAGGATTAACAGATTCTTACCTGAAAATACCAGGACCAAAAAGGATAGAGGATATGAATCAGAAGAAATTGAAACAATATTAAGGCTAGCGAACGAAAGAACCCTGGCAATAATTCTGTTACTATCTTCTACAGGCATGAGGCTTGGAGCCCTACCTCTCCTTAAAGCGAGTGACTTGGAGAAATGGGGAGGAGGACAGACGGGATACTCCTGATGCACGAGAGAAACTCAGAAAAAGTGGATGACATAGCTTTAAGAAAACATACGAATCTTTCCTATAAAGGAGACCTGTCTTTTTATTAGTCGTAGATCCATCGATTTAGTAGTAAGTAAGATATAGTCAGTATTCACGTCTTAACAAATCTTATATTATATGTTGTGTAAAATTAATACTATGAGAGTACAACAAGAAAATGAATTCTTGGTTACGGGCTACACATGTCCATCATGTGTTATAGGATGCCACAATGCCTGTGGAGGATCTAATTGTAATTGTATGTACGCAAACCACTACTCAAAATAAGTATAAATGCTGTTTGTCACTGAATAACATTGCCTATTAATGCGATGGATGGGAAAGACATAGTACTTGGCTGAAATGTTCATGCTAAGGGTGGGAACTTTCTGGGAATTTCTCTTGTATTTTTTGAACTAGAGTAGGATTTTTCTGAACCTCTGGCATTGATATTATGATGTTTAATAGGAATTCATAGTTACCCTTTAGTTGAATTACCTCGGTTTGGAGATCTTCTACTACCGAATACAAGTTTTTCAGTTCTTCAGCGAGTTCACTAACTAGTTTGTCATTGGAAATCTGACCTGATGCGAGCTGACTTATGAGTGATTCTAAGTATTCTTTGCGAGTTTGAATTATTTTTAGATAATCTTTGTCAATGACATTAGAAGAATTCATCTCTTTTTATTATTTCGCGAAGTAGTATAATAAGTTGGGTAAAGGTTACGTGTGTATACCTACTTGTGGATATCTTCTTTCTTAGACAAGCTAGTCGTACATGGATCAATTAATATTTCTAGACTAAAGCATTGGCTATTAGGTGGTATTTGTAATTACGGGTGTTGATGCATTCGTCATGTTTAATGTACTGCCATTGGTTACAATAGTGCCTGTGGTCATATTTCCTGCTGTTACGTTGTCTGTCATATTCTGAGCTGTTACCATGTCAGTTGTCAAATAGGCAGCAAGAGTCGCGAGAAGAAATCCAGCATAAATTGATAGTAACATTTGCAACTTGGTCAATGTTCAACACCAAATGCGATTTTTACTCCAACTTTGTATTCTGTGATCTTGCCACTATTAGGATCAACTTTTGCAGTTTTGTCAACTACCTCCAATCCTGTAATTCCATGGATTGTCTTCTTTGCCTCATCCAACGCTGCTTGCGCTGCTTCACTCCAGCCTTTTTCTGAACTCCCAACAATTTCTATAATATTTGCAATGTGATGAGTCATACTGTACAATGCAACATATCGAATATAACGACTTAAATCATGCATTGCTTGCTTAACGAAAGTCAACCTATTCGCTTAGCCTTTGAACCGCATTTAGGACATGAAATTTCTCGGTGTTCATTGCCACAGCTCATGCAATAATATCTCAATGGTTGATAGCGGCTTTGGGAATTCGAAAGTACTCTAAAAATCTGACGAAAGTTATTGATTCCTGCTTTCTTCATCGCATAACTAAATCTAACATAACCCATTCCCAAAACCACAATCAGATAGACCAGCATGGATAAGGGAAACGGAACAAAGAAGCCAATAGGAATAGCGATCACTATAGGTATTAGTAGCCACCCTAACTGGTTACTACCTTTGGAATTCCTGGCGTTCGTTGACATCTACTATAGTATGCACAGAATTACTGATTAAGGTATGATACTGAGCAACCTTTAATTTTTTGGTAATTTGAGTTTCAGTTAATGATGACTGTCAGGCTTCTCTCTCCCAGTGTGTGCCTTTTTGGAGTGAACCAAAAGCCTTTCCTTGTCTTCGAAGGTCATGGAACATTTCTTGCATTTAAATTCGTTCTTACCGCCTGTCTTTTTTTTAAAAACATTTAGACCAAGTTTCATGCTGTGCTATGCTAAAGTATCAATCCATAATGAAATATTTAATAGATGCAGAACTAAGTTAACCTAGCCTTATATTTATGATATTCTTCTAGTTAATGAAGGTTCATCGATTTTAGGGGAAGGTTTATCTCTCCAGCTGGGCTTTCCCCATTTAATTACTATTTTACTTTGGTTCTTATAGTTTAAAATTAATTAAAACAGGATAGGTGAATGGAAACTACACTCCTAACCTGCAGTAAGCTTTGTTCTACCTTGACCCAGATATGTCTGAAAAAATATTTAAGAGTTTTAACAAGACCCCTGATAGTTGAACTACACCATAGCTAGCTTCAGTCATTCCAGCTAGATACGTTGACAAGAATATCGAGAAATTAAGACAATCTAAGACTATTAAGGTCATAATTCATGACGAAATATAAGGAGAAAATAGCAATTTGTCTTTTCAACCGAGAGTATCTAGAACCAAGAGGATAACTTCTGTGATTACTGGATTAGGAATAGGAGGAGTGATTGTAGGAGTAATGCTTTGGATTTTTAAGGCTCTAGTTAGTTCGTGAGTGTCTTTGCTAAAATTAGATATGAGAGAGAAAATCATTAACAACTCTCCAATGCTGTCAGCAATATAGGCGTGCAGTTATAACACCATATCAAAAAGAATATGAAAATTAGAAACCGACCCCTTGATAGTGTGTCTGAGGAAGCTATAAAGGGTTAAGCGATTTTGTTCATTTTTAACCAATGTAAAACCAGAATATAATATTATTTTTTTCTACTAAGTAGAACGATAGGTTTCATGGACGCAGGATAGATTTGCGTAGTTTGATATTCGTTTATTTCTTTAAAGTTCTACAAAGCATGCAGGTACACTCTTTGGACTTTGCGGTTTTAGTCTCTTTGTTGAGATTATAGAATATGACCAATATGTCTTTAGCTCTCCGACAATGTTTTAAAGGCTCCTCTCATGCTATTGCAAAAAACAGAGGGTTTGTCTGCGTAGTATTAAGAAAGAGATTTTTGCCCCAGTCTGGAAACCTTGGATGTTAATACTCGGCGGGCTCCTCTTTTAATCTGCACTAGTTCTAGAACCTAATAGATGGGTATCCATTACTAGTATCAATATGGTATAGAATCAGGTAGGACAGGAGAGTTGAAGAATAAGAGGAGACTCTATAATTCTCTCCTGTCCCCATGGTAAGTTTGTTGCGGTGCCTTTACGCAAGTCTATTTTAGAAGTTTGAGTATATATCCAATGATTAACAAAGGTAACTTACACCTGAGATGACTGAAATAAAGGGAAGGAGGATTTTTTGTTGGAAAAGGCCTCCTCCCCTTAGATGTTGATTGTTGTCCATGACTACGGAGTTGATACAATTAAGTCTAGACTACGCAAGAATAAGTGACAGCCAGATAGACTATATAGGAAATTTACTAAGTGGCTTTGCCAGATGGTCCTGGAACCTGATTTATTTCCCTGATACTTTGTTTTAGGCCTTCTCGTATCATTGCTACCGCATCATTTGGATCTACTACGCCGTCTAGACGCTTACCATATTTACCGAGCAATACTAACTCATCAAAGTCTAAAGTCCATACATTCCCGAAAAGTGTAATTGTCCCAAATTTGCCTAAAGGACTATTAGGTTTTGTTAGAAATTAGCCAGGCCTCGGTCGCTTGCAATCCCGGGCCCGACTAAGATGAAGCCTCTGGGTGAGAGCCATACTATGATGTGAAGAAAAATAGTAGGAGGTTCAAGAAGCCCTAAATTCTCTACATTCGCAATGATTACACTCTAAGGTTAGGAAGGGGGAAATAGTATTCTTATGTTGCCTTCTTAGATGTCCGCATTTACACTCTTCGTTCCGAGACATCGCTACTTCAAGACCCCCTGTCTATACTTATGGTCCCTCTCCCCTTTTAGTACTACCTTTCTTAAATCAGTCAGTTACTTAGAACTTTGACCATGGGCCGAACAATCCCATCATTTAGAATTGCTGCCGAAAGGGAGCGAGCAACATGGAGAGATTTTAGGTCAAAGTTGGCAACCATGAAGGTTAAGAAAGAGTTTGAGCAAATGTTCTCCTTAGTAAGACTATACAATTCAAATTGTATGATGCAAGCGAGTCCAATAGTCTTTCATTCAGTTATGATGTCCATTTTATTCCATCATTACAAACAGTTAATGAAACTGAAAGGTATGAATAATATACTTCTACCACTCACCCAGAACCCTGAACTTTTGCAAAACCCATCTGAAACACTGGATAGATATTGTCACGATCTAGACTCGAATGAAGAGCCAGTGACAAATGAATCATTTTTCCGATTCGCCTAAATAGATTACCACTAATTCGGTATTTGTTATGTCAGCACCTACATACACATTGACCCTTCGGGGGATAGAACATAGAGTAATTAACGTAAATTATCAGAAAAATATCACAGTCGATGGAAATTTAATTGAAATCGGAAAACACACCGTAGTCTTTTCAGGAAGAGCAGATTTGAGTAGTCATGATTCTGAGGATCTGGAAAATAGAGCCCAGGACCAGGAAGATGAATTCCTAACATATTATGAGGGCCAAGTAGTTGTAGGACCACTTTGGGAGAAAGTAAACCAATGTGCGTTCATAGTGGCAGGTTCATCATATTCTAATTCGAACGCAGATGAGGATGATGCTCAAGCATGGATTATCGACGACCAACGGTTTGATTTGGTCGATGAGGGCGGAAAAAAGAGAATACGGCTAAACTTCCAAATATCACAAGAAGGTCAAAACACCCATTTTTCCGCTATGAATTACAAGGTTACTGCTACAGGAGATCTGGCATCTGTTTCTGAAAGTCCTCCTTCGCCACCTTCACCTCCAGGACCTCGCCCGACGGAATGTGACAAGCAATGGGTACTTGGTGACCCTCTTGGAAGCGGAAGTCAGAGCGCAGCGGTGAGCGAGTTAAGAGCAACTGATGGCGACATTAATACGAGATGGGTGTCGAATTCGACTACGGGTTCTCAGAAACCTTGGATCAAACTTCAGCGTATGCCCTTTGAATCTGCCCCTGTCTGTAGGGTGGATATCGCTTGGGCTGATGGTAATGCTCATAAATACAAATTTAACGTAGACATTTCCACAGATGACATTACTTGGACGAGTGTCTTGACAAATCAAGAGAGTACAGGAACAACAACTGACTTTGAAAAATACACATTTCAGCCATTACCTGCAAAATTCGTCAAGATAACAATAAATGAAAGCATTCCAGGTGCACCATCGGCCGTGGCTCAAATATCAGAAATAAAGGTATTTGGCAATACCTAGTAAGGATTCGGTCATAAACCTTAAGCAGGAATCACTTAAAGGAGAGGCTGCTCCTAAATATGGTAATAATTGCATAAAAATGTGACTACTAAGCGTGCTGCTAAGAATCAGGAAATTACAATAAATAATAGAGAAAAATGGCGCAAGTGATGAGGCTCCCAATCAGAAAGTTAATGAGGCTCATGAAGAATTTAGGAAAAAGACGCAGTATCAATCCAGTGAACCCATTCCCAATCCATCTCCAGAAGAACAGCATGGAGGAGAAGCAAGTAATTGTCCCAGACGAGGTAAAAGGACCGACGTCAGAGCCACAGAAACCACCAACACCAAAAAATAAGCCCAGCCTAGAAGAGCCACCGGTCCCAGAGGGCGCCATAGTATTCGATACCCACCGTGATACCAAATTACACGACAGAGTTGTTAGAACAGTAGATAAAGAAGGCAAGATATCACCTAATGGCCTGGGTATTGAATGCAGAGCAAGTGGAGAACCAACAATAAATGTTAACAACGATGGCACCTTTTCCCTGGTCTGTAGAGAAGGACATGGTCGTATCTATCCCTATGATATCAATTACAATTCACAGTTGCTGATAAGGTTTGCATTTTGGAAGACAGCGCCAGGCCAAGATATCAGTCTTAAGTTGAGGTCGAGACATAATGAAGGCGGAAAACCAGAGGAACGATTTGGAGGCTATGGTTTTTCAATAGACCAAGGCAGTAAAAAGTGGGTAGCCAAGCGCGAAATCTATCATAACAAACATGACCAGAGAGAAAGCGGCAACCTACCCAAAGCAATAAGCGTGCAGGAATATGTCACCATTAAATATACGGTCGCAGACGATAACGGCGAGGTGTCACAAATAGTAGAGATCGATTACGGAGATGGTAACGGATTCAAGAAAGTGATGGAAAAGACAGATGATGCACCCAAGCCTTACATGGTCTATAAACCACTCTACGAAAAGCAATCGTACTTTTGGGTAAGACAGAATATCGACAGCGGAATAGGCGAACTGAGAATAAAGGACATGAAGATTACGTCACTCGGTTAGTGAAGGACGTAAGGAGTTTTGGCACGCTACTCGTATTAAAGATATTAAGTCAGCAAGAGTTGAATCTTGTCAGGTAAAGAGTGGTTAACTAATTAAGTTGTGAAAACCAACGAATCATTTGTTCTTGCTTCGTTTCAAATTTGTGAGACTCTCCATTGTGAATATCTCCGCTGCCAAACTTCCTAGTGATAAACTAGAAGTTCTGCAAAGAGTATTTGCTGCAAACTTTACTGAAACAGTAAAAAACTAGTCCTAATTAACTTAAATGGATTTAATGGGTGTTGTACTTTCATGGTATTCCCTCACTTTTAGTTACGTATCCCGTACAGGATGGCGGTGCTACAAAGATTGAATGTTACTGTGAAGGGTGATTTAAGAAAATATACGAAAGAGAACCACTGCTTTAAAATTAATCAGGATATCGTGGTGATTCGCAAGCCAATAGTATCTTGTCAACTATCTCTCTTTTTTCAGGCTTATCTTTGAAAAAGGCCCTTTGTTTCCAGACTACAGTTATTATATCAGGACCATTGAACGACTTGCGAGTTTCAAATGCTTTCTTTACAGGATTAAAGCAATGAAATGAGAAACTGGGCCGATAAATTAAAGAAAGTTCAAAACATGAAAAAGATGTTAAAGTGGCATTGGTAGCCGCCAATAATCATTATGCTGGATATGGTCCGGAAACTTCAAACATGTTCAGAGAAATGCTAGGACTAAAAAGGGTGGCGTGGGGTAACGAAAAGGAGATCCCTAGGAAGGTCGAATTTGAAGAAGTAAACGGAAGTACAGGTGGAAGAAAAAGAATCATGAAACTGACTTCATTATCGGATTTCATTTCAAAATCATAATAGGGTTGACGGAATAACTGGAAATACTTCTGACAAGGAGGTAAAATGCTTATAAGAATCCCCTTTTCCTTGAGTTTATGAGCAACCTTGCAACATCCATACTAGTATCAACAGCAGTAGCTGCAGTACTCTTAACGGTTAGTTTTTCTTTTTATATATCCGAAGTGGGTAGGTCCGTTGTTGCTCAGAACTTTAATGAAGATTCATCCAAGACTCTGATAGATCTAGAGGGTAAATGGGAAACGAGTGATCATCATAAGGTAGATATTTCTCAGTCAGGAACGAAACTCACTGTTGATATGTCGGCTTATGATCGTCCTACTGCTTACGGCTCAATAGTCAATGACTCCTCTATTGAAGTAACCTTTCCAGATGATCAAAGTTATAATGGAAAACTTGTCTCGTCAGATAAAATTGAATGGTCCAATAATTCAACTTGGAAGGAGATTAGCATGTCGTCTGCTAGTTTTGCTGATGCTGATTTTATTGAAGACTTATCCGGCACGCCTAATGAAAAAACAATTAATGCTATTATAGACTACTGTGAATCAAACCCCAATGGCGATATTTCTGCTGACCTCGTAAACACCAGCAAAATTAGTGAATTTTATTCGGGATATACGTGTGAGCGGGCTGCCGCCGACAAGGAATGGTTTGATAATGATTTTGATCCAGATGCCAGTGCTCCTAATGGTGAGAACTAGGCCATAACTGAGAGGGTTAGTTTACAGTTACCTTGTTGATGCCGATTTTATCCCCAAAAATCGTTCCAGGTTCATAATTCTTTCTTCTAGAGAAAGAGGTTTCCTACTTTCGCGACCATTTTTGTAGCAGTGGTGTGGAGATATCTTGAAAGGTTGAGTTTGAAGAGTTAAACAGTGGAGTAAGAAAAAGAATCGTGAAACACACATCATTGTCTGATTTTACACCAATATCACCATAGTGATATTGGAATCATCTGAGATCCTCATACATCTTCAACATCTTTACTGAACCAGATTATATTTCCTTATATCGTACCAAGGAGTATATTACAGATGATGAATTGATGTGAAAGCCGAGATGTATTGTGACCTCTGTGGAGGAGAAACACAATCACTCTACCAATGGTTTGAAAAAATGCTGTGCCATAGATGTTATAGAATATGTAGAGCTAATACGGAAGAAATTCTGACTTGGTCCACCTAAAATAAATCCAGGATAGAAATTAGATGAATTGGTAGCCATCTAGTGGGGACTGTGAAAGAAAAAAAGTTAGGCTGTATGGATGGGTTACTGTATTAGGCTAGCACATTCAGCCTTAACAATCACTGTAACGTCAGCACTGTTAGGGTTGGCGAATTCTACAAACCACCCGGCGTTTCCTGTAGTGGCACCTTCAGTTACAAGCGATGGGGAAGGGAGGCGTTAAAACCACGCTTGACATATCATATCCGCCCCCCCGTGATAATCATTACGCTTGGAGAATCCACGCTTGCTCGATTAAAGGAACCTGCTGGTAGATCATCCGATTTCTTCACTTCTACCACTTTCAGTGATTGAGTCGGTGCACCAATTTCTCCACGCTTGATATCTTCAATGCGAATGGTTCCATCCTTGATTTTTTCAGATGTTACAGAATTATCTGCAAGTTTTTCTGTAGATGTAATCGTCCAAATTGGTTGATGCTGAGTAGGAAATCTAAAATCGGATGATACTAGTCTTACCCATGGTGTAATAGAATAATTAGAAAACGAAATAGCAACTATACGGAAAATTGGACACCATTACTCGTACTAACTATAATTATTATATTCTTCATATTATCAGATATACAAACTACATATGGCTTTACCTTTAACAATGTTGATTCCACGAAACTCCAGCTATCAGATGAACAGAAGTTGTTAGCACTGAATGGAGTCAATATGGGTAGATTTACACTATATTGCACAGCAATCGTAATAGTAATTCTTACTAGGCTCAAATGGACTAAACATGGAAGAAAAGTAACGAAGCCGAAGATTATAGTCGAATCCATTTTCTATTTGGGTCTAAGTTCTATTGTAATCTTCGATTCCCTCTATCATGTTGGCGTCCCATTTTTTATCTTGTTCCTTATCTGATTTTGTTTTTTGGTATACAACAATATTCATATTTGCAATCAAATCGCCTCTTGTCGTTCTGGAAGGAACCCAAGTCTGCTTCTATTTATGTAAAGGGCGGAACACACATACATGCTGTTTTTGTGATAGGAACAGCATCTCGTATCATAATATCTATCTTGTTTATTGGTAGTTTATTCGGCCCAAACCAACAAGGAATAATATATGCTAGTGATTCTACATTAATACTTGCAACTATAATATTTCATTTGCTATTGATGATTTCTGTCGGCTTGTTAATAGGAATAAATAGAAGGATACTCATTCAATACAATTTAATCAGCGAAGGAAGAGAAAACATTTCGGAAAAGTAGACATTCAATTTTTCTTGAAGTTTAGAGATTAGTCTGGCTTAGGTCGCTTGCAATCCCCAAACGAATTAAGTTGCAAACCCCTTAGTCAGGTATACTATCATTGAGGCAAAATATTAGAAGGTTAAAACTTTAGTTGGGACGCCGGTGCAATCTTGGTGGAAAACCCGAGACCCAACTATATTCATACTTGTGAATCAAACTATTAGAGCGTTCAACAAGGAGTAAATTCTTTACATCCGCAATGACTACAATCTAGGGTAAGAACAGGAGAAATGCTATTCTTGTGTTGCGTTCTTAGATGTCCGCATTTACACTCTTCGTTCCGAGACACTGCTATTCCTTGACTCCTAAACTTTTCTTCATTTTGGCGTAAACGACTGCGTCTTGTAATTCATCACGGATTTTTTGGATTTTATTGGCCAGATTCTTTTCCTTCTTCGTCTTTTCAGGATTCTTGTCAAATTTAACGATTAATTTTCCCAGTTCACTGAGGGCCAAATCAATCGCCTTTATGTTCACTGACACCTGTTTTGCCATGTCATATTAGCCCCGCCCCCACTATAGTGCTGCCTCTCTTAAAATAACATTGGATTGGAAAACGGTAATGGGTAGAACAATTCAGTCGTCTAGGGCAAAATGAATGATTTTTCCGACCCAGCTATATTCTAGGTTATGTCGGTATTTGGCTGCAATCGGGTGCAAGTAATGAATTTGGTTGCAAGTAATATATTTTCATTCAATGTCTTGCTAGTATATTAAATACTCCATGAAAGTAACGTCTCACCAGATGAAAAAAACTAGCATGTTACTAGTATCAATATCAATTGCAACAACAATGATTCTCGGTACGATGCTCTTGAGCAATTCGGTGTTCGCAGCGTCCAAGGCTCCCCAAACATTTCCGACTCCGGTAACGAAATCCTTAAGCGCAAAATGGTGGCAATGGGCCTATTCTTTCAATTCGGATGAAAGTCCATTGTCAGATGCCACGGGCGAAAGATGTGATAAAGGCGATAAAGGCAAAGTATTCTATCTTGCTGGAACTGCAGCACTCAGTTCAGGATCCGCTGAAAGGAGTTGTACTATTTCTAGCAAACAGGCAATACTGTTTCCCGTAGCAAATGGAGCCTGCCTCATTGAACACCCATGTCTGTCCCCAAAGGTGACTGATATTAACCAACTGAAACAGGAAGTCTCACACTTCGTTGATTTGGTTAAATTTAAAGAAGCGAGTTTGGACGGCCAGAATATCGATTTGAGTCATGCTAGATCTCAATCGCCATTGTTTAAGACCAAAGTTGCGGTAGACAATCCATTTGGAGAGCCTCCAGATGCAAAAGCTAGAACAGCATTCGCAGATGGTTACTGGATCCTCTTGAAACCGTTAAGTGTGGGTGCTCATGTGATTCATTTCAAAGCAACATTTGATCTGTCGGAACTAGGGCAACCCGACTTTACAACAGAGGTAACGTATCACCTAACGATAGAATAATCAGACACTGTCTGGGCTAACTAATCATTAGTTCTTACAACTTTTTTATTTTTGTAGTTCTAACTAAACTCTTAATCTCCTCACTCTCCCCAAGTACAGCTGACCATTTTAAGCCTGTACTAACAATTAATCAGATCTATGGGTTGTACTAGACTGTGTGAAGAGATTGGTTTTAGTAACGGACAGTATAGGAATGGTCATAAGTACTGCAGCAAGTGCGAGATTTTCATGATTACCGAAGATATATCGTGTCCCAGTTGTAAAAAGAGGTTAAGGTATACGGCACATCGGAAAATGAAAGACTATTGCAAGATTTAAGACAAAAATTATGCTGCTGGACCTGTTCTTACTTGTTGACAATGAAGTGCAATATCTCCATCTTCGCGACTGATGAAAGCGATAGAATTGAATGTACCTTTACAGTCTAGAATATCTTTCTTACCATCAGGCTCATTTGAAGGTAAATTCTGAAGTAATATAACTAAGTTGATTGGAGATTTAGCACTAATTTTATCAGCACCTGGACCACCTGCACCAAGCAAGTTTCCAGGTGCAGATATCGATATTACATCATCGCCTTCGTCACCCAAACTGGCAATATTCCGATCTGAAGTACCGGCAATTCTGTCGTTTCCAGGACCGCCCCTTATTATTGTCGTAAAGGTTGTATCAATATTTTTTACAAGAATATTATCAGCTCCCCCTAGTGCGTGGATCTCGTAAGCAAATTCAATATCATTTATTCCACTAGCGGTTATAGCATCAGAACCTTCAGTTCCTTCACAAGGGCTTGGTAAATGACTACAATATATAGACGCCGCGTACAGGTTGTTTGTACTAGCAATTAATACCGACAACGTAATAATGCTTGAAATTAAAAGGCTTAATGTCTTCATAGTACAATTTTTCTAGATAGGTAGAAATTAAGACTTTACAACTATTTTTCTTTTCATTTTTTACTAACTACTGAATAACTACGTTACAAAAATTAGTTATTCAATCGGTTCCGAAGCAAATCATAAATTGGATATCATGATTTCCAACGATAAAGAAATTGATGATATGATGTCTATAACATATCCTGACATAGTAAATAGGTAACCTAGAATTTATTAGGAAAGCCGTAAAATAATCGCTGTACAGGTTTGGTCGTAGGATTGAAATCAAGTTAAATAGGTTGTCAAATCACAACTAGCCATTTACAGGTTCGAATAACTCAACCGGGTTCCCATCTGGATCTTCGATTTGGATCTGTCTGCCGCCGGGACCAATTTCCATCTCATTTCTAAAATGCACGCCATCTTTCTTAAGTTCGGTAATGTGTTTATCCAAGTCATGAACTTGAAGTACTATCCGATTCCATCCTCCTGGTACTTGCTCACGGCCATCGGGCATCGGCCTCGATCCTGAGGCTCCAGGACCACTGAGAATTAGTTTTAGACTACCGACTGAAACCTGTGCGAAAGCAGGCAAATTTTGTAAGTCCAGTTTGAAACCAAGTATCTTGGTATAGAAAGCGATAGATCGTTGAACTTCATTAACTTGATATCGAACGCCTCGAAGTTCCAGCACGAAGCCGCTTGTATCAGTTGCCGAGTCTGTCATTCTTCATTTTACCTCCCTATTTGGTATACATAAAATATTATTTCAATTTTGATGTCAGGACCCGATGTTATTGCTGCTAATTCGTCTATCCTAATAATTCGATTTAACTGCAAAGTACTATATGATCTAATGGTAAATGGATGTCGCAACAATATTATTGTATTAACTGCGGACAATCATTTACTAGTCAAGCTGTTGGACAATAATAATCAGAAAGTTCATGGAATGGTTTAACTTCGTACTTTTTTTCCATACTTGATTTTTCGCTAAGTCACACCCGTCTGATCTATATCAGTCAGACTCAACATCGTTTATGATTAATACCAAGCGCTGCTTAGGCTCACTTAAAGTCTAGAGAGGGTCAGGTACAATGACCCGAAAGACCTGACCACCAACCAAGTCAACGAATTGGAGCACTCGGCGACTTGGTGTTTTAAAACGGCATTGAGCATTACTTAAGGGTGGTGAATACTTTACAATTAAACTCTTGCTCTGCATTACTTATTGATCCCTTTTCTGATATATCTTCCCAATTTAAGATAAATAATAAAAGCCGCCATGGTTACTATCAGGCTAGCCTAACCGATCGCCCCCATTGGCGGCTTCGGAAGTTATTGTTGGTAGTTGTAATGCATTGCCACAATATTTTATTTTAGAATTCTGTAATAGAAGATATGTATTGACTTACTGTAACACGGATATGTATTTGGATCATAGATCCTTGCCACATTCTTTTAGGTCGTAAGAGGGATGAATAACCGCGTAAGTTATCACGTTACCTACGTCATACACTGATTTGTTAGATACGTTCAGACCGTGGCATGTAAAATGTATACAATGAACTAATTGCAAAACACTGGTGGGTCAGGGGTAGGAACTTCGCTCGCAGATAGAAGCGTCCCTAACCCACCATCCGAGGCCGCGACCAAGCGACTCGGATAATAATATAAATACATCAACCTATTTGAACACTGAAAATATCTGGCTTAATCGGTACGTTAGCGGGCTAAGAACAATTAGCAATTGAATATCTGTTTAGTCAGTCGATGTATATGACAGCTATTTTGCTCCCTTCGTTAGAGCTTCTTAGTTGTGTTTGGGATGGGTGGAGGTGGCGTAACCCAGACCGACAGATACTACGTAGTGGAGAGTCTAGATTCATCATATGAACGCGCAGTGGATAGGCGGGAAATGGGGAAAAAAGAGCGAGCTGAAGGAAGTAAACTTCGTTAAAAATCATAGACTCGCTTGATGGACACTTCTAATTACATATCGTGAGTAGTAGATAGATAAATAGAAAGAAGAAAAGGATATAGACAATTTCCCTGTTTATAAGAGGTAGGCATAGACAGTTTTGAGAATGAAATCTGCAAAGGGCATATCACTCAATTCGCTCATCTTAGCAGTGACCGCAGTGCTAACCACTGTAACCTTATTTTATTCTGCTAACGCTGATCTTTCAATCAAAGAACCTCCAAATTGGCAGATGAGCCCCCAGAACAATTCTACCACTAAAGTATGGTTTCAAAATTCGACCAACAGCGTATTTGAAATTAGCAAACCACTATTTCCTTCAGTCCCATTCGCTACGAAGCTATTTGGGGAATTGGGTTTACTTGAATCGTTTGATCACATTTTATTTGGTCAAAGTAACTTTGGTCACAGATATATCGTAAATATAAATTCCACAGGAGGGAATTTGTCTTCCAGCCCGTTCAAGATTCCATTTCAGCTACGAGGGCCTATGAAAATTATGGTTATCTCGACCCAAAAAGACAATGAGATTTACGAATTTGCATTAATTAGCCCTCTTAACAATTTTGATGAAGTATTAAATGAAATCAAACCTACATTGGATTCAATAAAAATAACCAAATCGCATATAGACAACAGATGAAAAAACTTGGGACATCCCAGAAGTAGCAAACTTCGTATAATGATTCGCCAGTTGCATTAGGGCTTAGCTGCAGAATGTATGGAATGAATTAGCAAAGAGCTTTCGAAAGTGAAGGTTACTATCTTCTGTTTTTTCCTTAAATATTTAGTCAACATTGAAGGGTCAACTTAGAATGCAATATGCGATGTAAAAAAATTAATCGATGTCTGAAAGGAGTTTCTTAGAAGATTATCAACAAAGTCTGATTGAGACACTTGAGAGAATCAACGAAAATCAAAAAGAACTAATTGAATCAGCATCAGAATTCTACGCAGCGCATTTCTCAATTACGAGTGAGAGTATGAGAAAAAGTATCGATTATTACTCAACTTTAATGAGCAGACTCCCCATGTATCCGCCAACATTTTTCAAGTACCAACAGACTTCTACCTAAACAGATGGCCAAGTTAATCATGGCTTATCATCTTGGGTCACCGCAATTACTACACCCGCAACTGATCCCTCAAAATCTTTCGTTAACTATTCGAATTCTTTAATCTGGTCAAGTTGTGCTTGTTTGTTAGAGTTATTATGAGGCGTGTGGAGCGTCGCTCCTTAGGATGGTTATTTATCAGTCATGCCACATCGAAAATTCCGAATTTTAATTATTATGATTTTCTCCGACAGAGCCCGTCTTGTTTTAGTGAATTGCCCGTCGTTGTCCTTCAAATTGAAATAATACTTCAGCATACTTTAACCAGGACTTTCTTATGCTATCATGCAATTTCTTCTTTGTCAACTGGCTAGTTAGTAACAGCGTAAAGACCCTAATAGTCGAAAATGATTCATCGTCCGGAAGGAAACTAATTCGGAAGTGGTTGTTTATTATTTGCTTTAGTTGTTGTACCACGGTGTCACGCATTACTTCATTATTCATAACAGTTTTTACATAGGGTTGTTTCATATCAACTATCCAGCGCCAGCCTACTAATACACAATCTTGTCCCCGTTGAAATTCTTTCAAGTGTCCAACAAGAACAGGTATTAGACGCCTCCTTTTGGAACTACTTTTCTTTGGCCATACCCAATAACTCTCGTGGTATTGATCGTCATTTCTTTCATTAACTACAAATTTTTCATTTTCAAGTAGCCATGTATTAATCGGCGATTTCAAACATGAAAAGTCACATTTACTCCCTAATCAATCCTTAATTTAGAGAGAAATAACTTGGGCTTTTCAGGCTCCTTGTTACATTAACTTTCAAGTGTCGTACTCCGAAGGATGCCAAAGTAAGATAGCCCAGGTGAAACTGGACAAAAATAAATAGTTTTCAATCTATTACTAATTTTAGAATCCCAAGAAAGGACTATTTTGATCGTGGAAATCTTCCGGCATGTCTGTCCCATAATTTATGAGTAGATAAATTGGTTTATGGCAATTCCATCGTTTCTTCGTAGTGTTATTAATCTTAAAGCAATTATAAACAGAAGTTATTCGCGGCAACAAACCATTTAATATGAATTCCCAGTATAAACATGTGATAACAAATTGGATATGTCCATGTCATGTTGCAGTTGTGGAAAAAAAATTCAAGATTATCCCCTATACTGCCCGATGTGTGATGATAACTTTTGCTCTGAACAATGTCATGCGAGTCGTCACGACAAACAATGGGAGAATTTTTGACTACCGAAGAAGTTTTATAACGACTATTTTCTAAGCAAGTACCATAAGTTCGGTTATGATACATCTTCAAATACCATTTCCAAATCACTTCGGGCTACTATTCCGGAAGAAGTGGTAATCTGCATAAGTTTAGTCCGGAGATGTAATCGAGTGAGGAACTATGTGCATAATGGAAAGAAATCGGCTAGAATTAGAAAATTATCATGGTCCTTTATCACTTTAAGAAACTCTAACAATATCATATTATCGTTCTAAACCGTAACTCTGATTAAATCAAGTTTATACAAGTAATTATATTTGTAATCTATAACAAGTTCTAGTGCTTGATTCACATGCAGTATTGTTGATGGTGGTGTACGCTTTAGATGTTTTTGGTACTGCCGTATTTGCTGTAACAGGGGCGTTCAAAGCCATAGAGCACAAGTACGATATCGTGGGAATTGTAATTGTTGCCACAGTGACTGGAACCGCAGGCGGAGTTATGAGGGATTTATTATTAGGCATTCATTTTCCTACTGCGTTAACCAACCCAGTTTATATCTCCGTCACAACTGTTGTTGCCATTTGCGTTTTTCTTCTATATAGGAAATTAAAATCCCAGAAGAATCTATTCATAATCTTTGATGCTATCGGGTTAGGAGTATTTACTCTAGTTGGGGCATATACCGTGGTTGTTCACTTTGGAGAAAACCCATTACTCGTAATAATAAGTGGAGTAATTACGGCAATAGGAGGGGGCATTTTGCGCGACGTACTTGTTAACGAACATCCTATCGTCTTCACTAGAGAAATATATGCCGCAGCTAGCTTTCTAGGCGTTGTGGTGTTCTATTTACTTGAAGTCCTACAAGTAAGCCTCGAGATAGCTGTAACTACTACAATTATGATTGTCATAGCAGTAAGGCTAATAGCAGTCGAAAGAAATTGGAACCTCCCAAGAGTAACACCACAATGAACATTATGAGGTACAACAGAACATTTTCCTTAAATCGAGGTGGAACTCAAAGATTCAACATATCATGCATAGCTTCAAATCTCGTCACTTGAAAACTAGATATATCTCATACTAGCTTTTGAATTGAGCGACTTCTAGTAATGATTCATGTAGATTCTTGAATTCTATATGGGTGGAAATTGTTGGGGCGACATATTCCATTTTTCCAATTATCCGTCGAATTCTAGAGTTATTTTTGTACACCGCCTAAGTCTAAAATGAACGGGTCTATACGTAGCAGGTTTATTTTTGTGAACAAGATCTTGTAGATTTTAGTATTATTTGTTATTTATCCTACTTCTTTATCTCACCATGTTGCAAATTATCCGGTCTTTGGATTTTTCGGACCAGTAAATCATACAGCTGCTTATTCTTAGATTCAAGTGTGATTAGTTTCAATGGCAACTGCTGCTTTCGTATTGCTGCATTTAGAGAGTATTTTATTTTATATGAAAAATTTGTATCCAAGTTATGTAACTCATTACACTTATCCAGCCAATCTTGTAATATTTGGAAGGCTGCGGCGTATTGCAATTTTCTGATGTTAATCAAGTAAGGAGCTAAAATCAAACCTATCGCATTTTTTCTAAAGTCAGGAATGGGGGTCTCAAGCAAAGTCTCTATCCAAAAAAGCGCATGGATCTCTCCCTCTTTGAACCCAAATTTTCGCTCAATTCGCTTCTTTAGCAAGATTTCCTTCTTCTTTTGGTCAAGAAGGAAAACTTTGAAGCTGTCAAGTAGAAGGTTTATCGGCGGACGATATCCATCCCACTTCTGGATAATATTTACCGTATTTTTTCCTTCTTGATATTTCGAATTGTACGAGCCTGGAATTCTTAGCATACAAGATTTGAAAGATGGATTGTGTGAGGGGTCAGATTTTCCACTCGTCAGATATTGTTCGGCGAATCTAAGAAATCTTAAGGAGGGATTTTCAAATGGCTCGTACTGGGAATACTGTTCCAATATCACGGAGTCGATTGGCTGATAAATGTGATAACCATTCCCAGTCCAGAGAACAGTAGGAAATCCATTTAGTCTAAACCTGATTATCCTCAAGGTACTAGATAATGCTCTCTCTAGCGCTTGATCTGATTCAAGGACAGAACGATCTAGATCTGCAAATATGAAATTTGGAGGATATCTCTGTATGCCCTTGTAGCTTGTATATGACGGATACGCATTAATTCTACAATCAATGTAATCAGATTCTTGATAAGCTATTATGATGTCATCTTTTTGAAATACTTCAAACTGCTTTCCTTTACTTTTAAAGGTAGATATTGTTCTAGGAAAGATCGGTTCAGGGAAGTGGTTCAATATAAAATCTATCGTATCAATTTTAATGAGTACTGATCTCCGTATTTAGGTATTTTAGTTTGTCCTGCTCCCCATTTAATTGGGCTCTCTGGTAAATTAATCCGGAAATTTCTGACGGCTGTTTCAGGGTGCAATTTGATTGAATGTGAACAAATACTTTTGTATTAAGTGAGGAGAAATAAATATAATTGATAATCTGAACTCAATAATTCGAATAGGGTGTTGCTTTTCTTTTGTTCAAGATCGAAGCCTAGGCGAAATAGTTGAATAGCTGACTAAACATTATGCTTACAGGTGAAAGTTATTAAGAGATCTTCCTTGCCAGGTATCAGCGATGATATCAAGAAAGTAAGTAAAGCAGGGAATTCACTAGGGCATGCAAGAAGCAAGGTTGATACCAAAATACTTGCAGGATATAGGATTGGATTCATTGGAATAAGTTTAGGAGTTCTATTAGCTGCCAGCTCAGGTAGCTGGGATATTACCAACCATTTGCTTAATAAACCTGAAACTTTTTTTTCCGCACCCCATGGTGGATTATATGCCGGTGTTGCCCTAGTAATAATTGCGCTTGTGTGGATCTTGCGATACAACCGAACCAATCGGCAGAACGTTACAAGTCATGCTGTAGGAGTTACAAGTGGCCCGTCGATTGATAGACAAAAATCTCTACTTGCATTGCCGATAAAATTAATCATTGTGGGAGTTACTCTCTTGGCGATAGCTGGACCTTTCGATTTCGCATGGCACTCCGCTTTTGGATTGGACGGGTTGCTCAGTCCTTCGCATATTGTTTTAGCATTGGGAATGGTCTTAAGTAGTAGTGGATCTCTCCTTGGCACTGTATCATTGAATGAAATAGCCTCATTCACCGACAAGAATAAAGCAAATGATGCATCGGTGTTGTCCGGTTCGATAGTCTATGATAAAGGTAATTCCAATAATTACAGACTTTCGTCATATATTGTTGTGGGAATAATACCAGTGTGGATAACTCTTGTAGGGTTAGTTCATATGTTGTCGCTACCTTTCTCCGAAACAAGCTCCTTTAACTTTAACCCTAATCCAAATGCGGCTGCAATTTTTGCAACATTAGCGTTGCCGTTAGTAGTATCATTTATAGCCGCTATCTCATTTCGACTAACAAGAAAGTTTGGCATCATAACTATTATAGGCTTGGCATTTGTTACAATCAATTCACTTACTTCGATAGTTCCTAACGAATATTTACATTCTACAATCTACTTTTATGTTATGAACATAATTCCATTCGTAGTGATCGACTTGGTGTTATATATATTTAAAAATTCGGCGTACAAGATGTTTGTTTACACGATATCAGGTGCAGTTTTAGGGACAACATTCTTTTTCCTTTACTATCCATTAATAACATACACATATAACGAAGTCTCGGCAAACCCAGGGCCAGTTTGGCCCAGCATTACAATACCTATTTATTTTGGAATGGTACAGGACATTTACCCAGTTTTATTGCTACCAAGTTTCAGTTCGGGATTACTTGGAGCGATGTTAGCCTTGCGAGGTTCATCACTACGATTTAGGTCTTCATAACTCCAAGTTGGGTCGGATTCGTTCACTAACGAGTGCACTAAGACGAGCATCTAGTTATCTGCATCTAGATACGGATTTCATCGCATAAATTTTAAATGAAAATGAGGATACTAGTTTGTATATTTTTTTATGATTTCTTTGTGTTGAGGATACTTTATTGAGAGTTCGTTTCTGCTTGCTAGGGTCCAATCACGAAAATCAAATCCTGGGGCAACCGTGCAACCCATTAATGAATACGAACCTGTGTCATTGACAGAAGCTGCGAACCAGGAATTAGCATTTATTACTACTTGAAATAATTCACTTTTATCTGCTTTGAATCCTAATCGAATTTCATCCAGTCTTCCATCTTCTTTAATTATGTGAAGGGTAACACTACTACCTAAATAAAAATGCCATATCTCATCTGACCTAATTGAATGAAAAGATGAGAATTGGTTCCCTGGCAATAGATAATAGATTACAGTGCAAAGATTACGAGATCTCTTGCCTTCTGCTAACTCCACCAGATGTTCTGATCTAAAGGTTTCAACGAAAAAACCTCCCTCCGGGTGTTGTTTGAGGCCAAATCTATTGATCAAATCTAAGACGTCATCTTTCAATGTTTATGCTAGTTAGAGCAACCTTATTTTATTTATTTACATGATCTAATATCCAGCTGTTCTAATATCATGTACTAGTTATTTGAATACATGGTTATCTGCCATGAGAAGTGCAAAGAGGTTGGTTTATTCAAAAATACAGTTAACTAGGAATTAAGATCAGAAGCACAAGGCTTCATCAAGATAATATTAACATGATCTTCTCTTTGGCAAATGGCGCCGCTAGCCTGTTTTTTTAAATAATACGAGAAATACTCAAAGCTGAGTTTTCTGCTGAGAAAGAAGCTTTTTATCCAAAGTCACCTCCTCAAAATGATAGTGTTATGATTTCTAATTCTCTAAATTTTGTCTTTTCTACAAACTGGAATCAAATTCAGTGAATTGGAAGCAGAGGAACTATAATATATAGGTATTATTTGTCATCTTTCTTTCGACTCTTGATCATTCCCACATCAAAAAGGACTACCATACAAAAGAACAGGTGATAGGCATACATGTCTTACTAAAGACGACGAGTATCTCCTTCGAGGAGGCCTGAACCTGTGTGAATTCTATCTATGTGCTTGGAAAGTTCTTTACTGTCACTGAATTTGGATTCGCAATACGGACACGAAATTGGATCTTGACTAGCCATACACAAAATATCCATCATCTTTACATTTAAGTTAATCGACTTCGCCATTAACAATTTTGAAATAATAGACATGTGTGTTGGCTAAAATTATTATATAAAATAACGGATTAAAACATTTTATATTACTAATATTCATAATTATTAGGTTGCAGGGCGATCTATTGTGTAATGTCTGTAATGAAAAAACATACAAGCTCAAAAATTGTCTTGGTAGGCTGGTGTGTAATAACTGCTATTACCTAGTCATAAATGAAGAAAAGGCTATTTTTAGATTATGTGATAAATAGAATATATGATTTTCCGGATCGGCAGGGCGTCCGTTGTCATCTAGCAATTGATCCCTTAGTTTGCAGGCCATTAGAATTTGAGAGTTGGATTGTGAGAATTTTGAAGTGCCGCAAAAATGCCTTAATTTGCATTTTTGGATTATTGCGGGATTGGATCAATGGAGTTAGATAATTCATTAAGTAATAGAGAACTAAAACAATCAGAGCTCGATTCAGTAAATCTGATTTGGATATTATCGATAACTCAAATCAACAGTAGGTGTTAACTAGAAAAATAAAGAGAATGGAACCAAACGTAATGGTTTCCTTAGTTGCTTTGGTTTTCGTTCGTCGCCATGCTATTTAGCACGTCGTTACTTGGGTTACCTATGTCCGTGTCATTTTCAAGAATTTGGGTGTCATTACCTAGATCTGATTCCAAACCAGGCAAAGTCTCTGTCATATTCGTTTGGTTCGTCATTGATTCATTTGCCATTCCCGTATCTTGACCCGACACTGACCCTATATAGGCAAAACCTATCCCAAGCGACAATGCTAAAAGCACTGACATTGCTACAAACTTATTCATAAAATCATCTAAGTTTCCACATCTTAAATATCTTTCTTGCCTGAGAATGTGCTTATATTTTTTACAATTACGTGATTGCAAATATATTGAAATGACGACTACCAAAACTGGGTTTATTCATTCCGATTAACATAATGAATGACAACCGTTGAGCAATGCCCGACTCCAAGCTGCAAAATCACCTTGAATCTTGTTGTGTAGCCGGTTTTTCATCTTCATAGCACTTTGCATTATTATTATCCATGCTCCTTAGCATGCTTTGAGTTTCGTTTGAGAGTAGCTTTAGAGATTCACATCCCACAAATAGACGTTCCTGTGCTCTTTCGGCGCTTGTATCATTATATGATTTGGGCATAATTTTTGACTCTAAATCAACATTCTCACCATTGCATACATTTTGAAAATCGCCAACTTCTAATGATGGAAGTGTATTATTCTCTTGAGCTGGTATACATCGACTTGAAGAATTGTTTATCGTTTGAGGCGAAGGAGCCACCCCAGGCTTCGAAGTTGGCAGCGGAAGAGATTCGCCAAGTACGTTACTACAGTCGACAGGGTATTCAGGAGAAGTGCTCGCTATTTTGCAAAACTCGGATTTAATTGTGGGTTCTAAACGTTCAAGGATTTGCCTATATTCGGGAATCAACTGTAGAATGACTTTTTTGTAATCCATAATCGTTTGGGGGTTTTCGTCTTCAAGAGCGCTCCGAAATTTCTTAATAAACTTAGAAAATTCGAATTGAGCTTCGGCACGATTATCCCAATCCGAAGCTGCTGTCACAAGATGAAGAGAATTATGAATACTTACCACAGTAACTATCAGTGAACATAAAACAAAAATGTATCTTGAATTCTTCAATTCCTTGATATGCATTATTTTTGCTTGCTGTTAAACTTTTTGAGAACACATGCAAATCTTATATGAGACACTTAATTTCATTTCCCCTGTTTTTCCTATTTTGACTTAAAGTAGTTATGACTCGATGGGTGTAGCCTGAAGTTAATAAATATTCAAAACTCTATCGTAATTGAGTCATGACAGAAAATTAGTGGTCAGCCTTTGGGCTGCTAGGTTGTAATTATATTATATCAACGAAGTCATAGAAAGAAGTATGATCGTCACTGTATAACAGTAATATGATAAATGATAGTGTTACCTAATTAGGATGAGGTGCAGGTTCGTGTCAATAATCGCCTCTAAAATAGTACTCCTAAAATTCAATTCAAAAAAAACAGACTTATTGAGCTCATCTATTCTGTAGATGTAGTTAAAATAACCATAAATATTAGACTTTGATCTAGGAATTTCCAAAAATAGTTCAAAGGGTAAAAAATATTTCTAGTATAGGGGTGGCATCTTTGATTGTGCAGGAGTGAGCCAGACAAATAGTATGAAAAATATCATAATCTGTCCATCTCTGTATTACGGAGTACAAGAACCTCTTGGTTGTCAATCGATGATGTGAACAAAGTTGCAAGGGTTGCCGAGTACCTTTAGATTATGACTATTAGTTGACAATAGGACAATTGTCTACTTCAAATCTTTTATTCACTAAGGAGAGGGAACATGGGCAGTCCGTAATAAATTTGATCTTAAATACAGTTCATTAAAATAGATCTATCATTTAGTATCGTTTAGGATAAGAAATCTCAAGCCAAAGGTTCTATTACCATGTACAATACCCTATACGACATTGATAAGTTGCATATTTTCTACTAATCCGTAAGCTCTAAATAATTGGTAAGAATTATTATTGGAAGCACCCATATACTTGCAATTCGGGTTAATACCGAGCTATAATGGCGAAGTATTGCTGGGCATGGGTCAGTAGATGAATTTAATATGGATAGACACAAATTAGCAAAATTATTTTCAAACTCTGATGCACGGTACTTCCTTATTTTTATAGCAATCACGCTTATTGCGTATTGTTTCGTTTTTGGTGCAAATCCTTCAAATACTATTTTCGGTCAAACCAATCCAACTATTTTTGCAAATGAAAGTCAAAAACAGATAGGCAGTCATGAGGGTGAGCCGTATTTGGGGGTCAATATGCGGGGCTATTATACAAGTATGCCTCAATCGAGGGAATTCAAGTTTCTATTTCCTGAAAATTACTATGACTCCAGTTTCAAAACTCTTTCAAAAGCTGGAACTATAGATCATGTTCGTTACAGGTTTTACTGGGAATCATATGTCAAGAGCCCGGCTGAATTCATTAAAGAGATTAAACAGGTTGCAGAAAGTGCAGACAAATATGGACTGAAAGTAATTTATGATAATCATCAGTTTCACACTTCTTCTTGGCTTAACGTAGACCGAGGAACTGGTTTTCCAGCTTACCTTTTTGGTGACCCTGTGTTGTATAAACAAGGTAGTGGTGGAGCGCCAAAGTCAAGTGCTGCTAAGACCTGGTGGACAAATTGGTGGAATAATAAAGTTAAGAGCGTGAACGGATCTGAGGGATGGAAGCTACAAATGGATTTCTTAACGAAAATAGTGCAAACTGTAGACAAGCACAAAAGCACATTGGGATACGAAATATTAAGTGAGCCCCAGGTGCATGAGGAAGATCAATGGGCAAAAATTGGCAAATACAATAGCTACATGACTCAGGAGCTTCGTAAAATTACCAATAAAACTATAGTCTATAGTATGAACATACCAATCGACTTAAAAAGTACCATCGGCGTCACTGCTGAAAACCTGGCTAAGATGGTTCCACTAGATAAGGAAAACGTTGTTTTTAAGTTTAGCCTATACGGTATACCCTCAGCGGGCTATCAGGCTGACAAACTCGATCTCTTCTTAAATGCCAGTAAATTGGCTGGTGTCCCTCTATACATAGGGGAATGGAACAACGTCAAACGAATTGCCACAGTAAATGAAGATGGGGAGAAAATCTGGACAATAGCTGATACTAAAAGTGATATTAGTCAAGTTGATGCGAACACCATAGTTGGCGAATTCAAAAATATCCACATCTGGGGTATGGCATTTTGGGAATGGAGTTTCATGCTTAATGATACACCTAATTTCAATTTGGCCATTGTCAAATATGATAATGCGACAGGTGCAGGTAAGATTCTCCCTACCAAGTATTTTCAGATTGTCAAGAATGCATATCAAGATGCATATGGTTAGTTTAAAGAATTTGATTTGCTCATTTTCTTTATCAAGCATAATAATTTAAAGCATAAAGGAACGATTTTGAGAATGAGTTAGTGCGTAGAATTATTAACTAACTAATTGAAGTATGTCCGGGAAGCTCCGATGGTTAATTAACGGTATGATTTACTGAAAACTAGGGGTGTAGATAACAATGACAATTGTTAGACTTGGAGAATTTATCCTCACTGTAACGGATTAATAGAATGCCCGACAACCTTGTCTCCTTTTAACATAATGCAGCAGGGACATTTATCATTCATGCAAAGAGTTACCAGATCGTGTCTACAGATGGGACATATACATGGCTGTATCTCCAAATTAGAATTAGCCTCCATCTTTTCTTTTGCGCGCCTTGACCTTTCGTCAACATATAACCACATAAGAACAACAGGGAAACCCAGTGCGAAAAAAATGAGTATAGTTCTTACTGGGACTCGCAAAATAAAAAGTGATATCCCAAATAACACTGTCCCGATACCCAGGATCAAGAGCCATCGGTTCGTTAGATTGTCCATTCCCTCATTTTCTCTTATTTAACATACGGAGTAGTTTTTTTCCCTCATATTCATTACTCATGTTCTCTCCTGACACTTCTAATTCCTCATTTTGATCTTCCGAATCTATCTGTTTTTTTCGCTTTCTTCTCAGTTTTCTAACTTCATCCAAGATTTCTCCTAACTGTTCCAGAGAGATTTTTGATATTTTCGAGTCACATTCCAAGCCTTTTGCATCAAGAACTTCAGTAATTTTAACAATTTCCTCTCTATGTTCTTCTTCTTCCCTGGTCAACATGGCCATACTCTTGAATCGGAAAAAAGCGAATTCACTCATCGTGAAATAATACAGTGAGGATGTTATTATTGATGTCGTAATGCCTTAGATATTTTGACTGTCTCAGTATTTATACATTAAAATCAGAAAAATTGGTAACTCTTCGCATGAGTGGAGACTTCTCATGTAGGCACGATAAATTCGATAAATTAAGTCATGAGAATAAGGATAAGTTTATACCAAATAAAATATCATACAAAACCATTGATAAAATTTGATTTTTTCAGGAAAAAGGAAAAAAAGCAGGAGCCTCAAATTAGATGTGAGAAGTGTAACGCGGCCTTTGAAAACGAGGATTTGATGTACGAACATCTTAAAAATTCACACCCTACGAAAAGTGAGGAGATTGGAGAGAAAGACAAAAAATCCGATGAAAGTCCATCATGATTTGAGCAAATCATTCTATTTTTTTATTTGTACTCAAGCTCCCCCTTGTATTTTATTTTACATTAGCGTTGACAATTGAAACTTAGAACCTGCTACCAGCTGCGCATGCTGTCTAAGTTGCATCACGGCTCTGAGCTTTTCTTACTCTTAATTTCTTTACGATAGTAATAGATCAAGAATAGGGCTATAGCACCAGCCGTAATAAAGTAATTGATCGGTGGTTTGATGAACTGAATAAGCAGTCCTACTTTTGGAATTGTCAGGATGACTTTTCCTATGTAATTGCCTTCCTTAATTGGAAAATCCAAGCCGAGATAAGATTCTGGATTGTTATCACCTTTAGTTACAACGATCTGTTCATTGGTCCTACTGTTAATCCCAATTAATACAATTCGATGTACGATTGTTCTTGGCTTTCCTTCTTCATCGATATCATCCGGGGCTTTGAAAACTATTATGTCCCCTTTTGTTAGGTGATCAAAGGCAGAGTTACCACTTCCTCCAAATCCATGTCCGTTATTTTGAATAACGACTACATCGCCAATTTGCAGCGTTGGAATCATACTTCCACTGACTACCACATAAAATGGGTTAAATTCGCCAGTTAATATTCTGATTGATAGAAATATCCCAAAAATTATGAGAGCTGACACGACTACTGAAGAAATAATATGCTTGTTACTCTGGGAAAGAGAAAGCGATACCATGATAATGTATCACTAAAAACTATTTGATCTATATTATTCTTACCCATGGCCGCTTTAATTACTTCTCAATTTTACCATGAAATTGAATTTCAATCGTCTAAGTTGAACAATCAACTTACTAGGCCATTGCCTCAAGTTCATTCTACTAGAGCGAATCTAATCACATACGCCTTTATATACTACCCATTAGGATTTTTTTGCATGTCTAGGTTAGCTCATGCGAAGGCAATATGGAGAAAATAGAAACAATCGACCATGGGGTTAATAGCAACCAGTCTCACGTATGTCAAAAGGCGCAATTGATTTTGCATCGAGCGTTAAATTACTTCAGAAGGTGAATAATAGTGCGTGACACGTATCTTTTTCGTTGCCGATGTTCTCATATGAGATCAGCACGGTTCATACTACTCCGTAGGCTTTGAGGCATTTAGTATTGGCTCAATAGAATTTATCAAGCCAAAAACATCATTGTCAAGAAAATGATTGTTTATTGCAATTTTGTCTAGATAAATTCTCAAAACTTTATTGTTGTATATGGATGTAGTCATAGGTACGTCTCGCCATTGGATGACTCCATTAGTAATGATGTCTACTGGGCCATAAAATAAAACCGTATTGTTTTTCGGAATAGTAGATAAGCTACCATATTTCTGTGTATTGGAAGCCAACATAGAAATTCCTTGTGAGACGGGTTTATACACAATTACATGAAAGTGTTCCCCTTGGCCGTTTGTGCCCACCATGGTAATATTTGCCTTAAAATATGTAACATTATCATTAATTACATCAAGGCGCCATTTGCCTCCCAAAACATAACTTTCTGAAAAATTAACGTTTGATGTACTGTTACTCAACTCGGTAGAAATCTCTTTATTTGCCGTGTCACGCACGTCTAAATTAGTATTAATCGTACCCTCTGCATTAAATGATTTACTTGATTGGTTATTTTGATTAGTAGTAGAATACGTGAAATGAATGTTATTCACGTTAACTGATAACATGGTGAAAAAAATAAAGATACCAAACAATTGGAGCACCAAATGCGATTTATTCAAAATTCTGATAATCGGCGGCATTGTTATTATGAAGTCGAGCTAGTTAAAGTTAAAGTTTTTCCCTGATAAACTTTGGCAATTTTTGAGGAATTCATGGCTTTTGATTCAGGCGCATTTCTCAAAAGTTTTAGCTCACACAGATAATAGTAGTAAGTAAATTCGTGTCATATCACCAACTATCAGCAAAGTATTGATAGTGCAGGACCGCCTTCAGTAATACTTGTATTAATAGTTACCATAACCTAATAGTTACCATAACCCAGAAACATGAGATTTTGATGTGGAGATTAACAATTCAATTATTCTTTTTACACGGTGATTAGAAATTCGTAATTGTGGTTCACTCTTATTAGCCTACAAAGGTTGACAGTAATGAGGTATTATTTGCTCAATGGATCCTAGGACTTATAAAATGCTTTTGAGCAAATATGGAAGATTATAATGCTGAACAATGTATGTAAAAGTGAGGAAGTCAAGGATAATTCTTTGATGGTTTTTAATATTCATAGCAGGGAAATTCTCGTAGGTAGACGAAACAGAAAGTTATTTGCATGCGATAATTCTTGTCCTCATAGAGGTGCTTCATTATCAAAAGGTCATTTCAACAATAATAACATTGTATGCTATATGCACGGATATGAATTTGATGTATTTACAGGAAAGCTAGTCAATATGAGATCTTGGAAGAAGGAAGACCATTGGGTAGAACAAGTTCCCGAGTGGAGAAAATCAGGTGACTTGATACTCTATAAGATCTTTGAAAATAATGGGGACGTATTTATAGAAATTCCTGATACGAAGATAGTGTCAGAGAATCAAGGGAACTTGTAACACAAGTTACTCCAATAATATATTGTCTCGCACATTCAGATTTAATTAATCAAAACCTTTAATATCACTAACATTAGTCATGCAAATCAGCTACGACAAAATAATCAATTATACTATCCATAATGGTTCTGGTGAACGGTCTAAGCATTGATATATATGGACAATTGGCATACGCAATCACAGGCTTGGATGTGATTATCGTTGGAAAGAATTACGCAACCACAAAGCGGGATCGAAACCGTTACAAATGGTAATCTTACCTGGATGGATATCAGAAAGCCTACTCGAGAAAAGTTAACAAGACTGACCAATTTTCATTTTCACGAACTTAACATTGAAGACTGCCTTTCAAAAATCCAAATTCCCAAGGTAGATGTATACGAGGACCATATTTTTGTGATCCTCAATTTCCCAACAATCGACAAAGACAAAGGCCTTCCTCGTCCCACCCAGCTCTCCATATTCGCTGGTCATAATTACGTAGTAACAGTTCAGCAAGGAGATTTAAGACCTCTGAGTGAAGCTTTCCAACTTTGTAAGATTGACCAGAAATATCGTGAATCATTTATGGGAACTTCATCTGGGTATCTTGCACATAAAATACTTGACCTGCTTGTTGATGATCTTCTCCATATATTGATGAAAATTGAAGGAAATCTGGATGACATCGAGGATGTTGTTTTTGACGAAAAGAGTGCAGTAGCTCGGGAGATATCCCTCCTGAGAAGAGAGATAACTACCCTTAGACGATTGGTATTGCCACTTAGGCGTACCATACTTGAGTTAAGTAGAGTAGTGCAAAGATTTTCTGAAGAGGATCTTGGTCCATACTTTGATGACGTAAGAGACCATATTGATAAGGTTATTGAAGTACTTGACGAGGCCAAGGAGACTATAGAGATCTTCAAAGATACAGATTTTATGCTTAGTACGGAAAAGTCCAATAAGATTCTTGCAATATTGACAATATTATTCACACTTTCTATACCTGCATCAGTTGTAGCAGCTTTTTACGGCATGAATGTAAACTTGCCAGGAGGGATTGAAACAGGTGAAGCAACTTTTTTGGGCGAATATACCTCATTGATTATACTAATACTTGTAGCGACAATCCCTGCAGGTGCAATGATTTATTGGTTCAGGAGAGAAGGTTGGCTAAAAGCCTAAACTCACTATTTGCCTATGCATTGGGTACTGTGGCTCATAAAAAATATCAATAGTCACCTCTTCTTTACACTGATCAAGTTAACTGGTGAAAGCGCGAATAGGGAGCAGTTATTACGCCTTGACAAAATAAAGTGTATTAGCTTTTCACTCCAATATGATACCAACGATAGGGAACTATGCCAGAGATCTTAGAGAGAAATGATTTCGAAGTGGCTCAGGCGTATGTGATATTGAGCGGAATTGAGGAGCAGCAATGGGTTAAAAATGTTACTCTAAGAATGCGTATTCATTTGTACTTGCCGGCTAATAAACCGTTATCAAGAGATTTTTGACTCATCTCAATTATTGTCATGTTAATCAAACCAATGAAACATCTAAGATACATTGCGATAAAGTAGAACTGACTCCAGTCATAAACATGTGAAATTGTTACCTTCCTAGAAAATGTATACTAGCGATGATGAATAATCATTAGTTGGTTCTAGATATTTGAGTGACTTCTAATGGACGAAGGCAAATTGAAGTCCAATACTTACAACGTACATCGCCGCCAATATTATACCTGTCTTTAGACCGATTGTCTTTCTTGAAATAAGAGCAACGGACAACAGTGTTACAGCGGTAACCAATACTACCTGTTGGAGAAGCAATGGAGTCAGCTCGATAGTCGTGTAAAATCCAGCATGAATCATGGCTCCGAAAACCGCAACTCCTAACAACAATGTATTATTGAGTATTTTTGACCCAAGCACATTTGCAATTGCTATAGATGCTCCGTGTGCGCCTTTCCGGGCTAATAACATCAATGAAATCTTTTCAGGCATTTCTCCTGCTATAGGGCTAATAATGACGGCAAGAACAATAGCTGAAACTTTAATTTCTGCGGAGAAACCTTCAAGAGCCTCTATAAAAGGTTCCGCTCCGACAACAATACCTATTGTCCCTAAAACAAATGTTAAGGCCGCCTTAGCCATCTTGTTCCGGCCAAGAGCAACCACCTGATACGATTTATCGATCGAGGAATTACCTGTATTTTCTTTTTTTGCAATATCTTCTTTTTTGGACTCATTTGAAATTGACTTATCAAGTTTATTTTGAGATCTAGATCTTATCATTTCAAAAAATGCAATGCCTATATATACCGCAAACATGCCTGTAAAGATTATACCATCTACATAGTTGTATCCATCAATAAATAAAGCAGCACTGACTATTGCTGTTATTACGAGAAAGATTTTGTCCATCTTAAATGCACTTACGTCTATAGACTTTAATGGAAACTTCGATAATCTAGTCGTTGCAATTAGTAACATCAAGGAGAGGCCGAGTGTCATCATTAACAGATTACTGCCTAAACCTGACCCTATCGCAACACCGTATGATCCTCTCATTGCTGCATACACTACTATGGCTATTTCAGGTAGGGTGGTAGCTATACTAAGTAAAGTTCTTCCTACAAATTTGGCACCATATCTGAAAGATAGGTGTTCCGCTCCATATGAAAGAAGCCAGCTGGAGAAGGTTAGTTCCGCGAGCCAAACTAGCATCATCAGTAAATGATTATTTCCTTCTACCATCAGTCTTTAGCGAATTAAGTTAGGACGGCATAGGAAATATAAATTAACCAGTAATTCCCTTCAGGGTAATGATATACAACCACCGAACAATATGGATTGATTATTTTATGAGGAAATATGTCTTATGCGTTACCAACATATATATCGAATAAATAAACAAATTCAGTTGTATTTCGATCAATTATTCAAAATGGAAGCATGAAAATCTGTATTTCATAGAATGTGAATAATTATCATAGCCAAAATCCTCAATATTATATCCAGAAATTTTTAGAAGATTGACAACATGTTCTCTTCATTCATTGTCTGGATCTCTGGCGCATTCAGGTACATACAGCCCAATAGTATTGAACCGGCCGGTTGGTTGAGTATCAGAGATTTTTGGTTTGAAACTTTATACACATATTTTCAATGTTTTCCAAAGCCATCCTTCTCAGTTTGGCAAGAATTGTACCCTCTAGATATATCTTCTTCCGTTTAGACTTAATGGCAAGACACTCATGTGGTCGGCGAAATTTTTCTCAACTAAAATACAAAGCATCGCTATTAGCAGTTAAATGATACATACATTTGTGTTAAGTTCATCATAAAAAAAGAATATGTGCGTCAAAATCGGAAAAACACTACTTAGATTCCGATGTGTTGATGTCGATTCTGTTATTCGCTGTGCTAAGATTTTTCTTCTCTCAGACTTAACGTGATTTGGTGTTAAGAGGAAGTAAAACGCCACATACGCTCAAGTTCATGGAAGTCATTTTTGCCTTAACCAGGAGAAGTTAACGTAGGTAAAACTGGGTTGATAAATGTAACATGCATGCATACGTGAAAGCATTTCAATATCAAGACACAATTCGTAGATGAAAAATTCATTCAAAAGTGGAACAAACTTTTAGTCTCTGAATGTACTACAATGTAGAAAATTGGTGGTAATCCCACTTAAGTGGAATCTGCAATTGCATATGTCATCAATAAATTGCATTTTGATAATCGCACTATTAGCAGGCCTTTCAGCACGTTAATACCTTTATTCAGGTGTCAGGTTATAGGTATGTTACTAGTTTGGGGAAGTGGAATTCTTAAGGTTATCACCCCATTAACGTAGCTGGCTTTGCTATCAACATTCTCTTGATCAGCATTCGATACCGGTAAAGGTATTCTTTTTTCAATTTTGGACGGTCTCTGTCTGAAATGAACTGTAACAGAATCTAGGTCCAATGTTCGTTTCGCCCTGATAGTAAGTATATCCTTAGAAATACTTAGCTGAATATCTTTTTTCTGAAATCCTGGTAAATCAATTACTATGACTAGTTCAGCACCTTCCTCAAAAATATCTACCGGAGGTGAAACAAACTCATAAAATTCTTTTGACCGATTCCCAATCTCCTTAACAAATTCTCTGGCCATATAATGGCATACTCCCATGCTAATACTTATCTTAATTACTATAAAATCTTTGTTTCAAAGGGCATTTGCAGGACAAATTTTTCCATGAGATAACAGGTAAAGCCTTCATTTAATATCCGACTACAATTTCTGAAAAGCTAATTTATCAATAATCATTCAATAAAAGAGTGCTGGTGCTCTGCATACGAAAGGCTAAAACAAAAGAAACTGCAGAACGGAATATTCAAAAGGTGGTAAACATTCTACTTGACAAAAACTAGATATCAGGCTTTGCAGTTCAAACATTAATTAAAAAATATAGCAAAATGAACAACAAAAAAGTAGTGGAAACTTACATGGACGGCTATAATACAGGTGACAATGCTAAAATTCTGTCATGCCTCACTGAAGATGTGATTTGGGAAATGGTTGGTTTTTTTAATCTGAAAGGTAAAGATCAGGTTGACAAAGAAATTAGTAGCGGATGGGAAGGCAATCCTATAATAACAATCTCACAACTTATAGAGGAAGGTAATATTGTAGTTGCAGAGGGTGCAGTTAAATGTAAACTCAAGAACAGGGGATTTATAGATGCTTTGTTCTGTGAAGTATTCCATTTTGATAACGGTAAAGTAAAATAATTGACAACTTATCATATTGAAAAAAAGAAAGCATAAACAATATAGTACAAATTAGAAAAGCAATTACAGGAGTTAAGATGGTTATTTGTCTTGCGCCGCTTAAGCGCAACAAAATCTGTACACGAAAAATCGTATAAAATGTTGCTTTTAGTCTGATATCGTAACAGCATGATAGCCCGACCTGCAAGCAGGACACGACGCATGGTCACAAAGACATTCCACACAATATCTGTGTGCACTATAAAAAGCACATATGCTGTCCGAGTGGAGACAATTTTCACAGACTACGTGCTTGTGACAGGGATCTATCAAGGTAACTCCATTTAATATCCTGAATTAAGTGCCATATATATGATTATTTCTCTTTCGCCATTAATTCCGTAGTAAAAGTAAAAATTATTTGGTTTATCTTAAAAACAGCATTATAAAATAATCAGATTATCCTAGTTATTTGGGTTGCAGTCAGTGTAGACTTTTTAAGCATATTGTTCTTCTAACTATCGATAGTGTAAGCGTAGATTTACTAATATACTGAATCTTTTTATGTATCATTATTGTCTCATCAACCCCAAATTTTAGACCTTAAACAAGAACAACAACGACTTGGCTTTTCATTATAACGGGTTTCATTATTATAACCTATACACACTAAAACGGTAACATTCCTTGTGTTGGTGCGCTAGTTGTGACTGAGGGAGTCACAGTAAATGTCTCATGAACAGTCTCGAATGATTGATTATCAGTATCCACAGCAGCAATATCATTAGGTCCATCAATACTAGGGGGTACGGTAATGAAGGCAGTAAATATTCCATTATTATTAGGTTCAACAACGGCAGGTGTTGTCGGTATTCCGTCATCGTCGCCGAAAGATATGCTGATTATGTCGCCCGGAATAAAACCGATGCCTGTAATGTTTACTGAAGTACCGGCTGGACCCGAAGGGGGGTCAACAAAAAGAAAGCCTCCAGATGTTATGGTGAATATTGCCGAAGCTGAATCGAGTGGCTGTGTGTGAGAAGTAACTGTATGTGGTCCTTTGAAAGGGGTAATTGCTTTAAAGAAATCTGAGAAGTTGCCGTCATTGTCAGTAAAAGTTGTTGCTACAAGATTACCATCAAAAAATGTGGAAAGTACACGATGAGGGTCAAAATTTGAACCAAAGATGTTTACGACAGTACCAGGAGGTCCAGATTTTGGAATAAGCGTGATGACAGGCGGTCGTCCGCTGCCAACATTCCCATCATCTGTAGAAGGTCTTATGTTACTGTCTATCAAAATCTGGCTGTTGTTAGTACATTCCGAATCAATTGTGCTGTCTTTATTATCTTTAATCTGATGTTTGCATTCTAATTCAGGTGATGCATTTTTCTTAGTATCGTTACAATTGTTGTCGCCTTCATTCTTTTTACATTCTTTTTTGTCATTATCATCGGCAAATGCAATAGGTACAGGGTGAGGCACAAGTGCCCCGTACAAAATGAACCCTGATGTAAGTAATGATGCAAGGACAACAATGAACACGGTTGGATTCCTGACTTCCAACGTAAGCGAACTCATTCACAAGATAAAGTATAACTGAGGTATGAAGAAGGACACACTAAGAAACAAGAATTAGAATAAATTGTAGAACTCTACAGTTCATTTTTTTATCTTAGTGCCTGATATTTATGAATTAGTGATATGAAGTGAGGACAGCGTCACGTCCAATAGTGCCTGACTGGGAAGAAATGAAGTTAATGCAGGGTGAGCCAGATAGACCCACTGATTCAAGTATTGCAGGCATAAAGCCCGTTGTTACACCATTCACGCAAGTACCGCCCCAAGACCTAGGAAAAACCAAAACATTCATTGCAAAAAAGCATCCGGAAGCCCTAAGAAGATGCTGCTGCCGTGGAAATACACCAACAATGAAAGCAAGTTATTCCATTGAAGGTGCCGTGGTGGTCCAATACTATTGCGATAAATGTGCCGAAAGGGAACTCCCTTTGCATTGAACCCTTAAGAGAAACTATCTCCCAAACTAGTCATGAAAGCCAAAAGTATCTCAATATTGGCAATTTTGGTTGGCTTGACGCTGACATTCTCTATAGCCGCTCTGAGCATACAATATCAACAACAAGTCTGGGCTCCTAGGGATTGTGGAAGTTGCATACCCGATTTCATGAAAACAATACATGAGTTTGAAAAGAATGTAATAGGCGGTGTAATAGACCCTAATTCAGTTCCACCATCCCCTGTTGTTAGAGAATTGCTTGAAGCATATGTACAAGATGTTAACCGCATATTCCTCGGAGGACCTGACACTATACCAGGCTTAGTAGAAAGTTACCAAGAAGCAGTCTTAAGTCTATTAAATAGTCCTCCACCGGAACCTGAGAAACATCCGGGTATTTCGTTTATGCAGGATTTCAAGGAACTAACAACACAAATGATTCATCAGGTCATACAACAGATACAACAACAACAACAAGGAGGAGGAGAAGGCTAGAATAACCACAACATAATAACTAATGGCTAGGCTATCCTTATCGATTAATTAGCCTTTATTCATTTTTTTATTTTATTTTTCATGCAGGTAAGCCGCTTGACTTAAGTCTGACAGTCTCAAATATTGACATTGTTAGTCTCATGCTAAGCATGTTAAACGACACAGAGAAGGCAGTTATAGAAACAATGGTGATGAAACTACTACCACAGGCAGCATTGCAATATCTTCATGATGCAGTTGTTAACATCTCTCGTGCTACATTTTTCAGAGTCAGAAAGAGGATTGAAGAAATGAAGAATAAGAGACTGGAATACATCGCACAACATTTTGGTGAACTGCACATGGAAAAGATAGATCGACTAGACCTTATTGAAAAAATGATGTAGCATGAACTAGATAATGAAAAGCAACCATACAGAAGAGTTAAGATTTTAGAGTCAATTGCCAATGCTCAACCCCTAATAACGGCCTATTATATTTCCGGTGTAGCAGCTTTAGACATTAGTCAGAGACATAAGGCAGTACCAAATGGCAGTAATAATGGCAGGACCGTTATTCCACTGTTACCTGTTGCAGGAACTAAGACTGTAGTAGAACCAACCCCTACCATGGGTGACTTAATTGGCAAGACAGTTGAACCTTGGGATGAGCCAACTTGGAAGCAATGTGAATTATGTTCAAAGTACTATAAACCCACAGTTATAGACTTCCATAAACGAATTTGCTCTTACAATAGCAGTCCTACCACTATACCCGTAGAACCAAGTCCGCCCGGACAGGAACCAGAAGGACGAGAACCAAAATCCAATTTGGACATTCAACAGCAGCAAAAACCTGAACCACAATCAGAACCAGAACAATTACTTCCAGACCTAAACACTCTATCATCAGAAAGCACTGGCATTACCTGCAGCAACTGTAGAAGGACGTTCTTAAACTCAATTCGCTATAGGAATCATAAATGTGCAGATTGGGTAAAATGAACCACTATTTATTTAGTTAGACCTGCATTATTGGACATATTATGTCAAGTATCATAAGCAGTGGAACAGGCGCTGAAAGGTCTAGTATCAAACCTAATGTACCGGGTGCGTTTCAAGATGGAAGAGAGAGAAGAGAGTTAAAATTCTCATATTCAACAGCCGGATATGACTCATACATCAAAGAAGGTTTCACACCTCCAGAGACACATAAACGTCCTGACAAGTTTGAATATCGATTTCTTAATCAGGTAGATATTGACCAAGGAAAGGTGAAAGTTGAAGTGACTAGAATGTTCCGTCTTAAAGGAATAGACTATTCGAGAGAGAAGAGGGAGAAAAAAGAGTATTTACTGTTTGAAAGTAACTGGTACGGAAAGAATTGGCTAGGCGAAGAACTTTCAGTACAGCATACAGAAGGCAGCTATAGAGAGCAGACCAAGGTGCTTCGATATGATGAGCCAGACCCTGAGACAGGTCGGGTTGAAGCCTACTATATTAAGGGACAACCTCGTGAAGTCTATTTCATACCATTTACAAAGAAGAAGGTGGACGAGATATTAACCGGTCAGCACCCATTTGGCACTGATTCAGTGAATATTACAGACCCTGAGAAGGTGATTTATTACGGCAAATTTGGAGACATATTGGGCATTCCATCATTCAGATGCATGGACTATACATACGAGCAATTCACTACACCGGAGTGGACTGACTTCCTTAACTTGGCCATTAGACCCGGTGGACCTGCTCAGCGTAAACCAAAAGAGCAGCAGGATGTGTGCGCATAGCTGCCAGTTAGGAAAGAACAGATATAAAAGAGATAAACTGGAGCCAGTTCGATACTATTATTCTGTACTCGATGAAGGTATTTTTATTGACTAATTATTAGGTCTTATTATAATACGATTTGGTTGACAGAAGGTAGTTGTGTCTGGACCGTTACTTTGGCAACTTGCTCCATTCGCCAGTACGTTAGAGTTCGCATCTATATTTGAACAGAAACCGCCATTTGTACAGGTAGTTGATTGGGCGCTAAACGATGAAGAAACTTCATTGTGGCAGAATTGATTCCTGGCGCACAAAATATTCTGAGTATTGCCGTTACCATCTGCGACATTCTGACATAAAATTCCTACTGAATGACAATCTGTGCTCTGAGTATTGCCGTTGCCGTTTGCACCGTTACTACACACACCAAACAAGCCGCCCCCAACCGAATTACAGTTATTTAGTTGAGTATTTCCGTTACCACCTACGCCATTGCTGCATTCACCACTAACTGAACGGCAATGGTTTGTCTGAGTATTGTCGTTGCCTTCTGCTCTGTTCCTACATCCGAGTTCCCCGACGGAATTACAATCATTATTTTGGATATTGCCAGTTCCCGTTTGGAAATTTTGGCAGTTGGTAGAGGGGTCACAATTATCAACCGCATAAACGGACTGTTCAAACATCATGGAGTTAGCAAGAGCCAAAGTGCTTAAGACTAAAGAAGCCATTACTGCTAGGACAGATATAGTCGAGAGAATCACCTGCTTACTTTTACATTCTTCTATAAAAAGTTTCTATGTGTGCAGTTTCATGGAAAGTCAATAGCGTCTTGCGTTAATAAAGTTTGCAATCTCCTTAACTTTATTGATACCCGGACTAGAAACATAAGTAGAACTGGCTTTGCTTTTATTCCTACTACCCAACTCAGTAATGATTGGTTCACCATGTTGTGCAGCGGCATCAGGTTGTTCAGTCTGTAGTAGCCTTGTAACAATAATACCATTTTCACCCAGTTCAGTTACAGTTGGATGAACTCTAGGCATGTCCACTCCCTTTGCTCGTTGTAGCATTTCAAATATTTGTTCATAGTATTCTGACATTCTAGGAATAATATACTGAGAATTGCTTATATCATTTGCATAGCCTTAATTGAAATGGGTTTGGAAGAAACGCAACTCGAACAGCAGCAGGAAGGAACGGAGGGTATTAAAACATCAGTCGCGCCAACTACTTCCACTTCCAATCCAACAATCCTGACCAACCAGCAAACTACTACTACAACCAACAAACCAACTAGGAAATTCACATTGAGAAAAATCAAATATTCTAAACAAATTATGCAAGAATTAAACAAATTAGAGAAATCAAATATTTCCGACTTGTACAGAAGTCAGAGAGTTATACGATTAACCGGTACAAGATGCTGCTTTGTGTGTCAGGCCATACCAAATTATGAATTGCTATATGATGAAGGCGGGGCGACTAGGATTGAACGATATTGTAAAGACTGCTACAAGAAGCGTAAACAGAATGAACAAGAGTTACAAGAACTTAAGAGGTCCTTTATAGTGGTTGACAGTGTAGCACGGTTCTCCAATCCGATTCAATTACCGCATCCCACGTAGAGTACAGCGGACATGGAAATCGCCAAAACTTTTACAAATATGGCAGTTCCATAATGACACAGAATCGTTTGAGTTGATAACAAAATGACAATTAACAAAGAGATAATGACCCTATGTGCAGTCTTGGTGATGATATTTCTTCTTAGTCTGAAGGTTGTTTATGGTATAGGTATACCTGCTACGCAAGAAGATGCGGAAAACGCAGAAAGGGATTCACAAACAGGCAGGTCTCAATTGGAATCATATATCGTTAATCATAATATCAGTATAAGACTAAACGATGAAACTAAAAATGAATTTCATATTAGTGCTGACTCGATACCATTAGAGAAAGTAATGCAATTTGCTGACACGTATTTATTACAAATCACAGTTGCAGAACACCAGCAAAGATGCGAAGCAGGCGATAAGGTAGGTAGGATAAACTACACAATCTCCAATTCTGTTGTTCAATTTCCAAATAGAACTGGAATCTGTTAGCAACTAGGTCCTCGTTTAGTCTGACTTCCAAGACTGCTGCTCTGTGGTGAGTGGGTACTGTCAGCGTGAATACCCCGTATTTCGGGATATCCTGACTAGTCTAGCCTAATCTAGAAAACAATTAGTATTTCTATACCTTTATCTCAACTATCGATAGTGTTACGTAACGTTCCTAAGATTGACACTTCGGTAGGAATTAGAATTTATGCTACCCACTATCCTGGTACAGGCGGTATTATTAAAGAAAAAGCTGGTGATTTCAAGGTAACGGAAGTAATCCATAACTCGATACTAAATTCTATTGTCCCAGTCAGTAGCGAGAAAAATGAATTTCCATTATTTTGTCTAGAAAAAAGTGGATTAGATTCTAGCCATGCCCTTTTGGAGATAAAGAAAGAGCTTGGTATGAACTTGAGGCTTTTAGGAATAAAGGACTCTAAAGCAATTACTAGACAATATTGCACTTGTGATCAAAATATAAAATTTAAGAGCGCTACGACAACCCATACATCGTTATCGTTATTGGGATTCACGTCGCAAAGTTTAAGAAAATCTCATCTCGTGGGGAATGAGTTCAAGATCCTAGTCCGGGATATGAACACAAGAGATCTTTTGAATTTTTCCGAGGAGGTTAATAGAATACCAAATTTTTACGGGCTGCAGCGATTTGGAAGTGCACGAGGTGTAACACACCTTGTAGGCAGAGAAATCCTAAAGAAGAATTTTAGAGGAGCAGTCGATATGTTGCTCTCCTACACTACTGAATATGACACCAGGTTTAGTAGAGAACTCCGAGAGAGCTGCAAAGATCCCACACAATATGCATCTGTCTTGAAAAAGATCCCACATGGAATGGATATCGAAAGGCTAATTCTAATTTCATTGCTGAACGGTAAGAATTACATATCTGCCATAAGATCCATACCAGTTAATACGCGACGTTTATTCGTCCATGCCTACCAGGCATTTTTGTTCAATGAATGTATCAGTTCGCTGATTGAGGAAGGCCAAGAAATCTTGCAATGCACATCAGGGGATTTTTGTTTTCACTTAGAAGAACAGTATGTTTTGGGGAAGCTACGTAAGTTTAGTAATGGAGTAAATCACGATAATATAGTTCCTGCTATGCAACTTGCTGGTTATTCATTAAGAAATAGAGATGGTAGGTTTGAAAAAGAATTGCTGAAAATAATGATGGAGGAAGGCTTAAGTCCAAAGGATTTCTATATCAAAGAATTGCAAGAGCTAAGCGCAGAAGGAGGTTTCAGACAATTACCATTGATGGTAAGCGGCTTTAGATTTAACCAAAACAATGAATTTAAGTTTATGCTTCCTGTAGGTGCTTATGCGACAACCTTACTCAGGGAACTAATCAAACCAATTAATCCGATTAAAGCAGGTTTTTAAGGACCTGACTGGTTGCAACGCGGGTTTTTTTGATGAATCCTTTTTCGGGTTATAAACAATTTTAGAACGGTAACACTGTTGACTAGAAAATAGGCTCATTATATTGTAGGAGCCTACTAAGTAACGGAAGTTATCATTCTGCATTATTTGGCGGTATTTTAGTAAATATTCCGAGAATCAATAAGACTGAGGAGCTTGTAAACAATGTAATGATCCACCAAAACATTCTTCATTACTCATCATGGAGCCTAATTGTTCCAAATTTCGCAAAAAATGCAATTTTCGGGTATTTTAATATATTATAGTACTACATGATAGTATCTTGGAATACATTTTGGAGTAACTATACCAAACATAAATACCACGCACAATCACTTAACGACGATGCTTGGTAGTAGAGATTATTCTAAACTGATAAGCGAAAGGCTAAGACAATTACACTCTTCGAAATTGAAAGGTAATGATGTGGATAGTCATACTATCTATGCTGAAGAAGCAATTCAATGTACCCGATTGTCGTATTATGAAAGAAGAGAGCGATTAGATGATGAAGTTCCTGAAATAGTCAAGAGCTTCTTGAAAGAGATATTTCAGATCAAGTTGGCTGGTGGAACTGCAGAGTATAAAATTGACAAGTTGACATTAGTAGTTAATCCCGCATTTATTGTCGAGGATGTTATAGTAAACTTCTCAGTGGTATCCAGTCTACCCGATAAGATCGTACCTTCCGATTTGCTCTATACTAATGCTTGTCTGTTTGCCCTTGAAAGGGACGTTGGTGTGGTCGTATATGTCACTCCCAAAGGAGAATTTGCCCAATTTTTTGTAGGAAAAAGTAATAGAATGTTTGAACATGTTATTAGAAGAGCTAGAATACTTAGTATGCTGTTAGATGAACAAAAGACGCCTTCAGTAGAGCCGAGTGACGCGTGTCTAGATTGTAAATACTATGATAGATGTTTCCCGCAACAGAGAGACACAAATCAAAACTTGCTAGAAGGCCTGTTTAGCTCTCGAAAATAGGCAACAAATTCTTTTAAGCGTCAGCAGGGAGCCTAAAAATAGGCCTTTGTTTCAGGTTGGAGAGAATTTCAACTTCTAGTTGTATAAAATAGAAGTATGTCGCCAATGTACATACAAAATGAGTTCTATCCATGACCCATTTGGCCCCCGACGATGTTGTCACGATTATATCTTTTCTTTTTTAAACCGAATGCAACTCCAGCGAATATTACAAAAACAGCTATCATGATCGCGTAGGTTATAATTTGGTCTGCCATGCTCTGACTATCCACAAGACCGTTGAATATTTTTGTTTCTAACTATTCAACATCTATCTGAGCTTTTTTAAGTGAACGCTAAGGAAATTTAAGAGTAAAATTGTTTTCGCCACCAGACGATTGGAAGCTAGAGGTTTGCTTATATGAAAAAGTGCCGTTTACAATGTAATTTTCAGAATTATTAGTTATGTTCGCCCAGTCGCTCTGCGTAGAGTCACTTCTCTCAACTACTTTCTTATCCTTTACAGTCATAGTGCCATTTCCTACTATTGGGAAAATATTAGCCTGGGAACCAACGAATCCCTCGGGCTTTTCCCCTATATCACCGGAAACTATTCGACCTTTGTTTGAATATAGATTATAAGAGATCGATTCTAGCATCACCGTGCCCATATTTGGATTATGTATATCAAAAATTAATTCAAGATTTAACGTGTTATTTCCCATTGGTTGAGCCCGGACTGATGAAATACCAATATCTAATGATTGCGCCTCTTTAAATGCTTCTTGGTTGAAAATTGGCTCACTTACATTAACTGTTGGAAATTTCAAACTCGAGATTGTCTTGTCCAAGTTTAATGGGCTGTTCTTGTACAAAGTCAAAAATGCTACTATAATAATTCCAATAACGACGCCAGTTGACACGTATGCTACCTTTCTATTCAATTACTTTGTGGACTGAAATACTGCTTAGATATAATAATTTATACTCAAATTAGCGTTCAGTGAATAATTACGCGCGGACGCTCATATAATGCCAGTTAATTGAGTTTGCAAAGATTTATCGCTAGTGATTTTTAATTGTGTGATGGGCCAGATAAATGAGTAATGGCAATTGATGAGTAGGGTCTGGCCCACCGGGATTCTTGGTTGAGTCTATGGGTAGATCTGAGTTTTGCTATTAACGCATTCAGTTCGTTTGTTACATCATTAGAGTCAACTTTCTAATCTAATTTGTATGTGGGAATATGGTTTTCTTTCTGACAAAAGCTGCATAATAATAATAATAACCCAGGCTCACAATGGTCGCATCCGTTTTCATAACTTTCATCCATTAAAATGCCGGTCTTAGTTTTTCAATTTAGTTACATTAAAGGAATGTAATCCCACTGCTCCCATCTTATCCTTTTGTAGCATGACTTTCTCTACTAGGTAGACCAGGCAGCGTCCACCTTATTGAGAACTCCGATAATAAACGAAGGTTTGTCCGAGTTTATGAAAATCATTTCCAAGTCACGTACACAGGAGTCGGCACCGGCCCATCTCCTATCAATTACCGTGAAACCCTCTTGATATCCTCTCTTGAAATTCGCTCACAAGGTTCAAGTTTACTCTCAGTTTCCTTGCTCTTGTCGTCCTTAGATCTAGAGCATTGATTAGCTGTCTTTTCTCTTAGAGCGGCAAGGCGCTGCGGTTGAATCTTCTAATGATTTGGAATCTTCATTTTTGCCTTTACGTTCTGACTTCTAAGAATCGCCCTTGCACCTTGACTTCTTGCTAACCGTATTTGAGTGAGTCTGATACTGGCGAACTGACATCAATTTCTTGGTAACCATTCTCATTTTCTGAGGTTTAGGAGCAACTTCCTGGTTCCTTGTTCTTGGAAGCGAGAGATTATGGTAGGGGAAGTATCGACTCAAGTTCTTTTTGTTTTGGCTTGAGTGATTTCTTAGAGAAATGATATACTCAGTAAGAATGATATTCACTCTTGTGATTCTGTAATTTTTTTAGATTTCTGAATGTATAGAAGCATTTTTCGCACTTCCATTTATTTCTCAAAGTTTCTTCATATGTCATAGTTCTCCCATCCTTAGTTTCATATAATCCGATATTGAAATTATACAAGGCAAAGTTACGGTTTAGCTGATATTTCTTTATCCCGCTCATAAATCCACTTGGATCTTTGAGAAAATGTGTAGCGTATAGGTACTCGTCAGCGGCATCTATGATAGCTAATAATCACAGCTTAGTTCTCATACTTCCAATCATTGTCTACGTGCTGTCCGGGCTATTGCCGCCATTGACGTTTGTATCTATAGTATAGTTGAAGGTATTGATATGATCTTGTAAGCACCAAACGCTATTAATCAGAGCATTTTATTACTTCCCTAATTGTAATTGCCAAAATAATAATAAATAAACCAATCGAGATATTCTCTTCATGCCAATAACATTGGAGGAATTTAAGAATGGAAATACTGTTGATGGTTCCAGCAAGATTGTGCTCGACTTCTTGAAATCACATTCAGATGAAGCATTTACACAAGCTGAAATAATTAAAGGCGTCTATCCTGATCCAACTCCCGAGAGTTTTATCCACTTCCTTGCTGCAATTGCGCCTCTTCAACACCATCGGCTAATAGAAAGGAGAGAACTAACAACGCCCAAGGGGCCCGAACTTTACTACGTAGCAACTTAGACAATCTTAATTAATCTTATACATCTTGCATGCTAGTCTTACTGCGTCCAGCGAATCTGAATGAGAAGTCTGTTCCGTGTCAAGAAGATCCTTGTGCTAAGCTAATCTTAGACTTGTTATCAGTTTGTCATGTTCACTAGCAATAGCCAAATATTCTTTGTTTACTAAAGTGCCGCTGTGCCAACATCTGTTTGTGTTCTGTTGCAAATTCTACTGGAAGCACTTTTCACGCTTCAGGGTTAGAACCTTGTTTACTGCTCTTCCATATCAGAGTTTCATTAAATGCAACTTAATTTCTGTTATATCATTAACGAATAGAGTTTGAAATTAGCCTGAGGACGAGGAGTGGGGGATGATGCCTCTTTTCAGAAGTCAGAAGAGCCACCAGCACTATAAGGACTTCCCTTGATATTTACCACCGAGTCTAAATCGTTAATGCGCTTCAACATTTCAAGATTTAGGTGGTGGCTGACAATCATCTGAGTTCCATGTAAGTAAAATGAAGGCACCATTCCCGTGACCTGAACAACCCTATTTCTGATTTCTTCAAGATTTTGCCCTGGTTTAAGATTTATTTCTAATGTATAAATGCTGTTTTTTTCTTCTTTATGATCAAAAATCAGCCTAATAACCAAAATGGGGTCTGCTTTGGGAAAGGCGGTTTTTATTGCATCATATGCTTCAGTAAATTCTCTTATCACGTCATTTATTTCGACCATTTCTAACTTTGTTAAATTAGATGTCAGTATAAAATGTATTCTTGATAATTAGCGGGTAAGGTAGGGTGCGAGCAATCAATTAACCAAATATGACGTCGGAATCTATAACATGAGCGTTTTAGTGTGCACGTCCAGCATATGCTTCAATTTGTGCTGGAGATTGACAATGTATACAATGATGGTTAATTTGAGTATGTTACATGTAACCCCATTGGTTCAGAATTAATTCGGCCTTTTCTGAGTGGCTTTCAATGACATAATCACCTTAAGCTGAGCTACGATAAGCTGTTGTCTTCCTGCGCTTTACTGCTCGAACCCAATGTAAATAATTTCCGGCTATTTTTCCCAATTGGAATGGTAGAACTCAAGCATTCCGTGCCTCGTAAGATCTAGTTACCTCATGTGATGTATATTAGGGCTGTACGAGCGATCTGGCCAATAGGAGTAAATTCCGTTTTCTTTCACGGATCCTTCTTATTGAATAAGGTAACCAAGTCTCACCATACGGGATGTATTCACCTACCCTATATCCGCGTTGGATGAGTCTAGTTTTTAGATCGTTTCGTATACCTCTTAACATCTGAAATTGCAAATTCTGGGTTACTTCAAATTTCTGATACAGTAGGATCGCTTTCTCTATTAGTTTTGAATCATGTGTCGCTATGGCTATCGTACTTCTTACTGATGCACGGCTATAGAGAAATTCCATCAGACGGAAGAAATTATTGTCAATTTCATGAGGTGAGCGGTAAGCATTGATGTCATTTTCAGTGTATGCACCTTTTACCAGTCTCACGTGGAACTCTTGCTCTGAAAGATGCATCAAATCACTAATGCTTCTCTTTAAATTTGCTTGAATTACTATTCCCACATGCTCGTTTATTTTAAGGATGTCCAAATAAGCTGATAAGGTTTTTTCTACATGGTGAAATGATTCCATGTCCAGCCAGACCCAGATGCATTTTTTTGAGGCGCATTCCGATATCCTCTTAAGATTTTGCAAAAGCAAAGGAAGGCGTATGGCAAGACCAATTTGTGAAGGTTTGATTGAGATAGCCCCATAAATCTTATTGGAGTATAGTAAGTCGATCAGAGTCAGATATTCTGAAACAGTTCTCTCAATTCGGAATTCGCTTCTAATTTCCTCCCCTAAGTAGTTTAGAATAGGAAACATGCCAGAATTAAGAGAAAGTTGAGCAGCTTGCAATGCGTCTTGTGTAGTGTACCCAGCGATCCACTTCTTAGAAACACGAAAGAGTAACCTTTCAACCAACGCAGGAGTGAATTCGTTCGAACGGCGCGAACCAGCCAACGATTCCCTCCTAATATTAGACTAGTTCTTTATTTAAAGCTGAACAATTGCATTATGCACGAAAAACCATCTTCAAGACACAATTACAAATTGATTCGACCGTTTACTTATCTGACGAGAGTTACCATTATACGACTAAAATATCTAGTCAACAAAATATAAACAAGAATAGGTGAGAATCTAGAAAGGATTGATATTACTCCACCATGAGATTATTTGACAATAAATTTGTCGTCAATTCAAGTCTGAAAGAAGTCTGGGCTTTTTATACAAATATTCGCCATCTTGAAAAAATTACTCCTCCTAAAATTAATCTTAGAATACTTTACACGACCAGTGAAGAAATCAAAGAAGCTTCCGAAACATGGTTAACAGGAAAAATAATTTTTGGCATGCAGTGGCATAGCAGAATAGTTGCCTTTGAACAACATAGATATGTAGATGAAATGATTATTTCGGACAGCGAAAAACCTGTTTTTCAGTACTGGCGGCACGAGCATGTTTTCAAAGGAGGAGATAGTCAGACCATCGTAATAGATAAGATAAATTTTGAGTTACCATATGGGTTTATTGGACGAGTATTCGAAGCTTTTGCAGTAAGAAAGTTGCGTAATGTCTTTAATTATCGGGAATCTGCCACAAAAAAACAACTAGAAATGGCCTGAAACGTTAAGATGATAGCAAGAAATCTGGTTCGGGAAATTTTCAGAAAATGAGTTGTATTGCTTTTATACCAGCACGCGTAGAAATATTTGTTTCCAAAAAATTGAATATATGTCTAGCGTTGAAAAGATAAAAAAAAGACTTCAGCAGGATTGGCTCGAATTTCTTAGTAAAAACTCTGCCAAATTGAATTCCAACGTTGTTAGTGGAGCGAGTCCCCCTTCTCTTTTTGTTGGTCATGAAGGTTATCCGCGAGTAAGGGTAGGTCCACTTGTACCACCGATTCATGGCAATACTTCAATATTTGATTGTCCTGAAGCTTGGACAGGAAGAACGATTTACCAAATTGTAAAATTCAGAATGAACCTAATCAGAGGAATGGTTAGATCAAATGTATTTGATCTATCAGGAAGATACATGGAAATCTTACAAGAAATGGCTTTATCATTATTACCCGTAGAGAGTACTGTTACATTTGCAAGAAATCCTTTACCCAGAAGTATGTCTGGTAGTTCTAACAGCGCAATAATTCCTTCTATGCTTGCAGCTGATATGATTGATTTCCGGCCAAGCCAAATAAGAACTGATCCGCGCATAGAAAAAATCTATTACGACACCGATATACTTTCTTCCGATGCCATATTTGATCTATATGTAAAAGGCGTTACAATAAATCAGATCTCGAAAATATTAAGCATCGGAATCTTAGGCAGGAAAAAGCAACGTAAGCTTGTCCCGACTAAATGGAGTCTCGCTGCAACAGACCAGACAATTTCAAACGTATTGATTGGATCTATTAGACATTATGAATCAATCGATTCCCTGCAGCTGTTTTCATATTCACATGTTGAAAATAGATATTGGGTTATCCTGATTCCAAATTGCACATGGTCCTTTGAAATGGTCGAGGCCTGGCGTGGTGAGGACCTAAAAATAGTTATTGGATCAGACTATGAAGATTTAGGAGGTTTGTCACACTATCCAAGCATTGCAGGAGCTTATTACGCAGGTAGATTAGCTGTGGCAGAGTATCTCCATAAGATAAAACGAGCAGCAAACGTGCTTATCCTGAGAGAGATTTTGCCTGAATATGTTTTGCCTGTGGGCGTCTGGCAAATTAGGGAGGGAATACGGATGGCCTTGAAAAACCGTCCACTGTTTTTTGATGATTTACCATCGATGCTAACTTTTCTCAGTTCTAGAAGCTCCGTACCAATGTTTAAATGGTTAATGAGTTCAAAAACTCTGAAAGAAAGTAAGGCACAAAGTAAGATATCTGACTTCTTCTGACTAAATAACAATTTGCCCACTTTCATATTAAAGTGCATGATTCATCTTAGAGTTACTAGATGTCAGTAACCTAATAGAAAATTTTAAGTACGTATAAAAGTATTGAAGCACCTACTTTATAATATAATCAAATTATTACAATAAGAAAGCGATTTGCTAGTTATATATCTACAAAGATTTTGTGGAGAGGAACCAAAATTGTTATTTGTAATGCTAATTATAAATACTATCTCCCTGCGTTAGAAGTTTGTAAGTTTAATGAGGTTGAGAATTAACTCGTTCTTATCGATATTGTGAAAGAAAAAATAATTAACCGGCAATGAGGTTAATAACAAGTATGTATACATTTCATATTAGATAATGAATAGTATGCACAGATTTCTAATATGTATCATAGTTGTAACTATAGCCACAGCACTCCACTTTAGTATGTCAAGTCAACAATTAGCTAAGCTTGCGAGCGTTGCCTATGGACAATCTAGTCTGGAGGAATTAGAAAGTCAATTGAAGCAAGAAAATACCTTAGAAGATAGACTGGCAACATATAGAGCTGCATTGATAGACTACATAAAAAACAATAACATTACCGGATATGACGCCCTAAATGAGACTACTATAGATACTTTAGAAAAAATAGTTGAATTGCATATGGATGAAGTCCAGTAGTCATGACAATTGAGCTTTAAAACCAGAGTGCCAAAACAGATAATTCGAATGATTAGAACAATCCTCACATTATCAATCGGAGCTAATGGCATACTGGAGGTTACACTTATAGCAGGTTTGTCAAGAAGCCAAATTTTTATCGGTTCTAGTTTTTCCATTATTCAATAGCTATGCTTAATAGAAATGGTCTCCCGTGCTTACTAACTGAAGCCAATTCTATCCTATATTTGGTAATGTTGACAGCTTTTAATGTTTAATGGCAGTACGCAGTCAGAATTTAAAATACTAGCAATAAAAGTATACTCGATCGGACAGTGGAAGTTGCGATGATTTTAACCGACTGACACTAGAATTCTAACCGGGCTAATTAGTGGCAATTGTAGCGCCATCACTACATCAAAGAATTCGTTGAAGTTTTGCTCGCAAGAAATAACGCGAATATTTGATGGCAGCCTATATCGATAAAATGAGAAAACTACTTCTAAGGTATATCAGATGTGGTCACACTGATGGACTTTAAATCTGATATTAAAATTGAACAGCATGATCTTTTAAAGCAATTCAGACAGTTAATTTACTCTGTTTAGTTCTATTCTATATTACATGATAATTAATTCCAAGATTGAACTGATTTTTTAACGGATAATGATTCCAGTATTATGATTCTGCTTAAACGCAATTACCTCTATTTAGTAACGCAGTTAATGACAGAATAATAAAATATATCATTGAACCAGTCAAATATAGTAATGTTCTTCTTTTTAGAATTGCAAATAATATCCATTAAGTTATTTTGATATTCTAGCTACAAAATCATGTTAAAATATAGTATGACAATCGGAATCGTTCCGTCTTATTTGGTGCTATTAATGGTAATTCTTAAATCTCTTTTCTTTCGTGCTGATAACATTCTAAAAAATGAACATTTTTATGTAATTAGTTTGAGGGTTGAGATGTATAGCGTATGTTAGGGAGAAATGTTACCAAACTTTCTTTAGTCTGTTATCTGATTGCTTCGCTGGTTTTAGCTGGGTTATTGAGTGCTACCTTTAGTCTAGTTAACGCCTCTCCAAGTACTATCAATTCGATTTCTACAGAGGAATATGACAAACTAAAAAATTGTAGCCCAGATCTTAGTAAGAGACCTACTTCAATAGAATATTTGACTTATTTCAATTGTGGACATGTTTCTAAGAACGAGAACGGGCAGACTGTTAGGGAATTTACTTTAATTGTAAATGAAAATCAGAAGATTCCAATATCTAACAAGGGACACATTTTTAACGGTTGGACATTTAATAATACAATCCCTGGTCCTACTATAAGGGTTACCGAAGGGGATTTAGTTAGAATAACAGTCATTAATAGTGCTGGAAACGAGCACGCCCACTCTTTCCATACACACTCGGTTCATTCAGCGGAAGTTGATGGTGTTTCTATGGGAGGATATCCTGGAGGTGCAATACAACCAGGAAGTAGTTTTGTTTACGAATTTGTGGCAAGTCCCTATGGAGTTTATCCATATCATTGTCATGTGGATCCAATCTCAGATCATATCAATAGAGGATTGTATGGAATGATGATCATAGACCCGAAGGAACCTAGAGCGCACGTGGTTGAGTTCGCAATGCTTATGAATGGATATGATCTAGACTATGACCAAGAAGGACAAACAAGTATACCTCCAGTATCACATGAAACGGAAGGCAAAGTGAACCATGTTGACAATAGTCAATCTAATGAACAATCTAATGGGACCGAGATCTCACGAGTAATCTCCACTGGCGATGGGCAACACAAGAAAGTTGAAACCGTTTCCAATCCCGACTCTCAAAATTCAGAATTAACCAATGTAAAGAAAGAAAATAATGGCAATTCATTTAGTGCGACCAGTGGAAACGTTAACAACGAAATCGGAGAAAATGATACAAAGGCGTCAGAAGATGAAGAACGTGATAATGAAATTTACACAGTAAATGGTAAGGCTTTCGATTATGTAAATAATCCTATTCCCTTACAGGTTGGAAAACCTTATAGAATTTATCTAGTAAACATGCTCGAATTTGACCTCATAAACTCATTCCATATGCATGGAAATATGTTTAATTACATAACTGCGGGTACTGATGAGACTCCAGACTTTAAAACTGATATCGTTACATTATCGCAAGGGGACCGAGGTATCATCGAATTTCAGTATGACTATCCTGGGAAGTACATGTTTCATGCCCATGTAGGAGAATTTACTGACCTAGGATGGATGGGGCTCTTTGATGTCAAGCCTAATACCGTACCCTCTTAAATATTTCCAATCCATTACATGAGAAAGTATAAGAAATGTTACTTATCAGTGGAGAACAGATAACGGCGATTTTTGTCATGCTCTAGAATCCGTAGAATATGAAGTCATTTTATTCCTTGCGATTATTCTTTTTGAACATTTAATGCATTAGGGGGTGATCCAAAAAACTATGAGTAGAAATAGTATATCAGAAAATTTAGTGTTGCGAATAGAATAATTTTTTGTCCAGATATTCTAAATGTATTTTTTAATAATTCACTTAGGATTAGTAGCATTATGGAATTTATAAGAGGAACCTTAATGCATACACCTGGGAATTGCTTTATTTTTTTAACTCTACAAAGGTAAGTAACTTGGATTTGATGGGAGTTAAGATAAAACAGTGTAGATTGAAACGATCGCAATATTCTCCAGAATTTCTCTCTTGTACTGCCTATTTTGATCAAAATTTTTTGACTATTAGAACAATAAACCAATTAGTACGATTTCGACTCCAGAGACTAGCATGAAGAAAATAGATTCCTCACTTTTAGTTTTGACAATGATCTTAATTTCACCTTTTTTTTCTCAGGTTTATGCAGATTTGATTTCCTGCTCTGAGGATATTGAAGTCTGTAGTGGTACTCCAAAAGCAGATATCTTAATGGGAAATCAGCTCGCCAATTTAATCATAGGACTCAATGGTACTGATACTTTGCTAGGATTGAGCGGAAATGATAATTTAAGCGGTGGTGAGAGGTACGATGTGCTAATAGGCCAGGAGGGTGACGACATACTAAATGGGGGACAAGGAAGCGACGAGTTAATGGGGGGCACAGGGAATGACAATATGATAGGAGATTATGGGGCCGATCAATTGTTAGGAGGCGAAGGTAACGATACGATTTATGGCAATGACGGAGGTGACGAAATTGCTGGCGGTCCCAGTGATGATTTGATTTTGTCTGGAAATGGAGCGGATCAAATTTTTGGTGGACCTGGGGATGATAAAATCTATCATAACGATAAGATTTTAACAACTAAGCCAGATGACGCTCGGGACATCATGATTTGCGGTGAGGGAAATGACGAGGTTTGGATTAATGTAAATAGAGATGGTGATGAAGCAAGCAAGGACTGTGAAATAATCCATGCTGAATAGTTTATCGTACGATACACGGCATAGTGAGGAAACCAATTATATCACATCCGTATAGTGACCAGCGGAATGCAAATGGTTTCAAGGAATTCTATATTAATGTAGGTATTAAGCAAAGTGGTCTATATACAAGGATGGTAACAGTAATGATCGATCATTCTACATTCGATATTTTCAGTTATATGGTAAATGTCAGAATAATTATTAGTAGAATGCAATCAGTGATTTATAACAAGATTGGGAGGAAGAAATATTCGATTATTGATCAAAAACTTGTACAGTCTCAAGTGTCTTTTAATCTATTTTTGGAAATATCCAAATTTGCACATTTTTTGTTAAGAATATGATTGCTGATAAATTATTAAAAAAATCACTTAAAAAGGAAATATTAGGTGGAGAGATACCAACGAATAGTAGGAAATCTAAAATTGGCAAATCATAGAAGGGCAATGTATATATTTGGAGATTTCTTCTTTTTCGACAAGATCAAAACAATGACCACACTCGTAGACATATTGTCCCTAATTGCGGAACGAAAGTGCAGCATTATTTTCCGAACCATAGGTGAACAAAATGAACCGACAGAACTCCAAATAACCAAGCTTGACATGACTAGAAAGCAATTTTATGCTAGAATAAGCCAATTATTAGATAATGACCTAATAAAGAAGATACATGGAAAATATGAGCTTACTTTATTTGGAAAAGTTGTATTTGGAATAGAAAATAAGATTCAACACAGCATTGATAATTATTGGAAATTAAAAGCGATTGAGACACTAGATGAAAACTTGCCAGAAATTGAAAAAACTAACTTAATAAACTCAATTGTGGATGATCCCTTGATAAGGGATCTACTCGACAGAAGTTTCAGCAGGAGAATGGGAACAGGCAATAAAGTAATCAATTCGGAAGAATTGGTTCTCTCTGCATAATTGAGATCGCAATTTTATTCTACTAAATTTCTTAATTTTTATCTCTAGAACTATTGGAAAACAATAGTCGTGACCGGTTCGAAAATCTGCGGCTTCCATTATTTGCGAAAGTCAATCACTCATTTAATTATACGGATAGTTACACTTCTGCGAACTGAAAGTGATAATCGCCTTAAGCGAAAGTTGACACTAATAAGTCGTATTGAATTAGAGTGTGATAACTTCCGATCCGAATACATACTTCTACCCGTAAGCCAGTAGGAGACATCTCATCCGGTGTGGCAGCGGTTAGGTTGTTCAGACGAACCATTCGTTAAGACTTGACCAAATGAATTTCGTTTTCAGTAATTTCCATTTGAACATACTCTGATCTCCACATCTTGACCGTTGGAATAATAAAAATAAACTTGATCATTTAACCAGCCATACGTAGTTCATTAGAAAATGACGAGAAAACTTGTAGGTTTGAGGGCGATCTCAGTCCAGGCACAATGTTTTAAGTGCGGAAATACAGCTACACAGAACGCTTATTATGATACTGGTGATGGCTTCTTGCATAGCGAAATGTTTTGCGATTCTTGTTTTTCTGAGACACCCAGGTACAAGTAGCTGTCAAGACGGACACTAGTCTAGATAGAAAGTGCATGGGAACAATAATGGGACTTTAAAGTGAATATCATTCGTGTCATGGCGCTCTCGGTCTTATTTTATATATTCGAAAAAGGAAGGTGGTTATTACGGATCATAAAACTAAAATACTTGGAATAGCCGGCAGCCTGAGAATTAATTCTAATAGCACGAAGGCGTTGAGAATTGTACTTGAGACAGCCTCCAAAAAGTATTTTGCAGAAACTAGTATCGTTAATCTAAGGGAACAGGTTTTACCAATATTTGACCCGAGTAATAAGTCGAAATCGGATCAAGTTGTTACAACTGTGACAAAAGAAATTTTGAAGGCCGACGGCTATGTATTGGCATCTCCTGATTATCATGGGTCTATGTCTGGAGCAATCAAAAACTTGCTAGATTATTACTGGAAAGAATTCGCGGGAAAGACCTTTGGATATATCGTCTCATCACATGAAAAAGGGCTTACAGTTATGGATCAGATGAGAACAGCAGTGAGGCAGTGCTATGGGTGGAGCCTACCTTACGGAGTGTCAATACATGGGGATCACGATTTCGCCAGTAGCGGAGAAATTACAAACAACTCTTTAATTTTGAGATTGGAGATGCTGGCCCGTGATGTTGTTGTATACTCGAAATTATTAAGGGACCAGTTTCTTCGGGATGTTATTAATAAAGAGTCATTTTCCTTCGCAAAATATTACGAATAGGTTTCAATTATTGAAATTATTCTGTAATGGTATAATCTATTATGATTTCACATCAAAATTGAGACCAAGACAATTAAGTTAATTCGTGCTCAGGATTTTGAACAAAATATTTCTCGACGCCTAACATCTAGCTCATTTAAGACCTGTCGGCAAGTTGCACTTGAGCCATAGGCACGTGACTTGGATTCTTATAGTAAACAATTTGAGAGATTCCAGCTTTTGGATAGACACCATAAATCTGATCAGCCTTGGCTACCGTTGATTCCTTGAGAGTAACCATTATAATTTGACTGCCTTGAGATCGTTGGAATAAAACCTTTGACAGTTTTTCTGTGTTTTGTGCGTCCAGATGAGCATCCACCTCATCCATAAGATAAAAAGGAGAGGGTTTTAGTGATTGCAAGGCGAGCAAAAATATAGTAGCAGCCATAGTTTTTTCACCCCCAGATAGAGCTGTCGATTCCCTAGCGGGTTTTCCGGGGAACTGAACTAAATACATCAGACCTCCAGCAAAGACGTCCTCCTGATTCTCCAATTGAAGATACGCATTGGCCTCGCTAACCTCCGAAAATGTTTTCTTGATATCTTCATTAACCTTATCGAAGGCTTGCATAAACACAGTCTTCTTTTCACTTACAATTTCTTCTATGAATAGAACAATAGAGTTCCTTTCTGACTCAAGCTCATTCTTCCTAGCCGACATTCCTCTGTAACCATCAGTAACTTGAATGTAACTCTCATCCGCACGTAAATTCAGATTTGAACGTAACTTTTCTGACTCAAGTGTCAATTCTCTGATGATGTTTTCGACGTCAAACTTCTCTGATTCGACCAATCCTTTGTAACCGAGCCATACTAAATCATTGTAGGTTTGAGACTCTTGAGTAGAAAAGTTGGTAACATCTTTTTTCAGAGCAACAGATTCCTTTTCAATTGTCGTAGACTCCCGCATTAACATCTTCTCTTGTTCTGAATACGATTTCAACTTTCTGTCATAGTCTTGTAAAACGGAATATGAGTCTCCACCGGTTTTTATTATTTTTTGCTCATCCTCCCTCAATCGAACTAATTCTGCTTCCAGCTCGTCTGAGCTTCTGGTTCCAGTTTCAGCTTCTAGTAACTTTTGTTTACGTTCAAGGCTCAACTTTTCAATCTCAGATTGTAATTCCGCTTTTTTCTCGATTAGAATATTGAATGCATTCTCTGTGGAAGCAAGTGATGTAATATTTTCTCTGGTCTGAATTTCGGACAATTCCAATAGTTTTAGTAATTCATTCTTTTCAGAATCAAGTTTTGAAAATTCAGCAGTCTCATTATTATTGAAGCAGTTTTGTATTTTGCCAGAATAGTACCTTAAAGATTTGGCAATTAAATCCAACCGTCTATTAACTCTTCCAATTTGATGTTCAAATTTGTCGAGGTCTGACCTAGTGAGCAATAATTCATTGATAATTTCAGCCCTACCATTTGTCATCATACTGATTGATTCTTCAAGGTGACGATTTTGAATATTGAGTTCTGTAATTAAATTCTCAAAATGCCTTTTATCAGCAAGAATCTTTTCAATTGATGTATTTTTTTGATCCAAGTCTTTTTTCCTCATTTTCAATAATTTGTCAAGTGTATCTGATGAAGTTACAAGAGCAGTTACATGATCGCCTATTAAAACATCCAACGATATATCGGTAAGCTGTGATCCATAATCAACAGACATGGAGCGGACATTTGGTTCGAAGAGTTCTCCATCAATAGTTACAACTCTGAACCCCTCTGTAGATAATTGGTATGCTGTCGAGGCGTTCCTAACTAATATAGTGTTACCCAGTAAAAAATCTGGAAGTTGTTTTGCATAAGCACAATGTGCAAAATCGGCAAGGCTACCTAGCACGTTTGGGTTTCTTTTCATAGTTTTATGATTTCTAGAATCTATTACTATTTCTAGAGGAATAATACGAAGGCGAGGTAGATGATTTTCTTTTAAGAATGAAACAAGTCTAATCATGTCACTTACTTTTAATACAATACATGCTTTCATCCAATCAGCTGTAGATGCAAAAATTGCCTTCTGATAAATGGGATCCCATTCTAGAAGATCTTTAACCAGTCCAATAATTCCAAACCTACTCGGATGTTCAAATAGTCTAGTTAGGGCAATATCTTCATTCATCAAGCTCCTTGTTAACTCTATGCGGCTCTCATACGAAGTTGCTACTTGACGGGCTCTGATTAATGACTGCGAACTTGAATGCAATTTTTCTTGCATGATTCTTGCGTAATCTCTGGATTTCTCAAGCTCAAGGTCTTGATTCCTCAATACTTTTGTAGTTTCATCAATTTCCATTTTAATCTTATTAGCTAGTGTCATCTTAACTTGCAACTCCTGATCCAACAAATCTTTTCTAGACTGATCAGTTCTAATTTTTCCTTGGAGTGATTCAAACTTTTCTTCTAGCCTGGCTAGAGAAATCTTCATAGTACCATCAATTGATAACAATTTTGAACTGCGTGACATCAATGACTCCTTCAGCTTCTTAGTTTTATCGACTTTGATTGATAATTCTTCTAACCTTGTGTTTTTTTGGCCAAACTGGGATTTTAATTCTGTCAACTTCCCTGTTTGCAAATTTACAGTCGCTCTTTTTTCCTTCAGTATAATTTCATTTTTCACTGTATCTGAATTCAGTTCTTGAACCTGCACTTCAAGGATTGGAAGTTTGTCTGATATTTCTATTAATCGGCGGTTGCCCTCCTTAACTACTGCCTTAGTCCGTTCCAAATCATAAACAATACTTGTTATTTTCGCGTCTATCTGTGCTTTGGCTTTATTTGATTTATCGACTTCTTGCATAAAATTGGTTTTTTCTGCCTCTGTACTTTCTATGATCTTCCTAAGGTCAGTGATTTGAACGGATAATTCTTCAAGACGGACCGAATCTTTAGCCAACACTTCGTTCCGAGTATGCATTTCATTCTGGAGATGTCTTATTTTATTAGAGTACAAAATAGCCTTCAATCTTTTCAGCTCCGCTTCTATGAATTGATATCTAATCTGGTCGTTTCTTTCTTCTTCAAGCTCGTCTATTCGTTTTCGTATTTCACCCATCCTGGCCATCGCAACTTCCAACCTACGATCTGACTCCGAAAGCTGATTGAGTGCCTCTGTTTTCTTTTCGTCAAAGTATGAAAGTCCAATTAGGTCTTCTATGATCCGTCGTCGTTCTTCGGTATTCAACTCGGAAATTCTAGTAATCATTCCTTGTTGTACGATATTGAGCTTATTCGGTGCAGCCACTACAATCTCTAGCAGTTCTAACAAAGTCAATTTTGAGACTTTTTTACCATTTAAATAATATTGACTATCTCCAGCTTGACCTTCCATCTCTCTACTCATTGAGACCGTGTCCGAATCTACCGGTATGCCTCTATCAGTATTATCAAAAACTATACTTACGCGGATCAGTCTGTGACTTGGATTCTGACTATCATGGAAAAGGGATTGTAATCGATCCACACGCAGAGTCTTCGGACTATTTTCCCCCAGCACAAATATGATTGCGTCCAAAATGTTGCTCTTTCCAGAGCCATTAGGACCAGTTACCGCTACTAAGCCATTGTCAAAATGTAAAACTGTATTCTTGAAGCCAAATGACTTAAAACCATAAATTTCAAGTTTCTTTATGTACACCAATAGGCCTCATTAGGAGTAATTCTGGCTCTAAATATATGTTGAGGTATGATGAAATGTTGATAAACTTGTCTATGAGGTACGCATGAGTGTTGTTTATAATATGAACTAGGTTATAATTACAAGAGTTAGCTATGCTTTAGTAATCCTAGTCAAGTATTCGGAAGTTATTAAAATATGAGAATCAAAATCAAGTGAAATATATTGACGTTGTTGTTTTGGTGCTTTTCCTTGGCCAACTGGTTTTCCATCTTTTATAGACCAAATACTCTGCTAAGAGATTAAGTTAGTACCCGCTTAAAATAAACGTCACTGGGATAGTAATATCTTCTCATCTCCAGAAACTGGAATAGAATTTAATGAAAAGAGTTAGTTTATTGTTTTTATTTCGTAATTTCTATTGCATTAATTTCTATCAAGGTGCAAAAATCAACCTCGCATTTTTTTCTAATGCTTGCAAAGCTAAACTACTCGTATGAAACTAATTATTCAAGATTCCCCGACAATATCGCAAGGCTATTAACAGGTCTACGGTGAGAATCATGTATCTCATCTCTTTCAGTAACTTCTTCTTTACCTTTCTTTCTTGCCATCTATGAATTGCATGAAATTGTTTATTGCGTCGCTGTATGACATTTGTACTGGTGGATGTTTGAAGCAATATGCAGAAATGCTCTCTAGAGGCCCGTTAATGCCGCGGTCAATGGCAA
>DATBFR010000080.1:0-5548 GCA_036558405.1 Nitrososphaeraceae archaeon | reverse complement strand
ATCAGAATTAACGTTGTAATTGGAAGTTCAATAGGTTGCTCTATAGTAGTTATTCAATCAGTCAGTTATTAATTCGGTTTCGGGGGTACTTCAATAATATCGCATCACAACAGGTAACGAATTTACTATCGTGTCCATATTCGGACAATTTAGAGAGAAAGTACGTCAGACGACTCATCACTGAATTTTCTATTAATAGGGAATTGCAATGTTTGTAAACCAAAATGATTAGGTAAAAATCTAAAAAAGTAATTACTGAGATGGTAACAAAACCTAATTCTTGTCTTTTCTATCCCTAAGTTGGTACCATCAGCAACAGAGTTTGGTCTAGAATTAGGTGCAATATCTACCTTTCAGGTACTTCTGATAGATCACTTATTAGCGTAGTAGCCACAAAGACCATCTTAGGTTAGATTTATATCAGTATAGTTTGTCTATTAAATACCTACGGTAGCCAGTAATCTTAAAGCTAGACACCGAACATCTTGTCATCCTTTTTTCCTCTGGTCACTCTAATTACATACTCTAAATATTTCTTAACTTCAGCATCGCTTAACATTGGAGATTCTATTTCTGATTCTTTTTGCATAGTATCTAGGTGTTTATGGATTAGCTTTATAACCTTCCGCATAATCTCTGCGTTTTCTTGTGCGTTACCTAAGGTATCTAGCAGAGCATAATCCTTTGCATATTTTCTGGCCAAAATACGCAGTTCTTCGTCTTGGGCGACTGACAGCGCGACAGAGTAGATACCCAGGCTAAAGAGAAAAGAAGCAAGCACAAGAAATGCACGTTGAATTGCTCCAAAAGGTGGATATGAATTGTTGGTAATCCAGTTATTTGTCGCTGGAGAAATCAAAATGGTTGAAAACGCTGCTATTAGCAAATAGTTAATGATCCTGTTACGAGAAGAGGAGTCTGTTTGCCGTCCAAGAGTTTTTGCCACTAAAATATATGCAAAAGCTATTACGAAATCAGCTAAAACCCATCCAGAGGTACCTAGTATCCTAAAGACGAGGAACCTGGGGTCCATATATACAAATTGACTTGCGCTTGTTAATAATTGAGGGACAAATATCCCTGTTAAAAAAAGTACAGGTGGCAAAATTATAATAGTCCAAAATATTGCTGTTCCTATACGATCCTTAAAATGACGAAGGAAAAATGCAACGGCAACCGTTTCTGCTATAGCAATAGCAGTAACTTGAGGGACAAGAAATCCATAGAGGTGAATGACAAGTTCTATTTTAGACAAGTGTCTACTTGCCATAGAATTGCTAGCATGGAAATCTGGATCTATCGATGCTGGTCTTGAATAGATTAATTCCTTTGTATCAAATACAGTAGAAACAGTCACGCTTATGCAAAGAAGCATAGCTGATACAGCAAATGCCAATATCATGATATTGTGCCGCTTGTTGACACTCAACTTGAACCAAGATAAGAACTTGTAAGTGCGAAAACCAAAGAACAGGATGGCTACTGCACTTATCAAGACAATTAGAATTAGCAGAAAACTACTATATTGTGAAAATAACATCATTTGAACGATGATAGCTCCAAAGATGACTAAAAGTGCGTAAAGAAAAATCGGTGTTGCCTTGTACAGCCTATTAAAAAACGAAGGAGCCTCAAGGTCTTTGCGCAATGCACCCATAAAATCTCTAAGCGCATACAGACCTGCAAAAAACACAGCGATACTCATTGTTATAAACAATATTACACCGAAAGTTGAATTAAGAGGCTGTCCCAAAATGTCAAGAAATGTGCCAATTATTACATCGGTAATTATTATGGCCCACGCTATAAACATCATTAAATAAGTTTTCTTGTTAATGACACTTGTTGTGACTACCAATGAATTACCATCTTCATATTGTTAGGTAGATGGATATATGACAAAGGGGACACGATCAACAGGTAATACCATAATTTTGGTAAATTTATACTTTCTCCGAAGTTTTCTTACACAATAGCATCAAGTCCTTCTGCAAGAAGCAAGAAACTATTCAAGAAATCTACACGAGACCAAACAATCTCTCATAGGCACATGGTGACAGTCTTCATACATATATTACACTTAATATTGCAAGATCTCTGGAAAATACGTTAATATCGAACTTGATGCTGCGAATAAGGATGAAAAGTAGGTATTAGTCCTAAAAAACCCTGACATAACCAAGGTCAACCGTACAAGATTATGAAATAAGAAATTGTGTCTAATGAAAAAAGAGAATTACAAATCATGCAAATAAGAAGAGAATGATCAACGTCGATGATGATGTATTAGTTATTGATATTTCTATGGCAAAGTTGACTAAGACCAGAGAGACTTGCGCAGAAATATTACAAATGTGTTTTGACTTGATTGGGATTCATAGATTAGTCGGTAGAACATTCCAAAGTATATAATATATAGTAAAAGTTGAAGAACTCTTCACAATTTATGACAGACGATAAAAGAAAAGGAAAGAGGCAAGCCCAGATCAAAGATTATAAGAGTTTGATATTGTAGATATTGAATCTATGACACAGATAACTCCAAAGGTGTACTCAATAGAAGGAATAACCCATCCTGATCCGCGTGGAAAGGTCTTTCCTTATTTGTTTATAGAAGATGAAGATAATCTAACTATGATTGATCCTGCATTTCTTTCTCAACTACCAATACTTGAAAACTATTTGCATGAAGTGGGATATGATATCAAGAAGGTAAAACGAATAATCCTAACTCATGTACATGTGGATCATTCACAAGCTGCCAATGAAGTAAAAAAGAGATCTGGTGCCAAAATCTGTTCCCACTGGATTGATTCACGATATCTAAGACATGATCCACCATACCAAGGTCCACCTACTACACAAGATACAGTTGATAAACTTGAAAAGCTTGGAGTATCGATTGATGCGCTATTAAAGGAATATGGAAGTTTCGAAATAGAACCTATCAGTGTTGATGAGCAAGTATCAGATGGTGACATGATTGGTAGTCTTAAAGTGATTCATACCCCAGGTCATACGCCAGGACATATATCACTTTATTATGAAAAGGATAAACTACTTTTTGGAGCAGATAGCATATACAAACATGTGTCTGGAGCAGAGGGAATGTATATTTCTGGACCGCAAGTGTCAATAGATCCAGTTACAGCAATAATATCGGCGCAAAGACTTGCTAAAGTTAACTTTGACAAGTTATTGATGGCCCATCAGGATTCTCCACTGCTGGAAGGAGCCAAAGGAGCTGTCGAAACACTAGTCGCCGAGAGTATACAAGAGCTGAAAAGGTAGATAGAAAGATAGATAGATAGATAGAGGATTAATGCATACATATTAGGATTAAACAGCCTCTTCTGAGTAGCTGCATGTCTTCAAGTCAAACACACAATACCTGATATCAAATCAAATCCATCTTACTACCATTGAAGTTTAAACTATTTTCGTTTATACTTTCACTATAATGAATTCACTGGCTTTCAAACAATGCAATCATCACCAGTAATGATTAATTGACCGTTGTGATCAAGTTCATGAAAAGTGTGATAAAATGAGATCCGAGAATCCTGTTATGAATCAAATCCTTGATGCTTACAAACCAATGTGGTCGCTAGGACATGCCATTTCTCTAATGGGTTGGGATTTTGAGACTTATATGCCCAGGGAAGGAACAGAAGAAAGAGGAACTGCTGATTCCCAGCTTCAAATACTGCATAAGGATCTTTTGCTCAACAAAAATTTTGTCAGCCTTGTTGAATCAGCAAAAAAACTTGGAGACCTTAATGACGTCGAGAAGGGCATTGTACGAGTACTTGATCGGGAAATAACAAAGCAGGTCAAGATACCTAAAGAGTTGACTGAGGCAGAGTCCCTGGAAAGAATAAGGGGGAACATGACGTGGAGGCAAGCAAGAGAGAAATCTGATTTTACGATGTATGAGCCACACTTGAAGAAAATGATAGAAATAAAGAAGCAAATTGCTGAAAAGATAGGTTATCAAAAGCATCCTTATAACGCTCTTTTGGATCTGTTTGAAGAAGATCTTACAGTAGATGACATGGATAAAGTATTCAATGTATTGACTCCACGAATTCAAAAGATTTTGAAAAAACTCGTAGATTCTGAAAGCCCATTTTGCAAAGAAAGCAACCTGGGAAAATCAAAATATGATATCCGTAAAGTTGACGAGCTCAATCATGATATTTTGAATCTATTGCAGTATGACATGAAACGTTTCAGAATGGATGTATCTACTCATCCATTCACTGAGAGTATGGGGCTTAACGACGTCAGAATAACTACACGGTATGAAGGAACTGATTTCAAAAAATCGATATCTAGCACTATTCATGAGGCTGGTCATGCATTGTACAATCTGCAGTGCGATCAGTCACTGTCAGTTACTCCTATTGAAGGGGGATCTTCTCTTGCGCTTCACGAATCTCAGTCAAGGTTGTGGGAAAATATTGTGGGCAGAAGCCTTCCTTTTGTTCAATTGATTGCTCCCTTGATTAGAAAGCGTGTTAGTTTTGCGAATCGAACAACTGATGATGAGTTGTATCTTTATTTCAATAATGTCAAGGCAGATTATATACGAGTTGACGCCGATGAAGTTACTTACAACCTTCACATAGCAATAAGATACGAGGTAGAGAAAAAGATATTTGCCGAAGAGCTCAATGTCTCTGAGATTCCTGAATTCTGGAATGATAGAATGGAACAGCTATTAGGAGTGAGACCAACTAAAGATGCAGAGGGAGTGCTTCAAGATACACATTGGAGTAGTGGCCTATTTGGTTATTTCCCGACTTATTGTTTGGGGAATTTAGTTTCAGCAATTATTGCTTCAAAGATGCGCCAAGACCTAGAGGATTATGAAAAAGACATCAGGGCAGGTAATTTCAAGCCTATCAGAGAATGGTTAAGAACAAAAATACACAAGTATGGATCTGCTTATGCGCCCAAAACGCTAATTAAAAATTCCTTAAGTGAAGGCTATAACCCGGATTACTTCGTTACCTACCTTGAAACCAAATACCTTGGTACCTGAGCCACACAGCATGTTAAGACCACCAGTAATCTCACTATACAAATTTAAACCGAATAAACACAATTCATTGTCCCATGTCAACCAGTTTCCGATTTTCTTCAGCTGGTAGAGGCCGAAGCCTAATCAGTTTAGCCAGATCCGTTACAGAATCGGATAAACCACAGGAATTTGAATCAAAAGTTACTGACCGAATTGGGCAATATGTAGTAATCGATAGCGAAGTGGATGATGAGATGATATTGTCACATCAAGACGAACAGATATTCAAAGCAGATGAATTAAATTATGAGGATGTACAAGAAAATGAAGCTACTACAAAGCGGGAGTTAGAAAAAAAGGGAGCAATCAAATCAAATGTCTAGCAACTATCATGATTTGATGGTATGTCCCAGATGCAAGAAGGCAGTAGCCATGGTTACTTGGTCTAACGAAGGCAGGACTGAGATGTTGTGTGATACGTGCAGAAGGGAAGTATATCGCTTTTACAACCATTAAGAATTA
>DATBFR010000079.1:0-55361 GCA_036558405.1 Nitrososphaeraceae archaeon | reverse complement strand
TGATGGACACGATGTATTTGATTGTGGGGAAGGTGTTGACCGCATTGTGGACTTTGACGCAAAGGAAGATACTGCAACAACTAATTGTGAAGAGTTAGGGTAACTCATATTATTTGTAGCAACCTCGATAGATAAAGTAATAATTGCAGTTAGATTAATATACGAAGGAACTACTTTGCGAAGAAAGATGTGGAGTTATATTACACAAATTCCTTTTTTTAAATAGCATGATGGTATGTGATCTGTATGTTGTTATACCTATAAATCCAGCCTACTAAATCGAAAAAATGGTATTATGGGCGTCTTGCCCTAAAAACAAATTATAACGTCCTAAGACAGAAGATCTATACATAATGACTGCGAAGATAATCGATGGTAGATTAGTGGCCAATAAGATTAGAATTCTACTTGAAGAGACAATAAATAAACTAAATCGAAAAGGAACTTCCCCTTGTTTAGCAACTGTACTGGTAGGAAAAGACGATGCTTCAACAATCTATGTAAATAGTAAGCAGAAAGCAGCCTTAGATCTGGGAATAAAAACGAAGGACTTTAGACTCGATCTCAACACATCGGAAAACGAATTATGTGATCTCGTAAGCTCACTCAACGAAGATCGAAATATTCACGGCATTTTGGTGCAGATGCCCCTTCCCCCTCATATCGATGAATCTTCAGTTATCAATAAAATTAACCAAGCTAAGGATGTTGATGGTCTAACCCCTAGTAACGCTGGCTTATTGGTCAATGGGTTAGATTCCCTTGTGCCATGTACTCCGCTTGGAATACTTGAGTTATTAAAATTTTACCAAATAGGAGTCGAATCTATGAATACTGCCATTGTAAATAGGAGCAAACTAGTAGGAATTCCTCTTGCACATTTGATGTTGCAAAAAAATGCTACTGTAACAATTTGTCATTCTAAGACTAAACAATTGGAAAATCTATTGAGTGAAGCTGATTTGATTGTAACTGCTGTCGGAAATGCTTCCATGTTTCGGTTAACCAGTAATATGGTAAAAGAGGGTACTATTGTTATAGATGTAGGGAATAATAGACTTAACGGCAAAGTAACTGGGGATGTGGATTTTGAGTCCGTAAGGCATAAGGCCTCGTGGATTACTCCAGTACCAGGTGGAGTAGGGCCTATGACCATTACTATGTTATTGAGTAATACTGTAAAAGCAGCTTCACAGTTAAATGCTTGAGCAGCATGATCTACACTATGCTTTTGACAAAAAGCATTGATTTAAGAATATTAGACCAAAATCGACCGAGTAATTCATTTTTACCTTATATCATTAACAATGTGACCGCAAGAGATTGCTGAATTGTGCCTAAAAAAACGCCGTGATTAGGAATTTTTCATGATCTAAATCGTATTTGTGCCCTAAAGCTTAAGACAACCAATACCATAATGTGTTACGATAAAATTGAGGCAGCATCAGAAACGCTGGTTGCTTAGGATTTTTCAAATCTTACCCTATGCGATAGGAGGGTTGATTGCAATAGTGCTTATAATTTTTTTCCTTGGTTACATTGGTCTACTATCACCTGAGCAAATGCAATCATTAGAAAGATTGGGCACGGGCGTAATGACCACTAAATCTGATTGATGTAAGGGCAATTCTATGCCTTGTCAGACTTTCATCTCTTACGCTAAGCCTAGTGCTATGCCATGAGTTTGGATTAAAATATACAATCTAAAATCAAGTCGCATTTAAATTAAAAGTTTACCAGGTAGAGAATCCTAAATTGGTAGACCAAGATTCATAATGTCATAATATTATTTCATGGGAGGTAAAATTCCATTTTTAGGTTTGCGATTCAGATTATATGCAATTTATGAGCACATGATTTATGATAATAACTTCGACCATTACCACAACTCACTATAAGATCTTGAGATAAGAAAACAATATTACAAAAGTGACATTTGCCGTGTTGTTTTCTTTTTATAATTGAGTGAATTCGACCTCTTATGTAAGGATTTGATGTATCCAATACTAGACTAGGGCACATCTAGTCATTAATATAGACCAGTTATATTTAAAGCATTAAAATAATTGTTTTCTTTCAAAGAATACGCGAGACTCATTGAAAAAGAAACACGTGATTTAAGATCTTTTCTCAAAAGAGGAATATTGAAATTATTAGCTTCTAGGCATGTAAATCATTTACTGATGGAAAATACATCATTTCAGTTTTCCTGAAGCTTTAGCTAAATGGACGACCATACATAATGTAATGCAAATTCATATGACACGTCAACTAAAAATAATAGTAATGTTATTATTGTTTGGTAAAATACTTTGTAGCGATAGTACAGTATTTAGATTAGGAAATTGATTTAGAAATGAAAGTTTTCCTGAAAATACTTATTGCGGAAAATTTGACACAATCGAATTTTTCCTCAAATCCCCATCCATTTGTCGCTATTGTGAGCGGTTCAGGAAGTGAGATTTGTCAATCTATTGGAATAATTGAATTACTTTTGTGCGTATAGCGGATCTTTTAGAGTAGAACACTAACATTTGCAGGATGGTAGTATTCGAAAATAGCTACAAGTAGTATGGTCAATCAAGGACAAAAAACGTAAATTTTGTAACAATGGCTCACATGCGCCATATTATTTTTGAGATACCTAATGAAAAAAGTGTTATTCTTATATTTAATTCCTAGGAAAAATATTATATACAACTAGCTAGTAAAACTTCTAGAGGATTGTCTTGGGAACTATAATTCGCTGCGAATGGTGTGGAAAAACATCCTACGAACTCAAATACTGGTTTGAAAAAATGATGTGTAAACAGTGTTATGAGCTATGTAGAGCCAGATCAGAAAATATTCTTGCGGCGCCCATTGCAGATTGAAACGGTATTCTCCTGGTCGCACAGAGAGTTAATTGTCCGGTATTCTTATGCGTAGTACTGCTTGATTAATAAAACGCCCCCAAATCTCATTATTTGTATAAACATGGATATTTGATAGCCTTTAATTATCGACAAGATGGTATAGTACGTCTCAGGCTAGTTTCATCAGTATCAAATGATTATTGTCCAAACTTTAGAATTCATTTAACTGTTTAATTCGGGCTCCTGCTTTTGCAAGAGATAAATTAGTAAAAGTTTGGTATGATCACCTTATCACGCTACCTTTCCCCTCTTGTATAAGGTATAGCAAGAGCTGCTGGTGCAACACTTTTCTTGTACGTCATCGCCAATATTGCTATAGGCAGTAAGTATGGTAACATTAGCAGAAATTGAAATGGAATAGTTGTACCTGTAGCTTGTAATCCCAACTGGAATGAATTGACCATGCCAAAGATAAGTGCACCAAGCACTATCCAAAAGGGGCGCCATCTTCCAAAAATTACCACCGCAAGTGCGATCCAACCTTGTCCCCCAGTAATGTTTTCTGAAAAGGATCCCGTTATGACCAGGGAAAGGTACGCTCCGCCCAGTCCAGCTAACGCTCCTCCGATTATTATTGCGAGATATCTTATTCTATAGACATTTACACCTAAAGTATCAGCCTGCTTCGGATTTTCACCTACAGTCCTAATTTTAAGACCAAGATTGGTCCGAAATAAGAAAATATGAGTTAGAGGAATCATTAGGATAGCAAGATATATCATCGGATCGTGGTTGAATAGGGTAGGGCCGATTATGGGTATTTGACTCAGAAATGGGATGCTAATGGGATCGAAGGAATGTATGCTTGGAGCGACAGTTACTACTCCAAACGATATTCTGTACAAAAGAGCCGCAAGTCCTACACCCAATAGCCAAATTGCCAAACCTGCAGCCAGTTGATTTGTTCTTATGGTGACACTTAAGAATGCCATTAATGAGGCTAAAACAGCAGCACCTCCAACGGCCATCAACAATCCGATGGCAATATTACCAGTCAGATAAGTCCCCATAAAGCCAGTGAATGCTCCTATGATCATCATGCCTTCAACACCTAAGTTTAATACTCCAGATCTCTCAGCGATGCATTCTCCGAGCGCAGCAAAAAGGATCGGTATAGACATCCTTAGTCCAGAGGCTACTGCACCTATAATCAGCGCTTCCTCGATCAAGTTGATCTTATCTCTTTCTCCTCTTCGGTTCCCATCGCAATGACAGCTCTCCTATCAGAACGAAAACTAAGACTAGAGCTTGCAAGGTTTGTGCAAGAGCTACTGGAATCCCTAGTGTTCTGTACATGACTTCCGAGCCTGCCAACAAGGCAGAAAAAAAGAATGCAACTATTGTAACACCTATTGGATTTTCTCTACCCAGGAGCGCAATGATAACGGCGATAAACCCGTAACCGGGGGAAATCCCCTCAATAAGACGGTGTTGCACTCCTGCAATAAGAATTGCCCCCCCTATTCCTGCCAATCCTCCGCTTATTCCAAATGTTACAAAGATGCTCTTTGATACGTTCATGCCTATGTATCTAGCCGCCTTGATATTGGCACCTACACTACGTATCTCAAAACCAATTTTCGTCTTTGACAGCAGTATATGCACTCCGATCACTGCCACGGCAGCTATAAGTATTCCAACACTTAGTCTTGTGTTTGGTAACAAAACTGGGAGTTCAGATTCCAGATTTATATTGGGACTATAAGATAGAAATCCGGGTGCTTTTAGTGGCCCATGAAGTAAATACGATATAAAAAGAAGAGCAACAAAATTAAGCAAAACAGTCACTATTACTTCATTTACTCCAAGCCTCACCTTGAGAACTGCAGGTATCATACTGAATAACGCACCAAATACAAAACCTGTTATTATCACTATGATGGGAGCAAGGATAGGAAGAGTTCCTATAAACGAAAGTCCAACTAGGAGACCTCCAAGGGCTCCAAAGTACAATTGTCCTTCTGCTCCAATATTCCAAATTTTACATTTGAATGCTACTGCGACTGCAAGACCTAAAATTAGAAGTGATGTTGTCTTTACCAAAGTATCTGCCAACGCACGAACACTCCCAAAAGCTCCCTTGAGCATAATTTGATACGCATAAATTGGGTCCTCACCGGCAGCTGAAAGTATTACTCCGCCTACTAGAAAGGCAAGGCCCCCAGTTAGAAATGGGACCATCGTTCTCAGATTTAATTTTCTAATTGTGGTACGCTGTAGGGGTAACGAAGTCATTTATTGCCATGCCCCACCTCTTCAGTTGAATCTAATGCATCTTTCATACCTCCCATCAAAAGTCCGATCTGGTCAACAGTAACTTCATCTCTTGTAAATACATCCATTATCCTACCTTCGTATATGACCGCAATTCTGTCACTAATTTTTAGAATCTCGTCTAAATCCAGAGATATTAGCAGAATTCCAGCCCCGTTTTCTCTTTGTCCTAGAAGCTGATTGTGGACATATTCTGCAGCACCTATGTCAAGTCCTCGGGTAGGATTGTGGGCTATGATAACTTTCGGACATTTGGAGAGCTCTCTACCTAATACAATTTTTTGCAAATTTCCCCCAGACATGGACCTGATAGGAGCATTTTCCCCAGGCACCCCTCTGATATCGAAATCTGAAATTATTTTCTCAGCAAATTTTCTAATCTGCGAATGATTCAAAATTAGATTATTTGAGTAAGGTTTAGAGTAATACCTATCGAGGACCAGATTTTCAGCTACTGAATATTCCAATATGAGTCCAGTTTCCATTCTGTCTTCAGGAATATACGCCAATCCACTTTCTCTTATATTATGGGGCGATTGATTAGTGACTTCACGTCCATCGATGATAATACGGCCCCGTATAACTTTTCTCAGCCCTGATATAACTTCGGCTACCTCGCTCTGACCGTTACCGTCAACTCCGGCTATTCCCAGTATTTCCCCTGACCCCACATCTAATGACAATCCTCTTAGATAGAGTACATTCGCATTATTTAGTGCAGAAACTTCTCTTAATTCTAATATAGGCTTGAGAGGTTTGTGCATTCTTGGCAGGTTCTTTGGATGTGCTGACAGAGTACGCCCTATCATCAATTGAGCGAGGTTGGTCTCATTGGTTTCGGAGGTCCTGAAAGTTCCTACAGCCATTCCATTCCTGAGAATAGTAACACGTGTACTAACAGCCATGACTTCCTGCAGCTTGTGAGTTATAAAAATAATTGATAATCCCTGATCAACCATCGACTGAAGTGTTTCAAATAACGACTCCTCTTCTTGAGGAGTTAACATAGAGGTAGGTTCATCTAAAATTAGAATATCAATATCTCGGTAAAGTGCCTTTATGATTTCTACACGTTGCTGTTCTCCTACTGAAAGATTGCCTACAATGGCTCTTGGATTTGTCTTAAGACCGTATTTTCCTGACAGCCTAAGGATTTTTTTTTCGGCAGAATCAATGTCTAGGAAAATTGGTTTTTTGGGTTTTAGCCCTACAATTATGTTCTCTACAACTGTGTGGGGGGCTGTTAGTAGGAAATGCTGGTGTACCATGGCAATGCCAAGCTCAATTGCGTCTTGTGGAGATTTTAGAAGGATCTTTTTCCCCTTCACAAATATTTCCCCCGCTTGAGGCTGGTAAAGGCCGTAAAGAATATTCATTAGGGTAGATTTGCCTGCACCGTTCTCACCCAAAAGAGCGTGTATTTCACCTTTAACTAAATCAAAATTCACATTATCATTGGCAGTTACATCACCGAATTTACACATGATCCCTTTCATGAGGACTATCTGTGATGAGGTGTTTTTTTCCATAATCTATCTTGTTTACGTAGTCAGATAGTTAATTCGAATCAATCCGACATCAATCCAACAGGTCCCAAGCGGCATCTAAATTGATAGGGGATGAAAATGAATAATTTAAGGTGTCGGTTCAACCCTTTCTGGAATTGAAATTTTATGATTAATTACATCCTGTTCTAATTGTAATAGTTTAGATTTTACTTCAGCTGGGACCCTGCTATCGAGACTGTGGAACGGCGCTAGATATACTATTCCCGGCCCAGAACCACTCTTCCCAGTTTCGAGACCTGGTCTGTAAATTTGGCCACTAAAATTCCCGTTTTGAACCATCTTAATTGCCTGATCAAACGCCTTCTCTATATCGAGGACGAAGGAGCTCAAGACAGTATTGGGCGCTAATTTGTTTTGATCGGCCACTACTCCCAGCGCATAAACACCTTTTTCGTCGGCTGCCTGTATTACTCCCTGGCCTGATAGATCTGCCACGTGAATTAGAAAGTCGGCACCGTTGTTAATTAGAGAAAGTCCAGCTTCTTTGCCCTTGGCAGGATTTTGAAAATCATCAATGAATACACATGTTATTTTGACGTTGGGATTAACAAGTTTTGCTCCTTGCTTAAAGCCTTCAAATATGTTTATAATGTTAGGATACGCCTTTCCACCAACGCAGCCTAGTGAATTAGTTTTAGTCATCATGCCTGCCAGCGCGCCAAGCAAAAATGAACCCTCCTGTTGCATCGGAAATATTGATGCTACATTGGTAGAGTTGGTAAGCCCAGTAAAAACTACAAATTTGGTATTAGGATAGTCTTGAGCTACTTTCAAGGCGGGATCCCCCCATTCGAAACCATGAGCTAAAATGAGATCTGTTCCGGCTTCTGCTGCATCTCTTAAGGTTGGTTCTATATCTGGTATTGCCACATTTTCCTGAGTCGTCAGCTCTAGCCCATACTTGTCCTTTAGGACCTGGGAAGCATTATACGCAGATGCGCCCCATCCTCCATCACTGAATAAGGCATCGGTCACTAAAGCAACCTTAAGAGGTTTATTCTCTTGAGCCCAGGCAGGTGAAAATATTTGGACTTGATGGTTTAGAGTGAAGCCAGCAATCAAACCTACAGATGCTACCACTGCAAAAACAAGTCGTACTACTGCCGCAACTTCCTTGTTCTTGACTCTACTCATTGTGATAGTTGTTTATGACATTGTATTATAGTTTGCGGGAATGGGATTTCATGTTCAAGACATTTTGCAGAACCAAACTCTTTGGTCAGAATCATTTTTTCGTATCATTTGGCTTCAAAAACTATTCCGTGTATTTTAAATATTTGTACATATTGCAAATACCCAAGAGGGGTAACGAAACATTGCCAGAATATGGTACTGATCGCATCATTGTGAAGTCAAATTATTACAGAGATTCACTTAATCTTTTGAAAATCTCTGACGTCCTGAAACGGGATGACAGAATTATTGACGCAGTAGTCATTATGGGCACAAAAACAAACAAGGAAGTATTGTTAAGACTTGGTTTTCCTAGATCTAGAATCAACCAAGCATCGGACTCTGACCTCATAGTAGCTGTGCGAGGAATGGACAACTTATCTGTCACTTATGCTTTAAAAAAACTCGACGAGCTGCTAGCATCCAATGGCAATTCTAATAGAGCTAATCCATCTTTGCAGAAATCGACTGACCTTGATTCCGCATTGGCATACCTACCAGATGCTAATTTGGCTTTAATTTCAATACCTGGAGAACATGTCAAAGATTTGTCACTGAAGCTAACCGATATTGGTATACATCAGCATATTTTTAGTGACCATGTTCCCCTTAAAGACGAGCTGAAAATCAAGAAATACGGTATTAAGAAAGGGGTTTTGATTTTAGGTCCGGGTTCAGGTACTTCTATTATAAACGGGAAGGGAATTGGTTTTTCAAATGTTTTGCATACAGGTCCTGTTGGAATTATCGCTGCCGCTGGGACAGGACTTCAAGAGGTTTCTACCCTTTTAGAACAATGCAATATTGGAGTAAAATATGGTCTTGGTGTGGGAGGAAACGATCCTAAACAGAAGATAGGTGGATTAATGATGCTAGAATCATTAAAATTGCTGGAAGAATTGGCCGATATAGAAATAATAACGATAATATCAAAACCTCCTTCTCCTAGTGTTAAGAGGTCAATAATCAATTACATTGTTAAACATGGCAAGAAAAAATATGTTGTAGCATTTATAGGAGGAAATCGATACAGCTCTATCAAGTCACATAAGTCTATGATTATTCAGGCTAATACATTGGCTTCTGCTGTTTTTGGAGTCGCAAAGTTGACCAATCAGGAAAAATTCAGGGATTCACTTGAGCATTTGCATTTAAGACCCGAAATTTTACACAAATCTGTAACGCGGGAGTGGGAAAAATTTGAAATGAAACAAAAATACGTCAGAGCTTTGTACACTGGAGGAACGTTTGCTTACGAGGCGCAGGTAATTTTGAACGGTATTTTGATGGGCATTTACTCGAATACTCCTACGGGAAAGACAATCAAGTTACGTTCCACCTCTAAAAGCAAAAAACACTCCATTCTTGACCTAGGAGAAGAAGAATTCACTCAAGGACGTGCCCATCCTATGATAGATCCAACAATTAGAAGGTTAAGACTGGTTGAAGAGTCACGGGATCCCGAAGTGGGTGTAATTATTTTAGATTTCGTATTAGGGCATGGATTAAATGCCAATCCAGTAGGCGCCGTACTAAAAGACATCGAGCTGATCAAGGAAAATGCAAAAAAGGCAGGCAGGTACTTGAGCGTAGTGGCTCATGTCTGTGGTACCAGAGGAGATCCGCAAGGGCTTGAGAAAAGCATTGGAGATCTAAAAAGAGCTGGAGTATTGGTCTTTCCCACTAACGCCTTGGCAACTATCGCATCTGCACATATAATATCAAGAGGTCTTGTTGATCTGAATAAAGCATATTCTGTATGTTTTCTGAATGGAGTGATCTAGCAAATTGGGGAAAGTTAGAAATCTGCTTGGCGGTGAATTAAAAGTGATAAACATTGGACTTGAGTTATTCCACAATTCTCTAATTGATCAGAATGTAACCTCTATTCACGTTGATTGGAAACCTAGAGCTAAACTCGACACTAAATTGGAGCGAATTCTTTCGAAAATTTTGTAGCTAAGAGGTAAATGCAAATATCAAATGACTATACACCAAGACAATAAGCTGAAAAATAATATTCTTGAATGTTGTTGGATTGGAGAACGCTTTGTTGAACATATTTCGAAAGCATCAAATCCTACGAGAGCTGCTCATATGGTAAGCGTCTTTGATGGCACTGCGAACGTCAAAACCCATGATAACAGACTATTAGTAATTACTAAGAACGCAGTTCGATCACCAATCACCTTAAACATTATGCAATACGGGGAAATTCATAGTCTTAGAGACTATGTGAAATTCGGATCTACTGTTTGGGATGACGGAACTAAGCTACTATTTGAGAATAGAGATGGGGGCTCTGTTGTCATCGATTTAAGAAAATCAAAATTATTCAAACAAAAGCTGGAGCCTCTAACTAAAAATTCTTTATCGAAATTTCGTGATGTACATGACTCTATTTTTTATTCTCTATTGAAATTTGTAAAACCAGGGTCTCTCCTGCAACCAGACATTACGAACGAAGGATTACTATCGGAGCAAATAGGATCTGTGACCAACATCGAAAAGAAAATCGATAATGATTCAGAATTCGTATTTCTGATGGTAGACATACTGGGAAAATTCTGCGGAAGGGGGCCAGGATACACTCCCTCTGGTGATGATTTTATTACAGGATATCTCACAATGTTCAATTGGTGTGCCAAATGTCTAAATTTTAATAGGATAGAACTTCCGTTACATTATGCAAATTTGACATCATGGACCAGCTTTAAAATGATAAAATATGGTATGGAGTGCGTGTGTGATGAAGAAATGCAAGCGCTGATAAATTCTATAGCGCGAGGAATGGAAAAGGAATTCTTAGCCAATATTGGTCCAATCAGCTATCGAGGTCATACTTCAGGCATAGATCTTGTTATTGGCGTTATTTGCGCTCTTTATACAATAGTAGATAGGGTATTCGGAACTAGTATTTTGAGGAAATTACTTCCTTGTTGCAGGGAAGGGCGCGGTCAAAATAATGGTAGTAATTTTCTAGATGGAACTAGACTGTGATTCGATTTTCAGTTCTTTAATCAGCTGCGGCTATTATCTACTACTATGAGCGACAATGCAAAGCTTTCGTATCACATAATTATTGAGATTGGAATTGACTGAACATACTTAAATATCATATTCACATCAGATAGACTTTGACTAGCTTAAGACCCGAAGTTATTGTCGTTGCCCTAGGAGGAAATGCATTAATGCGCGAAAATGAAACTGGCACATTCGACCAGCAATGCGGACATATTAAAGATGTATCCACGCAAATTGTAGATCTGATAGAAAGGGGATTTAGGATTATACTTACTCATGGTAACGGGCCGCAGGTGGGAGCCAGTCTATTAAGACACAGGTTAGCAAATGGTATTTTTCCTGCTCTACCGCTGCATGCGTGTAATGCAGAAACACAGGGAGTAATTGGCTATATGATTGAGCAGACATTACAAAATGAGATTGATCGAAGGGGAATGGAGATGGATGTTACTACTGTCATTACTAGAGTTTTGGTTGATGAAGCCGATCCTGCATTCAAGAATCCGAGCAAACCACTCGGTAGGGTTTTCCATGAATGGGAAGAACAGGAATGGATGGATGCTCTAGTCGGAGATAATAGCTCCTTTATGATTAAGAAGGTCCGTGCAGGAAATGGATTTAGATTTGCGGTATCATCTCCAAAACCTCTTGTTATAGTAGAGCATAGAGCAATAGAATCGCTTATGCAGGCAGGTTTTTTGGTTATCGCATGTGGAGGAGGAGGCATCCCTGTTATAGATAAGGATGGAACGAAGGTTGGTGTTAATGCCGTTATAGATAAAGACTTGGCGACTGAGCTATTGGCTACACTAGTTAGTGCATCTAAGCTAGTCATTTTGACTAATATAGACGGAGTGTACGAGAATTATGGGAATTATAACCAAAGATTGATAACGAATATTCGGATAAAGGATTTAGAGGCACTCGGTCTCCATATATTTGGAGAAGGCAGCATGGCACCAAAAGTTAAAGCTGCAATTTCCTTCATCAAAAACGGTGGCAGAGAGGCAATAATAGCACATCTTGACAAACTCTGTGCGGCAGTTGCGGGGGAATCTGGAACCCACATATTGAAATGATGAATTGAATGATTCTGTCATGTGCACCTGTAATGGTAGTGTCTAAGTATTGGCTAAGCAAATAAAAAGTACCATAGAGGAGGCTAATAGGTCGGCCATAGAGAAGATGAGGTCCTCAAGGCCATTTCTTGTAGATATCCAACCAGCAATAAAGGTTTTTAAAAATATGAAAGAAAATACTATTTCACATGCCGGCCCCCCAATAGACTGGCATCGGATGTGCGGACCAATGAAAGGTGCTATAGTTGCGACTATGATTTATGAGGGTTTAGCTAATAACAAGGACGACGCAAGCCGCATTATACGACAAGGGAAGATAGAGTTTTCACCTAATCATGAATTCGATGCAGTTGGACCAATGGCCGGTGTCATAAGTGCTTCAATGCCAGTTTTTGTCATAAAGGATATGAAATATGGAAACACCTGTTATAGCAGACTTGTCGAAAATAAAGTTCAATTTGGCGTATTCGATAAGAGCGCTGTAAACATTTTGAAATATTGGACGAACGTTTTGGCCCCGTGTTTTTCTGAAGCAATTAGGCTAAGTGGTGGGATCGACCTAAAGATTATCATGGCAAAAGCTTTGCATATGGGAGATGAACTTCACAATAGGCCTGCGGCAGGCACAGTATTATTTGAAAGTATAATTTTGCATTATCTGCTAGAATCGGCCCCTAAGAAGGACATATCTAAGGTGGTAAGGTACTTGTCAGAGAATGAAATCTTTTTCTTATGCTTAAGTATGGGTGCTTGTAAAACAATGACTCAAGCTGCCGCTAACATAAAGTACAGTACTTTGGTCACTGTCATGGCAAGAAATGGAACCGATTTTGGAATCAAAGTTAGTGGCCTTGGTAACAAATGGTTCACAGGTCCAGCAGGCATAATTGATGCAGTATATTTTCCGGGTTATAGAAAGGAAGATGGAAATCCAGACATCGGAGATAGTGCCATTACAGAGACAGCTGGAGTAGGGGGATTTGCATTAGCCAATTCGCCAGCTATACTCTCTCTAATTGGAGGAACAGCCGAAGATGCACTACGATTCACTAAAAAAATGAGGCAAATTACAATGAGTCTTAATGATACATTTACTATTCCAATATTTAACTTCGAAGGAACTGCGACGGGGATCGATTTAAGAAAGGTAGTAAGTACAGGTATTCTGCCAATTATCGATACTGCTGTAGCGCATAAAAAAGCTGGAATCGGAAATATCGGTGCTGGATTGGTAACTCCTCCAATTGAAGCTTTTAACAGCGCACTATATGCATTTGGTGAAAAGTATCAAGTTTTGAAATAGAAGAAAGCATTGTAAAATAAAAAAGCTAATCCTTCATAATATACAATATTCGGTAACCATTAGGGACCAAGGGATCATGATACCAATGATACAAGCGGGTTTTGGAAAACGGGATGTATCTTTGGTGTGAGATATATCCTTTTTCGGCTGCTTGGAAAAATTTCACCAAAATACTTACATAAATCGTTTAACTTATTAGAGTTCAAATTAAATTAAATTCCTGATTGAACCTAGCAAGTAAATTTGACCTAGTATTAATTAAGAAATAGAAATCTGTTCTGGAACACAATTTTCAGCTAACAAAATCTCGGCATGAGAGCGGTACTATATCACGAAGGTATTGTGAGATTGATACCCAGAACTAGATAACTCATGAAAATTGCTGATATCGTAGATGCGCTTCTAATTCTCCCGCTCAATATTTCATTTGCAATTTGCTTTTTACTTAGTCTAATAATCTTTAATTGTTCAAAGGGCTCAGGTTGTGGATGTTTTGTTTTGGCTAGCCTATTTGCGCAAAAAATATAGTTTTTTTGGGTGCTTCGGCCTGGCCAAGTGTAGGAGTATGTTATATATTTCATCATTTTGCACGAATATCCAGTTTCTTCTAGCAATTCTCTTTTAGCCGCATCGCGAGGTCTCTCACCTGCGTTTATGAATCCCCCAGGTAATTCTATCAATCGCTTACTGGCTCCGTTCCTATAAGTCTCGACCATCAACAGATCAGTATTATCTAATATTGGAACTATATGTGCAGTATCGAATGTGACAATCTTATTGTAGACTTCCCGCCTTTTCGTATTTTGCAAGGTGCTTAGTATGTCTTCATACACAGTGAGCCAATTACTCTCATATACTTTTACATGCTTAATGATCTTGAACACTATGTTTTGTAATTCTTTTTATCTTAAATACATATGAAATTGAAGCCTTAATTCAAATATCATTCATTTATTCCAGTTAAAAGTGGGAGGTCTGCGGATTGGCCAAGGGTGATTCTACACTCTTCAATTTATTCTCGTTGGTTTTGGGATATTAAATTTGTACTATGTTATTCACGGACCAGTGTATTGGTCAAAAGGACGCGCAGAAATGTCCGGAATTTTGAGGGTAAAATTGTAAATTAGTCTCCGGCACCACCACAGGCAAAAATCCAAGTTCGTCATTCCTAGTTTCACAAACATTACAATATCCCTTTCTATTGTAATCTCCCTCCCAGGCTTCCTTTCCGAATATTCGTAAAAGACCGTAATTCTACCCTAGGAATGAGAAGTTGTCAACCCAGTTCAAGTAAGTGAAAATTAGCCATTATACAACAAATCTGTTACCCAATTATTTCGCTACGTATAGGCTAGCTCCAAAGCCAATAACTGGTTCGTTCTTGATAGTTATCTCTAATATTTGACTATCCTGCAATAGCCTTTAAGCTTGACATTGAAAAGTGAGGTGACGTAGGCGCAATCCACGAGAAGTGCTATCGGAGCTGATTGATATTTCTATCGCAATAATTTATCCTTCAAACATAGAATGCAGTCCGTTTTTAAATGGTCTAAGCTATAACTCCCTTGATTTCAGCAGTGACTTGGCCATCCTCATTTCGACACGGATTTTTTTTTATGTGTTATCTTGTGGCAATCTTACGAGCATTATTTTTTCGAAATACAAATTTAGATTCTTTTTTGTTACTTCAAAGAATCAAAATTTGCTTCAATCAATTCAGTGTCATTAAGTTCTTGTTTCCTCTTCAGCTTCCTTCTTATTTTGGCCATATTAATAGCTCATATATGACAATATATGGCATCAACTCGCAAATAAATCGTCTGGTGGACTACGAATTACCCAACATATTGATGCAATCGACTTTGGATTAATCGTTGACCCTACTCTTTTTTAGTGAGGATCACTTTGTATAATTGTGGCACTAGAAAATGAAGAAAGTACTAATGCAAATAACATCCAAGAAGTAATGGAAGAGGTAGAAGACTTGGCAGAAAGCCAAGACGATACACTGGAAGTGCTAGGTTCAGCTGAAAGTGCAGAAGGCGAAAATGAAGCAGGTGAGATAGGAATTGAAACTGAGGTAGTTGAAACAGATTTTCCACAGAGTCAATCATTGCAGGAAGAAATGAGTGCACCGCCAGAGATTACAGAGAATAAAAAAATACTAGCTGCTAAAAGACGCAAACCTACTGTTCAGGAAAGAGCTATCTCAAATTTGAGAACGCAGCTTAAGAGCCAAGTTGACCGAAACAGATCAATGCAAGATCTTATAAAAGCCATGCAAAGTCATTTGACAAGAATTGACAAGGTAATATATGGTCGCAATAAACAGCAAGAGACCATCGCAAGGCTGCAAGTTCGATTAAATGAAGTACAAAAGAAATTAGATCAAGTTGCTAGATCAAAAATAGCAAGTTCTGGAGGTGTGAAGTCAAAGAGAATTAGCAAACCAAAATCTAAGCCGAAAGCAAAATCAAAACTAAAAAGTAAGAAAAAAACCAAAAAGAGATCTTAGAATGCATAATTAGCTAGTCAAGAGCTTGTAATCCGGGCTTAATACTTTAGGCCCAATTGAATACTTTACATTATGTTGAGTTAGTATAATGTGTCTTCATTGTCTTAATAATAAAAGTGGTGGGTTATGAATTAAATTATCAAGTAGTTATATGTAGTAATTGGCATCAATTTTGGTACAGGATGACTTTCAAAGATATGGCAATAATTAGTTGATCACAGTAACTCAATACGAACAAAGTCTTGAAGATAGTAACAGGTATTGACTTTCAGAGATTTGCTCCGAAAGGATGTTTGTCCATAGGTTGAGCAGCAACAGAAGATGTCATATGCCTTCTTTCTTGAAATTATGAGATGAAGTTTGCATTTGATATTATGAATCGTGAGGACTAAATGAACCGAAAATCCTTTTATTGCAGAATTTCAAAATTTGAAAATTGTTAAGGGACAAAGTCTAATTCTAAAATTTCCATTCCCAAACATGATCTCTAAATTCATTTCAAGCTTTGATTCTAATCTCGTAAAGCTTTTAAAAATTCAATATGCTAGTCTAAACTATGTGATCTTCTGTTTAATATCCAATCTCTGTAGAACAGTATAACAATTGATCAGACTTTCTGCAAATCTCTGGAATAAAGCAATAACTATCAAAAATGCTTCAATTATTGGGACTGCTATTCTAGTTGTTTTTGGGTTTTGTACGGGAATAATAGGAACAACATCTGCTGAAACAGGCAGCGGGACAGATATCTTCAAAGTAATACTTACTATATTGGGCGCAGACAAGGCAGATAGTGGAGATGTGGTTGCAATTGTAACTGTGAATGACCATTCTAAGGTAAAGTTCTTTGAGGTCAAAGGAAACGATCTCTTAGAAAGCTCTAATGCGAGCAGTTCAGCTGTATCTGGCGGTCAAGGGCAGCTCATTGAATATGTTGCCACATTTCCTAACGTAACAGTTGACAGTGGAGAAACGTATCACGCATGCGCTCTACCACTGAAGACTCTAAAAATACTTTGTGAAGAAGGAAATAACTCCCCCGCGACTAGACCTGAAGTTGTAGATCTTAATCTAGGATCAGCTACCCCTGATGCAGAGAGCGCAGCCAGTACTAACTTAGATAGTGAAACTAATCAGAGCTTAATGACTTCGAGTGATGATGAGGACAACTAAATTACACTAAGATTCCGCAAGATGCAATGCTCAGTTGCGATAAAAATTCCCATACTATTGGATCAAGCCTTTTTGTGAGGATATCTTCTTTTTGCTATGCCAGTAAATATTACTGAGTACTCCTATCAATGGTTTTAGGCAAAATTCATGCTGACTTGAGAGAATACCTCTTACTCCTTTCTCCTACGCTTCCGCAAGTAACAATCACTGTTTTGTAACTTACCAAAGATGTATCTACAGCTTGTATGATTCTAGAAAAGATTGAATCCTACGAGGGGTATATCAGGCAAAATTCTTCCTACAAACCAAAATAATGTTGGATCATCTCTACCATCTGAGATATATCAAAAAACCGAAATACTATCACGAAAATACTTGGGAAATTCCGTCTAAAAAAACTGGCGCCATTCTTCTCTCACAAACGGTAACACTTTTTCTTCAATAATCTTACTCGAGTTATCAACTTTGTCTATTGACAACATAAGATAGTACTTGTTATATTGATCCGACACGATAGGGATAGTTGCGCGGATTAGGTTTTCATACTTTCCTATAACATACTCTAGTTTTCCCACTTTTGGTCCTGATTCTATTGCGCCAGTACGGAGTACTGCTCGCCTCGAATATTCCGCAGTTTCCTCTGGAGAAGAGAGCGGCTCCAAACCTTTTCTATATGACATAGATAGTAATGTGCCAAGGTGGTCAACTAGCCCGGAGTATCGAATCGACTGATCTAGCTCAAGTACACCTTTACAAATTCCTTCGTAGTTCAATGTTTGATAAGACTATATTTCTAAGTATTATAATCCTTTGATTTGTCCAGCCAAGTTCAGGATTTATACGAAATCCAATGGTCTGATCCGTACTGTTCTCTAGAGAACAAAAAGGTCATGGTAGGGGGCCCGATGATATTATTGGCTCTTGTCATTAAGCCAAATAACCGTAATTTTTTTAACCATTACTATCAAGTGTTCCATAGTCATATTGACCTCATCTCCAATTAGTCGACCTATAGGAGTCACCATTATTGCTTTTCTTACAATAATCCTAGGGATAATGTCCGTATTCGCTGGCATATCATCAATTATTTTAGGGGCATTTGTTTCGAGCATTCCAGCTGATCTTTCGGATGGGTCGGCATCAATAGGATCATCCTTCGGTGTGTTATTGATTACATTAGGCATTATAATCTTGGTAATTGGTATCGGTTATTTGGTTATGTCGTACGGTCTCTTAAAAGGGAAGGGATGGGCATGGGTTATTACAATCATAATATGTATTATTGGGATTGCGATCAACGTTATCTCTGCAATAACGGCCGCAGTATCTAGCATTTCGACCCTCAATAGTATGTATGGGACGAGCAGTAATTCTTTAGCCGCTGGAATTATAGGATCCGCAATCGGGATAGCTATCAATGTTATTATAATTTACTATATCTACAGACCCAATGTTAAATCATTTTTTAGAAAGATTTGATTATATTAGTGTGATTGGTGTTCAATATACTAGATTGATCGAGCAAAGTCGCAGAGCCGTCTGCGAAGAAAAATATTGAGACCTAATGTTTTAATAAGCCATTGACTGTCGTTTGGTAATGTTCAATTTATTAAATAGCAAGGAAAATCCACTTTTCAAGCGTCAGACATGTTATCTACTTCTTCGTAGCATTTTTTAGCCTTTTCATATTCCCCCAATTCTTCTAGGGCTCGTGCTTTATTCATAAGTATTCGAATATTTTGTGGATTGATTTCCAAGGCTTTGTCAAAAAATGTGATTGCTTCACCAAAGTGACCAAGCGAAGCCTGAACAGTTCCCTTGTCTCCCATTGCATCTGAATGAGAAGCATCCATTTTCAAGATTTCATCATAACACACATCTGCCATCTTGTAATCTGCTAAATTCATGTGAGCAAAAGCCTTATCATACCATACTTTGACTTCATGAGGAGAAAGTTTTAAGGATTTTTCGTAACATGACAAGGCGTCTCCATACTGTCCAAAGTGACTCAAGAGTAACCCCTTGTAATACCAAACGACTGGATTATTTGGATCAAGTTGAGCCGCTTTGTTATAACATCTCCTTGCTTCTTGAAAATCTCCTATTGATATGAGAACTGCTCCTAAGTTAATCCAGATCTCTGGGATATTGGGATTGGCATCAATGGCATCTAAATATTGATTGATTGCATTTTCAAAGTTTCCACTCTCACTGAGAATATTGCCTAGATTAATCCTTGCAACTATGTTTTTTGGATCTAGCTCCAATGCCTTTTTGTAATATTTCTTCGCTTGGACGGATCTCCCTTCATTCTGCAATGAATATCCCATAGTGATCCAGTAATTTGGATCACGCTTGGCCTTGTCTGCCCCTCTCACAAGTAAACGACGTGTTCAGCCTATTTATTCTCGATTTGTGAGAGTGAAGGAAGAATTCTAAATAATACTTAAAATTCAAATTCAATAATTAAAAATGTAAGGAAAAAAATACTCAAGTCCACTAATTCTCTGGTCACTTATCTGGAAGTTGCGATGCAATGTTATTAATTCTAAAGATATGATTTTCTGACTTATCTTATTATAACCTTTATGGTATATATAATAACATGAACGAAAATACTTTCTTTGTTTATTACAAATTTGCCTCATTTCAGTTAAAACAGATGGATGTGAAATTCTGTGATTAAAAGTGATGCGATTAAGGTTCTAATGGTATCTACGGAATACCCTCCTATGCATGGTGGAGTTGGGCGCCATACCGCTAATTTGACAAGGGAGCTTAGAAAAAAAGGACTAACTGTTCTTGTTGCAAGTAATGAAGAGGGTGATGGCGATTACGCTGGATTGGCTCCAGCTAACGACCACAATTCGGAAGTTTTACTAGAAATCGTTGAACAAACATCTCCAGACATTGTACACGTTCAATATGAACATGGCTTATATGGGTTAATACTTGACCCTTTTGACCCGAGAAAGACTAGAACAAACATTGACTTTTTTTATGAAATATGTACTGTCCCAATAGTAACGACATTTCATACTTCATTCACTTTCAGACAATGGATGAATATGGTAGTCCCAATTAAAAATAGGAAAATACTTGGGGGAACTGGCAATTACAGAAATAGATTACTACGGTACTGGACTCATCTTATTAACTACAAGTCCTTCAATGATCTTAATACTAAGAAACTGAAAATATCTAAAGAGGGAATCGTCTTTTCACAATATATGAAAGAAAAAGTCGGAGGAGGAAGAATAATTTATCATGGTGCAGAAGCTAGCGCGCCTTTTCCATCTACCAAAGAAATTGCTCGGCAAAGATTTTCATTACCTCTAGCAGGAAGAATTGCACTGGCTGTAGGATTTAGAACTGCTACAAAAGGATGGGATATCTTTCGTAAAATGCTCATTCCTGACAATTGGACTATAGTAATCAATTCCTCTAGAAATTTTTATAACGTTGAGAACTTTGAACCAAGATTCGATGGAAGAAAAAAAATAGTTAATTTGGATATGGACTTTTTAAATGAGGCAGAACTTTCATTATTATTTTATACGGCCGATGCGGTTATACTTCCCTATAAAGTAAGCTCTGGTTCGGGAGTCATGTTCGATGGATTAGCACATGGCTTACCTTTTGTTGCTTCAGAACTTGGCTTTTTTAAGGAGTTTTCAAAGTTAGGACTAGGTATTGGGGTACCAAGAAGTCCAACGGCATTCTCTAACGCTCTCGTTCACCTAAGTGGAAATTACCAGTACTATAAAAATAACGTAGAGGCCTTTAAGGATAAGATGAAATGGGACAACATAGCACGAATTCATGCTGAACTGTATGACGGAATAGTAAGAAATACCATCCCACAACACTTACACAAACCGAAACCACCTACAAGAGATTAGTCGGAGTTAATCCTGCATTATTTGAAGATGAACCTCTTAACGCCCTGGAATATTTTTAATCTTTGTTGTGTAGTAATATGTTGACATTGAAGACATCATACCACTGCGCCCAGTGCGATAAGGAATTTCTAGATAGCGTTATGGCAAATGACCACAAGAAAAAAACAGGACACAAAATAGTTGAAAGAACTTTAGAAGCATAAAGTCCTTTCTAAGCTGTGACCATCTACATTCGGAAATTACAAATGAGCACCTTCGAACTTAGCTCGGAACTATTCTAAATATTTTTCCTAGGCCAACCGATACTACATAAAGATAGCCGTCTGGACCTATTTTCAGGTCAGTTATACCACCAAATTCTTGGCCAAATATAATTTGCTCCAGCCCAGCTGCGGTTGCTGACCTTATGACTCTATCTTGAAGAGCTGGAGGAAGTACGAGGTGCATTCTGTCTTCAGTTAGTACAAAATGATATATTCTGCCATTATGTACATCAGCTACAAACATCTGATTGAGGTATTGTGTTCCTAACTTATCTGAAGTCATGAACAATACTGCTGTTGGACCTGCAGTGTTCAACCAGACTAGTTCGGGATCCCTGTAATGTCCTTTGCCATCGAAGTCTACTAATTCAGATTCATCAAATTCTTCATCGAATCTAGAAATTCCCGTCATCTCTTGCCAACCGCTATTGAAGCCCGGTTCCACAAGATTGATTTCATCGCTGCTCCCTGGTCCATTTTCAGTATCCCATAATTTTCCTGTGAGCGGATCAAATGCAAGTCCAAAACTGTTTCTTATGCCGTAGGCATAATATAGACGAAGAGGGATCTCATTTCCTATAATTCCTTCTCCAACTGGCTGGCCGTCCTGGGTAACTCTTAGTATCCCACTTCGACCATCAGCATCTATTCCGTCACGGTAATTTTGTGTTAGGGTCTGAAAGTCCTCTCCTCGAAACGAACCGTCTACATCACCAATGGGCACGTAAAGATTATTGTCCGGCCCAATAACAATTGCTCCCCCATTATGTCGGGGTCCAGGTAGTGCTGGCAAGTCCAATAGTAAAACGGGATTTTTTAAAGCATTACCTACTAACTCGAATCTGTAAAGCCTGTTACCTATGGGTTGTTTACCTTGTCTATCCTCTCCATCCGAACCATTTATTTCAGTATAGTACAAAAATACGTATGTAGTATCGTCATGTTTTGATATTGCAATTCCGCACATACATCTTTCTACAGAGTTGGCTACATTTACGTCCAATATCGGCTGATCCAGCACTTTTCCATCAAGTATTCTTTTGACTGTGCCCTTGTCCTTTTCCAATACTAAGATATCATTTGGCCCCAAAAAGGCCATTGTAGTAGGCGTATCAAGTCCGCTTGCAACTTCCTCGACCTTCAGATTGCGATCAACTAATTCTGGTTCGCCAGAATCTGAAAATTCACGCTGCCTGAATTCATCTCCCTGAGCAAATGCTGATGAGAATGAAGTGAAGTTGTTATTCAAAAGTATAACTGACAAAAGAGCAATAGTAATCGGTGCTATGAGTGTCAGGAATCGCAAGATTATTTTCCGGAGCAATTCCCCTAATTTAGACTGTTCGGAAATCTACTGATTTGTTAGTAACATGAGTTGTTAGATTTTGTTTTGCTAATTGATTATCCATTATCCTGTTTTGTGAATAATGTCGTGCCGAATGGTTGGGTCACAGAATTACAAGCTTCTGTCAACAATTGACTATAACGGCACACATCATAGCTAGTTTTCGAGGTGACAAGCTCAATAGGTACACTTCGTTTCGCGACGTTTTTGTGGTAATAATTGGTAATTACATATTTCAAAATTTGTCCAGCTTTAAGAGACTTTCCGGCTAAATCTAACTGAGATAGCGCATGATTTTCTACAGTACTTCTTTTATCATAGTTTGCAAAATCTTTGGATATTCTTTTTGTAAAAACAAGTTCCTCCAAAGAGACCCTCCTCTTTCTTATCCGCCTGATGTTAAAATCAAAAGTCTCTCTCACTTTTGGCATTAACTCCTTGACCTCCTGTACAGTTTCACCTTCTGCCATTATATCCAAAATCAGCTGCTGAACTTTTGAGAAAAAATAAGGCGTGTCGTGCCTCCTTGCTTCTATCCCTCTTATCTTAATGGTGCCATCTTCAAATAATCCAAAATATCTGTTTGCTACTGGTAGTAGCGGCTGTTGTTGTTGTAGTGATTGTAATGATAGACTATCATTTGATGGAACAAATACAATCCATTTATAGACACCTTCAAATGAACTTTCAAAACCTGTGTTTTGTTCTATTGATTCTTTGAATCTGGAATAATCAGCTTGCAAAGCATTTTTCTTCTGTACCCATATTGAATCTACTATGCCATGTAAAAGACGAAAATTATGCTTTTCTGCTATTCTCATTGATTGTGCAAGTATTTGTCTATCAAAAGCGCATACTGCGATATGCGCGTCTATTCTGCCAAATTTTGCATTATTGAATCCAAGATAACCAAATGATGTTACAAGAATCCACTTCAACGCAGTTCTTCTCATGTCATACATGTCCTTCAATTTAGGATCGTTAGTAGAGTTTCTTAGATTCTTGTAAATTGTTCTCTTACTAAGTAGAATCTCCAGAGAGGTTGGAACAATGCCATTTCTCTTTTCACAATTGTGATATCTTTCAAGTCTAGGTATCTTTAGTTTAGATTCATGACAGCAATCGCAAACAACAGTTTCGGCAGAAATATTCTTCTTGTACATAATGTTAGGATATAGAGAAACAAAGTCATATTCTGCAACTTTTTCATGAACTCCTGTCTCGGGTTCGAAAATAAGCCCACCACGATCAGCTAAAATAAGCCCTTCCATTGTTTTTGGATGTTCCATCATTGTAGGCTTCCAAGGAATTAGAAGGTTTTTTTTGCTTGCGTGATAAAATTGTAAAGAAGACATACATTTTCCAATACTGGCTCTTGATGCCTCATGTAAAGGCATCCTGCATATTCTTGTCAACTCATAAAGACCTTCTAAACCTGCTTCGTTTAAAACAAAAGAATTATCAGTATCGATATGTATTCGACCTAACAGCTTTGTCGACGTTGGTCTAAAATAAATGCGCCCATAAGAAAAAAAGGATATTCCTTCTTTTTTAGGTCGTAGTAGAGGTACATGTTCTCTATCCAAAATAAGATCTATGCCATTTTCTTTGGATCTTTCCAGAAGATATGGGAACATGAATGAGTCACCATCATATGTTAAAATAAAGTCAGGATCTATCATTACAATTTCTTTCATTAGTTGATGTAGAATTTCAGATTCAGAATTATCTCTAATTTCTATTATATCATTATCTTCATATTTTTGAATTTTAATATGGTCTATTCTATCTGAAAATTTTTGTATTTTTCCTTCATTTATTTTTGGATATATAGTTAGTCGTACCTTTACAAATCTAGGTAATACGTAATCTGTAGACCAGATACTATCCCTGACATCCCATTTTAAATTTGATCCCAACAGATCGAGTTTCACCTTACATTTTGCTAACGGAAATATGTCATGATAATAGAAATAGGATTGTGTGGGCAAAACATCAACATTGTATAGTCGCAGCTCTCCAAATTTTGCCATTCTATCGATTTGAAATGCTAACTGTGCTGCTTTGGTGGAATCAATTAAGGTTAGTTCTAAAACCTCTGATTTTGAGGTATCTGTTATTTTCTCATATTTTGATGCAATTTCATAGCCTTTAATGAAATATGAGATCTCTTCTTTATTGGCAATTGATTTAAGTAATGGTTTATTATCTGATGCAACATATATTGAGTGAGACCAATTATCTACTACTCTTAAAGTTTTACCATTATCCTGCTTTATCCAAAATACCATCTTGTCAGACATGGGATAGGCATCGAATAAATAGCCAGATACCATATAGATACTATGTTATATTTCTTGTCCGCTTCGACCGTCATGTAAAATTATATTACTGTTAAATATCCTTTGAATTGCCATTTATCAACCAGTTTATTATTTTATGCTGTACAAATACTAATCCCATGAGTAAAGATTCTGTGGAAAAATATTCTCCCTTAGTATTAATAGCCTCATCCAATTGGTAACAGTCATTTAGCATTTGTGAGAATACCTTTCTGTCATCTGATCGCAGTGTTTCAGCAAACCCTTGCCATGATTGAATTTCTTGTGTTAAGATATCTTTATTAGGAAATAGTATCATATTATATTATACCTCTTACTAGTAGACTAATTAATTGACAAGTGCGTCCTAATGTGTGATATTGAATAGTTTGCCAGCTCTTATTCCAGCATGTTTTGTTAGTTGAATTATTTTTGTAATAGGATCTTATAGACATTATGATACATGATATTTCTATCAGCTTAACACAATTAGAAGCAGAAATCGTAAGCATTTGATCAAATAGCTTTATGTCTTTTTTGTTGAGATCGTATCTAAACGATCTCAATTTCCACTCTTCCATCAAACTTGCAATCCTAAATGATGGAGTTATTCTAGCCAATCAATTCTCACTTTGAATTGGATTCAGTAAGAGATCTTCAATTGATAAATCGATTTGTTTTCTAATAACAAGATCCTGGAATGAAATAGAATGTTTATCAAGTGTTTTTAGCTTTAGCCGATCATTGGTTTTATTTTCAACGATCTCAATACTCTTGTTAAAAATATGAAGAAAATTTAATGATAAATCATATGGTTGATCGTTATTATTGCTAGTTGTGCAAAGGGAAGTAAGCAGTAAAATTTTGTTTCTCTTTGTTGTTTCGCATAATGAATTTCCAATTTCTTTTAGCAATATTTCTGCTTCATTTGTATGAAGTTGAGGATTATCGACAAACATATGTAGAAGATCAGAAACTATTACAATTTTGACATTAAATTCTTGAATGAATTTTGGCAGCTCGTATAGTATCGAGTTTATAAGCTGGTAGATTGTAAAAAGTCTTGATATTACTATACGTCGTAACGCTCTTTTTATATCCAGTCCACATTGCTTCATGAAAGTTATGTGTTGATATACATTTGTACAGTTACCAGCATCAAGGATAAATATACTGGAAGAAGAATTATAGATTTCTAGACCGCCATGTCTTTTGGGTAATAAACATGAAACACATAATCTGGCAAGAATTAGATTTGTAAATTTTGGATTACCAACAATACACACTGTATCACCAGCTAAAATATCTAATATTGAGCGTACACCTTTAACGCTGAACGCTACTCTGTAGAGATATTCATAAGCTGTTTTAAGACTTGGAAGTTGCCCAAATGCGGTAGAATTTTCAATTGTTGAAATGCTATGCATGAGCTGATTGTGATATGCTTTACAATATTTAGCAAAGGGCATCCCTATAAGACGGGGAGGGGGTAAACATGTGCACAACATATACACAAATTCAGTCACCTTCAAATGACCTAATCACATTGGCCTGAGATACTCTGGGTGTTATTTCCAGATAGTTACTCTAGACAACCAAATTATTCATATCTAAGTGAGTTCTACATAGTAGTTTTCTTATATTTAAACTGAAGTAAAACCTAATATATCTCAAAAGCCATCTTACTGCAAGCAGAAAATTAGTTGAGCGTTCACCCGACGTCTCTAAAGAAAAGGAAGGCAAGTGCCATGATGTATGACGAGTTAACCTTAGAAAACTTAATGCGATATTTTGGGTTCGAAACTATGGACGAGCTGAAACAATACCTAAAGCGAAATTGCATGCAAGACTAGCGACTATTTATCATCAAGCCTACTGATTTTTCATTAGATATCATATGAAAAGCTTAAGTGCCATAATTCATTTACCATGATATGGAGAAAGCAAGAGATAAACGCCGGGTGCATTATGATGATGAAACCTTGGAGCGTATGAAATCATATTATAGAATTGAAGATTATAACGACCTGCTACGATTCATAAAAGCTCACGGGCTAAGGAACGATGATCAATAATTAATTCAGCGCCTGAATTTTAAGTAATGGAATTCCAAGTCATTATAAGTGCAGGGAACGCATTTGAGTTAGTATTCAGAACTGTCAATTAATGATTAGTTCTCATCAATTTTCTAACTTCGCAATGTAGGCTTAAAGCTTCGTCTCCATATGCAATTATCGTGAATTTTGTTCCACTGCTGCAGGTGATTTCGACCAAACAATAATTTATTCCATTCATTAGCGTAGAGTCTTCACCAGAAATCCAAGATACATAAGCACTATTCTCTCCAACAAGAATTAATTGTTTCACTGCATCTAAGCTGCTTTCGTAGACCATATTCTAATTTACTAAAAGTAATTCCTGGAAAAATAAGATACGATGCACTAAAAGGAGAGGGTCCCCTCGGGATGCAATGTTTAATATTCTTGAGCTTCAATTGGAACGAACTCCACAACAGTTCCTATTTTCCATACTTCAGTAATATCTTACTAGCGTGATCACAATAATGAACGTACCAAGTTAAAACCAGTAGCGATACTGAGCTGCAGCTGGTCACGAATATGGGATAAAAAGGTAACTTCAAATGTGGATCAAGAATTATACCCTCTGTAGCTCGTGTGCTTTAAATTGATTGCTTTCAATCTCAAGGAGCTAATCCAAAAGTCGATCCGACTTTAGGACAAGCTTACAGATATATTATCACTAACCACCAGATTTGAGCGTGAATATTGTTGCTGTTCATAATGTCGGCCTACGGAATTCGCTTTAATATATTCTTGATTTTTTCATCTTTTATTAACGAATCGATCAGACTATGAATTTCCTCATCAGTAGTAACATCAGACATGGTAATTATATCTATGGCTCTAAGTTTAGAGTATATATCTAAGGCACTATAAATATTGCCTATTGAGTGTACAACTATTACACCCAAGGAAGACAACTCATGTTCTCTATCGTCAAACTTGATCAGACCTAACCTTTTGATTCTAGTAATAAGTTTATGATACGCTTTCGCAGTTATGCATAGCTTTCTTGCTATTTCCGTTGGAGACCTAAACCGATATTCTTTATTTCTATTGTCCAAAAGAATAAGAAAGTAAAGTGAAGTAGCATCTGATATTTCCTCCATAATATCCTCGGTTCTGATACTCTCTTCTTGGTTGTTCTTTTGAACCAATCTTCACATGAAAGTCATCCATTATGATACTTTACTTTTTACGAAATTTTTATGACTAAATTTAGCAACAGAAATAGTACTAAAGATTGTATTTACGAGTTAAATTTCATTCTACTATGTAGATTCAGTTTTAATTTAATTGTCTATGTGTATGGAAGCGTATCGACAATGGTTTTGAGACAGTGTTCCACTGCGATGTTGCTCGACCCTCACCCGCGAGGCCAAGTCAATTGACTTTGGTACCTAAACTGAGCCTAAAATCTTGGGCATTTACTCTATAAACTCATGTTTTATATATTTCACTTATGACTAAACTCGTCTCATAAAGCACTTTATTAAGCAGATCTGAAACAGAATAGTTATGCAAGTGCTACACGGCGCCTCTGTTTTAGAAGAATACTTGTCTTCTATGGAAAGAGAAATTAATGCGTCACCAAAGTATAGAAAATCAATTTTATTCATTCTTAGAAAATTAAATAGATTCGTACATTGTGAAGATTTTGATCAGATATCCCAGCAAGATATATTCAAAGACTAATAGAGAAAAATATTGAATCTATTCAATCTATGCCTGTAGAACTATAGGAGGCCGTATTAATATTAATGCGAATTTTAAGGAATGGAGCATACGTCCGAGAACCAAATGTTACCCGGGAACAGATAGACCAGATTAATCAGGATAAGTCAAAGACACGCAAGTCATGGTATATGAAGAAAGAAACGATTAGTAGAATTATCGGCTCTTCGCCTTGCTTTTCATGTTCAGGAATTCCATCTATCGAACTTCTCTGGGATATGGAGGGAGCCATTCGTAAGGAATCGTATTGCGAAAATTGTAGTTTGATGTTGTTCGAGCGTGAAAAAGATCTACCGACAGACAAGAAAAGCCTTGCTGATTACTACAATTTACAACTAGAATGCCCAAAAACGTCATAAAACGTCATGAATAAAATAAAATGAAATCTGCTTCTGAAGTTAAAAGAGTATTATCGGATATACGGTCCCTTAAGCAACAGAATAAAAGCGATAAAGAGATTCGGGATATCTTGGACCTAAAGATAAGGATGTATCAGCGTTATGTCAAACGAATTCATGAACTGGATCAGGACATATGGCGGAAAATTACATCAACACAATTAGAGACGGAATTGCTCAGATTGAAGCAAAGTCTAGAAGATACCTACATTATTACAGAGAATATCCGAATCAGATGACAAGCCTACTCAAGAAATATTGGAAGCGCTAAATGCTAAAGATAACGCCCGGATAAACATCGTTCGTTTGTTAGTAGATGGTCCGCCTCTAGTTGGGGGGAGTAGAGAATTCCAGGCGAAAAAGTTGGGACCTCGGGAGATTGGTGGATGAGACGCACCCCAAGGCCCAACTATTTGGGGACCGTTTGGTTAAGGTACATTATCATGTGTAGCAAAATATTAGAAGGTTAAACAGAACTTAGAATTTCTTTCAAATTTGACTATCAATTTCCCTAATTCATTCTTATATCAACCGAATTCTTAATAGAAAGTATCTCCCAAACTAGTCATGAAAGCCAAAAGTATCTCAATATTGGCAATTCTGGCTGGCTTAACGCTGACATTGTCTATAGGTGCTATGAGCATACAATATCAACAACAAGCCTGGGCTCCTAGGGGTTGTGGAGGTTGCATACCCCATTTCATGAAAACAACACATGAATTTGAAAAGAATGTGATAGGCGGTGTAATAGACCCTAATTCTGTTCCGCCATCCCCTGTTGTTAGAGAATTGCTTGAAGCCTATGTGCTAGATGTTAACCGCATATTCCTCGGAGGACCTGACACTATACCAGGCTTAGTAGAAAGTTACCAACAAGCGGTCTTAAGTCTGTTAAATAGCCCTCCAGAACCAGACAAACATCCGGGTATTTCGTTTATGCAGGATTTCAAGAAAGTAACAACACAAATGATTCAACAGGTCATACAACAAATACAACAACAACAACAACAACAAGAAGGCCAAGGCTAGAATTACATTGAAAGTTTATTTCAACTAACTGCTGACATAAGAGCGTATAAATTATACTCTTTCATCGAGTATACGAATCCTGTAAAGTCGAGGCTTGAAGAATCCGTTACCGGCTTCGATTTCACTTAATTCTAGTACGGAACCAAATATTAAATACAAACCATCTCGTAATACAAGTAAATCCGGAGACCTTGGAAACAATGACCAAATCGAAACCAAGGTCCCCAGGAGTAGTAATGCTCAATTTCCTTCAATCCTCAAAGTATAATAGGCTTTACAGGAAAAATTACTCACGGCTTCAATGAATTATGATGTGAAAAACGATCTCTAGGTACAGAATGGGGCAAGATAGCCTACTCCAACCCAACTGTTGAAGTTCTGGCAGCACTTAATGCTAAAGATAATACTAGATGAATATCGTAAGACTACTAGTAGATGGTCCTACTTCTTTTAGAGAATTCATTACTTCAATCATATCTTAATGTGGAAAACCTTCATTGGCTCTACCTTAAGTAAAATCCTCTCCTCGCCAGGTGCTCTATATGGGTATTTATCTTTGCCCAAGTATTTTTTTGCCAATTTGTCAATATGATTGTCAGCCACTGATCCGGTTATTTTCTGAACAACTCTACCTCTCACTGTGACCATTTCATATGGATTATTTTGGTCAAAAATGGACAAAGCAACCCGTTCATCACGTTCAATATTTTTATGCTTAATCCTTCCTATAGCGGTATTGACAAGAATGGTACCATTTTCAATATCAACCCATGTTGGCGCAACATGTGGCCCACCATCTTTCATTAATGAGGCAAAAGAGACAAAATTTTTACCTTCAAAGAGTCTTCGGATAGCGGGATCTGCAAGTGAATTTGAATTGTTGGCTTTACGGCTCACATCTAACAACTACTAATATTGCTAATAAATCTTCTAGGATAGATTCCACATGGGAAAGCAGAAAATTATATAAAATTTAGTTGCAGATAGTGTTTTAGGGAGTCACTCCCTACATAATCTAGTAGTGATAGAACGAGGAAAACCTAAGTTTGAACCAATAGTAAAGGACGCAAAGAAAAATGGGAGACATTATTTTTGTGCAGAGTGCGGAAACGTAGCGACTCAAACCGCACTTTACAAGATTGAACATGCCGTTATAGTTGAAAGGTATTGTGATAATTGCGCTTCAAAGAAGAAATAATAAAATAAAGACGGAAACTAATGGGATATTGCAATCCAACAGTAGTTTCCAATCCTTGGTAGATTGAGTACAATAAATTATTTGAAGATTAACATTCAAGCAATAATAAATCTCTCTTCTCTATGAGAAATATGCGAATTATCACCAAATCGGGTAAAATCTTATATAGAATCACCACTATCACCTCGATATGTCGAAAAAATTACTTCCGATTATGGCACTAATGACAGCGCTAGTCCTAGTTGGATCGGCAGGTCTCTTGGCGATACAATACCAACAACAGGTCTGGGCTCCTAGGGAATGTGGAAGTTGTGTAGAATTCAAAAAACTCACACATGAATTTGAAAAGGCTGTGATAGATGTAGCAGTAATTGACCCCAATTCAATACCCGGGTTACTTGAACAGTATAACCAAGCAGTGCTAAGACTATTCACAGGACCAGAGTAAGAAATGAAATCACTTACGACTATGACACCAATGGCAATCTTGGTTACAGGAACAATAACTGGGGCTATAGCACTGAATGGACAGCAAGTATACGCTCCTAGAAATTGTGGCAGTTGTCTAGAATTTAAAAAATTAACACATGAATTTGAAAAGAACGTAATAGGTTTAGTCGGCAATCTAAACGAAGGACCGCAACCTCATTTAAGAGAATTAGTTGACGCTTACGCTCAGGAAGTTACTCGGCTATTTCCTGGTCAGGATGCAGTATTCTACGAGTTAGTCGAAAACCTTTCGCCAGAAGTTATAAGCATATTCGAACACTTAACACCTACAGGCGACAAGCAAGCCCAACATGACCCGATAAAACAATTCAGAAGTTTAATCCATGACTTTGAAAAGGCAGTGTTAGGACTATTCACAGGACCCGAATAAACAATGAAAACCACGGACAATCTAATATTAGTGATGGTAGTGGCAGGAACGTTACTTGGTTCAACGGCAGTAGTAATATTACAGCAACAACAAGTATACGCACCTAGAGAATGTGGAGGTTGTGTCATCTCTCAGTTCAAACAAGCGGCCCATGAATTTGAAAAGAATGTAATAACGGCAGTTACCGTAGGTAACCCAGATGAGGTTGATGATGATCTCGAGAAATTCGCTTTATTTATGAGGTCGCTGCCACTTCCACCCGACCCAACAATTGACGCTTTGATTGCAAACTATGAAAATGGAGTAATGAGAATATTTTCGACACCGCCTCCAGATGACGGTAAACCCCACGAGCAGATAAAGGAATTCAAACAGTTAACGAAAGATTTTGAGCGACAAATATTTCAACAGATTTTGCAACAACAGACGGCCCCCCCTGGCTAGAGCATGGCCAAGTTTATGAACCTCCCTCTCCCCAAGTAGGACTGTCTGTTTTAAGTCTATTCTGACAAATAGTTTAACTCTATGGCTTGTACCAGATTATGTGAAGAAATAGGATTTGCTAACGGTACTTATAGAAAAGGTCACAGATATTGTTCGAAATGCGAAATCTTCATGATTACTGAAGAGATATCATGTCCTTGTTGCAAAAAGAAGTTAAGGTATACGGCACATCGGAAAACAGAGGATTATTACAAAATTTGAATTAATTATTGAATTACTAGAAATCGAATCGATATTAAGTTTAAAAACTATTATTTAATATGGGATGCAACTGTAAATTCTGTAAACACGTAATTTCAGTTGAATGCCAGTCTGCAAACTGTAAATGTTGTTCCGAAGCAAATCATAAATTGGATATCATGATTTCCAACGATAAAGAAATTGATGATATGTTGTCTATAAAATATCCTGACGTAGAAAATAGGTAAACTAGAAATTATTAGGAAAGCCCGTAAGATATAATGTGAAAACGGGAAGGGTAACGCTGTGGAATTGCTACCCTCCCGTCGACTTAGAGGAAAGTCTTTACAAGCATCTCTGAGATTGATATAAACACTAGGTATCTTAGTTATCTGAGGCTTTTCACTCAATAATGGCTATTAACTAAGCAATGGTCGTATAATCATTCTAGAGGTTGAGAATCTTATATGATAAGAAAACAAGCGACTGCGAACAGTTCTATCAACAGGCTAATTAAGCAATCTTACATCCAATCGCATAACAGTTTCCGTACTAGTTTTCTGTCGATGATTTAGGAAAGAGGTAGGTTTAATCCTCCTCTTCCTTTACTTCGTGTTTTTCTTCCGTTATATTTCCTTCGTCATCGGTTTTTACTTCATGTTTTTCCTCTTTCTTATATTCGCCTGTCATATCGATTATGTATTATACAACAATTGTTAAGAGGGATTATGCGAATAGGATAACCTGATATTCTCATCTTGCTTAGTTAGTTAGTTAGCCATCGCTTCATACCTTAATCAGTGACTAGTGTAAACAATTTAAGATAAAATGGTATATAACATATGTTCACTTATAACTAAGGTCATAATTGCTTGAAACAGTGAGATTTTCCAAGTCAACGATTGTATACTTTTTACTTGTAATGGTCCCAATAGCAATCGGACTTGACCTTGTACATAGCCATCATTTGATTCTATTTATTGTTTCTATTATAGCTTTGATCCCCCTTGCGAAGCTTATAGGTGAATCAACCGAACATCTTGCGACTCACTATGGAACTACACTTGGATCTCTGTTGAACGTTACTTTTGGTAACGCTGCTGAAATAATAATAGCGATTATAGCTATTAATGCAGGCTTAATAGACCTTGTTAAAGCCTCAATCACTGGTGCTATATTAGGGAACATTATGCTTATTTTTGGTTTAAGTCTAATTGCAGGTGGATTAAAACAAAAGGAACAAACATTCAACAGAGAAAATGCCGGATTGCAATCTTCACTAATTTTTTTAGCGATAATTGGATTAGCAATACCCACCATTCTATCTTCTACTGTGATAAAACCATTAGATATTGAAGGTCAAATTAAGATAGAAATGTTAAGCGATATTCTTGCAGTAGTTCTGATAAGCGTGTACATCGCAGGAATGATCTTTACGTTCTTCACTCATAAGTATTTATTTACAACACCTAGTCATGAACATGATACCGTAGAAACTGTCCATTGGGGAAAAAGGAAATCATTCGTCTTGCTTGCGATAAGCATGATCGGCGTTGTTGCAGTTAGCGAAATATTGGTCGGAACTGTGGAACAAACATCTAAGCAATTTGGTTTTGGTGAGCTATTCGTGGGAGCAATTATAGTAGGGATAGTTGGTAACGCTGCAGAACATAGCAGTGCTATAGTTCTTGCAAGAAAAGGAAAAATAGATTTATCCATAGGAATAGCTGCGGGATCTGGAACGCAGATAGCTCTATTCGTAGTTCCAATACTCGTTATGGTAGGCATTGTTCTTGGTCAACCATTTACATTGGAATTTACTTTGTATGAACTGGCAACCCTTGTACTTGCGGCAATTATCTTGAATTTGATAGCACATGATGGAAAATCTAATTGGTTCGAAGGAATAATGTTGACAGCAGTATATGCAATAATCGCCGTTGGTTTTTACTTTATTGGGTAATCTTCATTTATTTCAAGCGATTTTCTAGCAAAACAATAGCTTGGAATAAGCAATTTTCCCGTCCTCACAGCTCATGTAACTCTCTAGATCAGGAAGAAGTATTCATCCACCGAACCTTATGACTGCTTCATCGTATCCTAAATTATATATGGTAAGGAGAGTTTATTATGAAATTCATATTATATCGAATCCAGTACGTGGCTCAACTCCTCATCTATTACGCTTTTTTTTGATTTTCTTCAACCCAGAAATTTCCTGAAGCTTCCGTGATTGCTCAAGGCCTACTATAGGTAATTTTTTAGGATCAAGAATACCAAGTTGTGCTAAAACAGATGCTTGATCCCAATAGATGTGCTCATGAACAATTTTATTGCCTTTGAATTTCATTACTACTACATGAGGGACCTCTACATACTTTCCACTGGGGGGAACTCCAGGTAGCATGAATTTCACTTCCCTGTCATGGGTAAACGATATGATGAGCTCATCAACCACCTGGTCTTTTCCATAGTTCGCGATAATCGTTTTATTTTTGTATCATCAGGCATATGCCCAATGAAATCTCGTTTTTAGAAGCTGTACACATTTCGATATCCCACGCCTCCTGTCAAAATAGGAACATGATGGACTATTGGTTGTTTAACCATTGTGTTCATTGTCGCATTCACATCATGATCTATGAATTCGTGTTTAACATGCGCATCGAAAATTGATCCTAAGTCTGAACGCCTATTACGAGTGTGTCTATCCATAAGTTTTTTGTTTAGAAAGTGATTTATTTCCTTTTTGCTTCGAAGCCCGCCCAGAATTATCATAATATAAGTATTGTTAGCATAAAGTAAATTCTAATGAGAATTCTCTAAGGTGAATAATTTTGCCTTTACAATTGAACATCATTGAATTATCAGACAACAAAGTATTTTTTCGGTAAAGAATCTCATTTATTAAGCCCATATTACATGTGGGGAGTAATCTTGGGGGAATATTGTAAGGAAATATTTTTTTATTCGCTATCGTTTTTATTGTTCTAATAGAAGGTATCAATGAATTTTGCAGAGCATCATAGAATACACAGACAAACCATCCTAATAACCCAGCTATTGTGTCAAGTTAGAATATACAGAATGATGCCGTTTTCAGGTCGAATCATGAGGTATATTTGCTTAATTGTTAAGATGGGAAGTTACTGAATTATATTGATATACCGCCCGAGTTCAAACTAACTTATGAATCACTTTGGACTAATAGCTGTCTTATTAATAATATCAATATTTGTTTTAATTGAAATATTGGGCGAAGCATCAGACTCGGTACTCTTAGAAGCTCGCTCCAATAATACAGGAGAAGAATTGAATTTAGAATCTATAGCAATAGGAGAAAATAAATCATTTCCATTTATCGAGAGCTACGATGGGACAGAGGTTACTAACCTTAATAATTGGCTGTTTCTAAATCATGATATTTTCGGAACTCGGGCTAGCAACCAATCGATCATCAATAAGCAAAATGTAAATACTCTTGAGTTGAAATGGCGACTTCTAAACTACTTTGAATTTCAAGGTCCACCGATACTAGTCAATGATGCTGGTTACGTTCAAGATTATGGTGGAAATGTTATAGCATTTAACGGTTCAAACGGCAAAATTATTTGGAAAAGCAATGTGGGCGGTGGTCCTACTATGGGTTTGGCTTTTGATCGTGGACTTATCTTCGCAAGCACTGCAACAAATGCAACGGTCGTGGCACTAAATGCAACAAGCGGCGAAATAAAATGGATTTCAAAGCAATTAGGTGACCCGCGACTTGGATATAGCATCGATTCTCAACCCATGGCGTGGAAGGATTATCTGATAATAGGTTCTGGTGGGAGCGGACTCCCTCCCGGACTTGGGATGGTAAAAGGAAATATCACCGCGTTGAATCGAACGAACGGGCAGATCATTTGGAATTTTGAGACAACCACAGGAGAGTGGGTTAAGCCAGGAAAGACACCTCCAAATGGAGGGGCCACAGCATGGTCAGGAGGTTCAATTGACACAGATAAGGGGATAGCGTATATACCACTAGGAAGTGCATCGCCTAACTTTAATGCTAGTACGAGACCGTCTCCTAATCTCTATTCAGATCATATGGTAGCATTAAACGTTACTAGCGGTACTCTTTTGTGGGCTACTCCCTTTATATCACAAGGCACAGTTCTAAACGTTACTGTTCCAGATACTCATGACTGGGATACGTCGTGGGGGAGTAGCCTGAGCATACTAAGATTGCAGAATAATACTGAAATGAAGATCGTCATAGGCCATGATAAGATGGGAAACGTAATTGCAATGGATTCTGAGACCGGATCTGAGTTATGGTGGAGAACTCTTGGCTTACAATTCAATACTGATCATATTCCTCAGCCCAATGGTTCTGAGATGCTATGGGCAGGTGGCGTATACAATTTCCATGCAGTAGACAAGGATACCCTTTTTATCAGTGTCACAAATAGAGGAGTGAACTTTTTTACAGATGGGCTTAGTGGACATAAAGTAGCGTCGGCCGCAACTATTGAGCAAGGACTAAAAAATGGAACTATTTATGCATTAGATTTGGATACCGGCATGACAAAGTGGAAATATGATGTAAAGTTTCCTCCAAGGGTATCTCCATTAGTAACTAACAAAATTGTATTTGTTGGATATTTGCCATATGCAGAAAAGTATAAGTCAGGAGTAATCATGGCACTTGATAAGGAAACTGGACAGAAGTTATGGGAATCCGATGTTAACGCTCCCATTGGACCAGTTGGTGCTTCACTTGGGAATGGAATGCTATTTGTACCTACAGGAAAATTGACTAGTGGTAATCTGTCAAATGATGAGGTAAAGGGCTCTATTGCGGCCTTTGGATTGCCATAACTATTTTATTGAAACATGGAAAAGATCTAGGCATAGCATGAAATCATGCAACAATATGCTCAAATTATTCTTATAACCGCCTTAGCAACCTCCGGGTGTATATGACTATTTATTGGCATTTGCTATTAACTTCTTAGTTTTAAAGTATTGCACCAGACAGTGGTAAGGGTTTTCGGTAAGTAGATTCATTTAGTTTAATGAACAGTTAGCAATTCATCTATTGAATAAGCTAAATGCTTATTCTTAGTAACATAGAAATGCCAGCCAGCTCGACTCCGTGAATAATAATGAAGTATGGTAATAATGATTCATTATAAAGCGGTGCCATTGCAAGATAGGCATATACTGCAATCGCGTTGTGAACCATGAGGGCACTTGCAAAAAACATGAGGCCTAATGAAAATACAGCTTTACTACTTCTGTATATTTTTGCATACATGACCAGTAGCGCAGTTAAGACTCCTATATTTGCCAAACTGAGCCCTGCACTCACTTCCATCAAGAAATTCATGAACAAATGAGAGGACTTTGAATTCCTTTATTTACATTTGTCCAAATTGGAACCAGATTGTAAATATTGAATCGTTCACAACTTTGATCTAATATCTAAATAGATATCGAAATTTGATTCCAAATAAGTGGAAAGGAAGTAAACTGCTCCATACTTTTCACCCATTCTTGTAAGAAGATTGTTTTTCTCTAATACGGATATATGATGCTTTACGGCCTTGTAATCAAGACCAATAATCTCTGAAAGTTGATTTATGTTGCGAGGACGCTCTTTGAGTAGATCTATTATTTTTATTCTACTGTCTCCCCCTCTTGAGCCGGCAAATAAATACCAAAGCAAACGCTTGGTGCTGGGATCTGCCATGAAATATCAATAGTCGCCTTTGCAGGAATTTAAATTTGAATTAAATAAATTCAAGCAAATCGATAAAATATAACATAATACCGGTATTATGTTGTCTCGAAATACTGATTGGAGCCGCATCATGAGGAACTTTTATAAAATTGCTTGTATAGATGGGTATAGATGGGTATTGCCGAAGCTATAAAACGATTCTTTACACATAAGAAAGAATCAGTATGTTACCTCTGTGGTAAGAAGCTGAATGATACTGAATTTGAAAGTCATTTAAGAAAAGTTCACAAATAATTTTATGCTAACCTACGCAAACAGGATGCCTGCACAACCCAGCCTCGATGAATTGATTAGTTATCTCAACTTTTCTTCAGCAATGAAAGTTGTCCCTGCAGTTTACGGAGATTGCATTAGATTATATCATGTATTACGACTTACGCTAATGCGGCAAAAATGATTTATGCTTAATAGTGACTGTCATTCGTGTTTGGTTTAGTTATTGCTAATTTTGAAGCTGCAAGATCACTAATGCTTTTTCTAATTCATCGGCAAAATTAAATCATAATCAGTAAAAACTTGGCAACAATTCCTCATGATTGTGCTCAAAGATACCGAGTCCACCAACAATCCCAGAATTATCCCCCCAAACTGTTCCATCCTCATGACAACCTTCTTTAGTTTTTTTATATCATTTGGTTCTATAATATGATCTACTTGGTCTTGGATCATATGCGATGCTTAGGAATTATGTATCGGATAACCGTTTCGTAATACATATTAAATCATTCGAGAGATAATGTTTTAATTGATAACCAATAGAATCTTTTCTAATCCTAGACTGACACTAGTAGTGATTATCGTTTCAATTTTGATTGTGAATGCAGTGCCTACTTCTTATGGGCAGCCTTTAACTCAAATGAACAATACTGCATCAGTTAACAATACTGTATCAGTTAACAATACTGTATCAGTTAACAATACTGCATCAGTTAACAATACTGCATCAGTTAACAATACTGCATCAGTTAACAATACTGCATCAGTTAACAATACTGCATCAGTTAACAATACTTCTTCCCTAATCAACGGCGTAGTAATGAAGGGAGTTTATGTCAATTTAAAACAGGACGATAATGAGGCTCCGTCAGCACCGAATAATTACATTGAGGAAAGCATTAAAAAAATCTCTGAAGCAGGCCTGAATCACGTAAGATTTTTGTTTTATTGGGAAGCTTATGAGAAAGATCCAGAGGCTTTCATGAAGGAAATTAAGTCCATAGCTGAGGCAGCGGACAAATATGGAGTGAAGGTTTTATATGACAACCATCAATGGCATACTTCCTCGTGGCTTGAGAGTAAAGGAACTGGATTTCCCTGGTCACTTTTTGAAGGCAATTCAAAATATACCAGAGATGGCGGAGGCAATACCCCCGATAAAGCCGCACAGGAATTCTGGAGCGATTGGTGGGATAGATCTGTGAAAGATAAGAGTGGTAAAGATGGATGGACATTAGCCGCAGATTTCTTTAAGAAAATAGTCGATACGGTTGACAATCATAAAAGTACGTTAGGCTATGAGATACTTAGTGAACCTCACGTAGACAATGCAGATCAATGGTCGAAAATAGGCCAGTTCAATTCTTTTATGACAAACGAACTAAGAAACTCAACTCAGAAAGCAATTGTTTATAGCATGAATGTGCCTGTAGATTTGAACAGTCCGATCGATCTTACCCCAGAAAACTTGGCAAAAATGGCCCCTTCTAACAAGGACAACGTAGTGTTCAAGATAAGTGTATATGGTGTTCCTGACAGAGATGCGTATCAAAAAGAAAGATTTGATACTTTCCTTAAAACTAGAGATCTGACTGGGGTACCGCTATATATTGGAGAGTGGAACAATGTTGTAAGGACTAGAGATGGTGGAGTTTTCAAGCTTGATCCAGGCCGAAGTGAATTAACAGAAGACAACGCGGTTAAGATATTAGATTCATTCAAGAAAAATAACATTTGGGGTACAGCTTTCTGGAAATGGGATTTCAGGGATGCAGATACTCCTAACTTTAACCTTTTAGTGGATGGAACAGTTACTCCAACAAAGTATTATTCCATACTTAAAAATGCTATTGCAACTGCATATGGCAATAATTAAAATCATTAGCGCAAATCAAGAGTAGATTAGACAGATGTAGACATGTCACGATGTAGTAGTATCTATGATTGGTAAATCATGTGAAAACTAAATCGTCTTTAATTACTGCATATGTTTACTGCAAAACCAAACTATCGTTATAATTTGCTGAATATGAACTAGACGGATTAACTAGTATCAATAATTAATAAGAATTAGTAAGTTATTCGACCTTGCGATACGATGAATTGACTAAACAAAGTTAAGCAATGTATTATATCTGGAGTATATTAGATAAGAAAAGAAAAATTGAAAAAAAACAAACTCGCTGGCAATTTCCATGTTCCGATTCTAACAGCCACAATTATGCTATTAGTGTCAACCAATCTGATTGCAGTTCTGCATGGTTACAATGATTCTTTGAATCAAGCAGCTGCACAAACAAGTATTAACCCTTCATCGACTACTGAGAACTCAGTATCATTACCTGAGCTATTTTCAAGAGTGCACAACTCTGTAGTTCAAATATCTGACGAAGTGTCAACGCTAAGTGGAGAAGGCACAAGATTAGGTTCAGGATTTGTTTATGACACGCAAGGTCATATAATAACAAATTACCATGTGGTTCAGACCAATTCACCCAATAGCCAGTTTGATGTTACTTTCTCAGATGGTGAAGCGTTCACTGCCCACTTAGTTGGCTTTGACCCGTATTCCGACCTTGCAGTACTCGGCCTACAAGATACACCTTCTAGCAAGTTGGTGCCACTTCCTCTAGGTAAATCCTCTGGAATAAAAGTTGGAGATACAGTTATTGCAATAGGAAATCCGTTCGGACTTGCAGGATCAATGACTACAGGAATAGTAAGTGGTCTTGGCAGGGTATTACCTTCTGGCAATGTAGATCCTACGGTTAATTCGAATCCTTTAACGTTTTCAATGCCAAACATAATTCAAACTGACGCTGCAATAAATCCAGGAAATTCAGGAGGTCCCTTACTCAATTCAAATGGTGAGGTAATAGGAATAAATACTGCCATCTACTCAAATACAGGCGTCTATTCTGGAGTAGGGTTCGCATTACCATCCGATACACTAACTAAAATAATTCCCTCACTTATAAAGTCGGGATTTTATAACCATCCTTACTTGGGGATAGTGGGATTAAATGTTACACCGGGCCTACAAAAAGCGTTAGGAGTAAAGGAGAAGAGCGGATTTTTAATTACAAGTATTACTCAGGGCGGACCGGCAGACAAATATGGCTTAAGAGCAACGAGGCAGGTCGCTAGCGATACAGGGGGAGCAATCATACCGGGTGATATAATTTTAAAGATTGATAATAAAGAGATCAAAAAGACAGATGACGTCCTTTCTTACCTGGAGGAAAATAAATCTGTCGGAGATACTGTTCACCTGATGGTAGACCGGAATGGAATCATTACCGAATTGGACGTAGCCCTTGACGCCAGGCCTTCTCCAAGTAATTTACAAAATATTGCTGCGGAACAAGATAATTTGGGGATTACACCACAGTTTCCAAATAATGATAACAATGGCTTAAGTCAGAAGTCCGATAGTAATTTAAATAATGAATGTGCTAAGATTGCAGGAGATGATTTATGCGGTTTCTTCTTTGGAAGATAATAGTTCGCCAATAGGTATTTTCAACTTCAAATTTTTCCGTATTGTATATGCAAATCATTTCAATTCGGTCAATATCTTTCCAAGTGACCTAAGCGGTGATATATATAACTTCAGATTTACTTGTTAGTTTTCATATTTTGAATCATACTCATTGATATTCGAGCATCAAAGAGTATAAAGTCAACAACTCTTAGAAAGAAATATGCGAGATAAAATATTAGAATTCTTAGAGTCTAGAGGATTCACGTTAGAACAAACAGGTGATGAATTAGAAATCAGAATTGGTCACAGATCTTTAGCGGGTGGATTAAACGAGATATTTATTGCAACTGATGAAATTAATTCCATCGAAGAACTAGGTCAAATGGTTACTATCACTTGCGGCAAGGGAGCTATAATAATCAAAGTCCAGTTAAAGGATCAGAATCATTAGAGACTTATTTTAGACTAATAGGCAATGAGATTTGAATCATCTCCACTTAACATTCGTTGCAGAATATTTTCAGATTGTAACTGAAAATATGGCTTTTCACCATCGATCCACATAAAGTAATAGCCTGACCGTCCGTCTATAGTAATATGAACTAGGGCATAAGACGCATAGGCCATCTGTAAGAAAGCCTCTAACTCATTTGGGAGAAGAAGTGTTCTACCTTCTTTCTTTGAACGCATCGCCCAATGGCCTGAGCTGATTGATCCCAATTTGATTCTATTGAACTTATCCGGTATGCCCAAAATCGATTCTAAGGCGCGTTGCGACTTGAAAAACTCATTATAATTTTGACTGGCGATGACTTCTCTACAATATAGATACAACCTTTCTCCTAACGAACTAGTAATGCATCGAGTAAGGTGGGTAAAGAGATTTTCCTGATATGGGCGAGGCCTCTCCAATTGATTTAACTGATCTGGATATCCTGCTAAACTACATTTTGATGTGGTAGACTCTGTAGCTCTTCTAAGGGGAGGGATGTCGTATACGAAACCAAGTATTATTATTCCGCAATTGCGACATTTGAATCCTTCAAAGCCCCAGAATGCAATTGTTTTTCGCTTATCAGGTGATTTATCATACGAAGTCATTACAGGACTAGTGTGGGGTTCTTGAGGTGAAAGAATCGAGTGTCCGAACCCAGATGTAAACATCGGGCGTTGGCCTTTATTAGAATGCATTAAACTAAACAGAACTGCCGGTTCAATTGGATTCGTGAGGTGATTTTTGAATCTCTTTAACGCATCGCCGTAGTCTGAGAGTTCATTCAAAGATTTGGTGTACTCTGCTGACAAGTTCCTCCCCTGTTCCCTCTGCGAATCACGCTGGTCAGTGTACGTTAGTAGAGTCTGAGACTGACGGAACCTGATGCATAATTCGAGGTGACCCGTTTTGAATAACTTCTCTTATCAGGGGGTCGTATGGCAGAGGCTCATGATGTTCTCCAGGATGGCAATTTCTTATGTGCGCCTTGAGATTAGATCTCCGGGTAGACGAACTTTTGCACTTTGGACAGATCCATACTTTGTTCATTAGCTTTCAGTCATTTCCAGCCACTGACAGTGACTAAAATCTTAGTATAGAAAGTAATATAAGAATATTATGTCTTATATCTCGTACCGGAAACCTGATCAAACTATTGGCATACTACTGAGTGGCGACTGAAAAGTCGGGTAAAATTTGCAAAAACATAATTTGGAATTTTTAGGTCATAAGGGTTGAACTAGGGTGTGCGGCATCAGGGAATAAGATTCTCAAATTTAATATTTACATTGCCCTGTTCAATTTCGATTTGCATCCTCCTAATCTTACTCCTATAAAGAATTATTTTCTTGCCAGCCTCATCGATAACTATTTTGTCAACCTGTACAAGCCCATGCTTTGTTAGTCTCTTTATTTTCTTATATGTTGAACTTAAGGGTATTTTATTTTCAACACTTATTTCAACAACAGGTTTCGCATATTCAGATATGGACATGACTATTTGATAGGACACATTATCCAATAATTCATGTATTGTGCGTAGGAGCGACAGTTTATCGTCGTTCAAACATTGTAAAGGCATTATTAGGACCACCTAATTAGGTTGACCTAATATTTAAACCATCTTTGCTGTCAATCACAAAAAAATAACATGGTGACTCGCATTCCCCGATCTAAAGTGGTAACAAGGAAGAGATCTATAACGTCTTAGCATATAATTAATGCTTAATTACTCTTTAACATTCAAGTTATTATGAAAGAGTACCATAGACCTGCAATAACCGTCGATATAATAATTGAAAGAGAAGGTAATTTGCTCTTGGTAAGAAGAAAAAAGGATCCATTCAAAGGTCTTCTATGTATCCCAGGCGGTTTTGTAGATTTTGGAGAAAAAGTTGAAATCGCTGCAAAGAGAGAAGCATATGAAGAAACAAATCTTCGAGTCGAGCCAATTGCGATTTTAGGCGTATACTCCGATCCTCAGAGAGATCCTAGAGGGCATACGGTTTCGGTCTCATTTATTGCCAAAATAATTGACGGTATTCCCAAAGCTGGCGACGACGCAGATGATGTTAAATGGGTACCATTGGATGATAATAGGCTGCACCTAGCCTTCGACCACTCTAGACTTCTACAGGACTATCGTAGTTGGAAAAAAAATAATGGCACATATTGGTCATCAAAGCTCGCGACATGATCTAGTGATTAACTGCAATAAACAACCTACTCTATCCAATTTTTCTATCCTTAATATGGTATGAATTTATGGATACTATAGAGAATAATTCTTACATTTGATTGCGTGAGGCAAATTTGCTAAAGTCTAATGTTCACATTAATGAAATTCTAAATAAGATTTAAGAAGAATCTTGTGGTGGGTAATTTCACACTAAATCGGAAAGATCTCCTGTGCTTTATTTTACTAAATTAACCACCCAATTATAGAATATCGAAGTAGTGCGCTCAAATCTTTGATACATGCTAACTGAGGAGTTAAATAGGTTCTTGACTAAGTATATCCATGAATCCAGAAGTTGACAAAGAATTGGACGATATTATGGCACGAAAAAAAAGTGAATTACTGACCAAAGCACAGCTTGGTGAAGCTAAGTCCTCAAGCATTTCAGGCCCTATTACTTTGACTGACTCTAATTTTGAACAAGCTTTGAAGGACAATCCATTATTGGTTGTTGACTTTTGGGCGGTGTGGTGCGGACCATGTAGGATGGTAGCCCCTGTGATTGAACAGTTATCTAGCGAATTGGCTGGAAGAGCAGTATTTGGAAAGCTCAATGTAGATGAAAATCCGGAGATTTCACGTGCTTTCGGAATTCAAAGTATACCTACAATTGCCATATTCAAGAACGGTAAAGCTGTTGATGCAATAGTAGGAGCTGTCTCAAAATCTCAGATGCAATCCACAATTTTAAAGTACTTGTAAAATTGGGAAAGAAAAACTAAGATATTATTGTTGGTAACGGCTAGTTAATAAAGAAATTGATCCATTGATGCAAGTTCCTGAAAATAGCTTGTTCTGTCAACGTATGGTAGAGAAATTTAGCAACTCCTGATTGAGATTCGATGGGACAAAAAATGATAAATGCTTTTACTGCTGATAGTTGCAAGGGATTGTGTCGATGCTCGTCCTGTCTAGTATCTAGCATTATTCAAATTTAAGTTAATTTACAATTTCAAATAAATACACTTAGCTTGAGCTGTGACTGAGGCTTATGATTAGTTAGAAGTTAGAATGATATACTCCAGTTTTGAAGATTAAGCTATTGGCGAAATTGATTTCACTACAACGAGAACATGGTTAGCAAAATGAGTAATTAGCAGGCTATTTCCTAACCGTGTTAATCTTAGGTTAAATGGCCGCTGATATTCGTATAACTTGCCTTTTCTTAGATCTCAACTTTGTTTTGTATTTTATGTTACGAGGCCTTGTCCTTAATCTGTACCCGCAGCAAGGGCAAAAAAGTCCAGGCCAGTCCATAAAAATTTCACATACTTGACAACGCTTTTGACCGTTTACGTACCGGCCAGCTCCAACCGGTTTTATTGCCTTATGACGCAAACATATCCCTTTACAAACCATTCCGTACGTATATTTACGTCTCTCATAGTATAAGAGCGGTGTGGCTTGATCTTCTAGCATCTCAAGCACCATATGAGAGTTTGTTTTGAATATCTGACGTAGGTTGTTGGTTTGGCATGTTATCGCTTAATAGGACGAATCGAGGACCAGGTAGAAGTGAATACTTTCTATAGATTGGCGAATTGCTTAACAAATTCCTGCATTATGAGCAATTATTTTTCCCATAAGATCGAGGCATCTGAGTTTGAATTCCCCAGCCCATTCCACCTCTCTCGAAGAGTAACCGAATGTATTCAATTCATTCAAAAGTGGCTTGTGTACTTCTCAATCAAAAAGGAGATGCAGTAATTTTTGAATGTCATTAATGTGAATAAATAATTAAAGGAATAGAAATTCTAGGGTAATTATTTTATATTTAAACAAATACGATTAAGTCATCCCATGGGTATCTATACTAAGAAATATGTATGTTTTCAAGTAAAATATGTAAATAGGACCATTATCGACCAATCATAGTCTATTTATTTAGACTGCTCTCAATTTACTGAGGGAAAGACTTACTTATGCTGGTGGTCATTCTCACTTAATTCTCCTGAGAATAATTTGTAAAACAATTTCAGGACTGAATATGGCATGTTCTTCCGAAGGAGGTCCTGTTTGAAGTACGATCATCGCCAAGAATTGATGCTGCATAAACGTACACATATCATTTTCTCTTATTCTAGTAGTAAATATACTATGCAAGTATTTCTATGCCATTGAATATGAATGTTAGTGGGGATTGTCTTGTTGGAAAATGAAGTTAATGCTATAAAGTTCTGGACATTACTACCAATAAGTAACCTGAGTCAGAACCAGATTTGGTATAGAACTTTGCCACCTACTTAGTTTGATTTTGAGTACTAGTGTTTGGGAGCTGGAAAAACGGTACGCCTCCCCCACCACCTAGCGCGTAAGGCAACTGTCCATTCCACCTATTTATGGCCTGCCATTGAAGGTATTCGGGGCTAGACCTCAATTGTTGTGTTATAATGTTGATGGCTTGAGCTTCTCCATCTGCCTTTGCTACGTTGGCTCTAGCTGCAGCTTCTGCCTGAACAACATTTTGGTTGGCAATAACTTGTACTGTCTTTAGGTTATTTTGCTCCGTAAGGAATTTTTGGAATGCGACGACTTTCTGTTCTATTTGATCTGCAAAAGATTGTGAAAACTTGAAATCTGTGATAAACACATTCTCTGTCACAATGTTGTTAGAAGCAAGAGTACTACGGATAGCTTCTGCGATAACGCTTTTGGCCGTTTCTCTCTTTGTAATGAGTTCTTCGGCATTGAATTTTGCAACGCTAGCCTTAACTGATTCCTGTATAGTAGGAGCAATGACACGGTCTCCGTAATTTACACCTAAAAGCTGGTAAATCTTATTGGCCTGCTGAGGGTCTATCCTATAATTCAAAGCTATCACTGTCTGGACTTCCTGCAAGTCCTTTGAGGCTGCTGACGCTTCTGCCTGGAATTTCTGAGTACGCACTTCCATTTGCACAACTTGCTCAGCAAAGGGGATAATGAAATGCAATCCCTCGCCTAGCACCCTATCCTCTACTGCGCCTAGGTAAAGAACGACTCCCCTATTACCCGCTTGGACTATTGCAATAGATTCGGCCACAAGAATTATAATAATGATAACAGTTACCGCAACTGCAACGATTCTAGTGATATTGACACCTGGAAATCTGGGCATTCTACGGTACGACAAAGATTACGAAAGAAATTATTGAACGGTCCATATATAATTGCTGGCACTTTTTTCTGTCCTAACACAAATTGGTTCGTTGATGCGAGCCCTTTTTTAATAAAACCGGTCGTTTTACTTGGACCCGTTATCTTAGCCAATAATTTGATCTCTTGTGGAGCCATTAAAGGAATTGACCTTTAGCTTCATATTAAAAACTTTTTTTATAAGTAGATGATCTATGATTTTGATTTGCCTATCGATACAGGCGATACAGCATGGATGCTAATTGCTTCCAGCCTTGTTCTGTTGATGATACCATCGCTAGGATTATTTGAGGCTGGTCTTCTTCGAAAAAAAAATACAGTTTCAATATTCATGCAGATATTCTTTGGTATGGCTCTTTTGAGTGTAATGTGGTTCATTTTTGGCTTTAGCTTGTCATTTGGGCCCGACACTGCAGGTTTGGCCGGAAATCTCGAGTGGAATTTTCTAAAAGGCGTCCCATGGGATTCTGCTCTGACCCAATACGCCCCCAGCATTCCAGGAGTACTATTTGTAAAATTCGAAATGATGTTTGCTGTAATTACCCCATTACTCCTTACCGGTGCTATCGCCGAAAGGATGAAATTTAGTGCTTTTGTGATCTTCGTAGTCGCCTGGAGTATCCTCATCTATTACCCACTCGCACATTGGATCTGGACCCCTGATGGTTGGCTTAACAAGTTAGGTGTTAAGGACTTCGCAGGCGGAATAGTCATCCATACTAGTGCAGGAATGGGTGCACTTGCAGCTGCATTGGTTTTGGGTCGAAGGAAAGATTATGGTCCCTCGATAATGGTTCCACATAGTATTCCTATAGCCGTTCTTGGTTCATCACTCTTATGGCTTGGATGGTTTGGATTCAATGCTGGCAGTGCTTTAGCGTCAGGAGGCGTGGCTGGAAACACAGTAATTAATACTCAAATGGCCTCGGCAATTTCTGCATTGATATGGGTAGGGCTTTCTTGGATGAGGACAGGCAAACCGAGCGTCATAGCTGCAATCAATGGAGCTATAGCAGGACTTGCAGGAATTACGCCAGCATCAGGGTACGTAAGTGTCGAACACGCCTTTGTCATAGGAATAGCAGTTGGCTTAGGATCTTATCTCGGTGTCATTTTCCTTAAAGACAGGCTCAAGATAGATGATGCACTTGATGTTAGCTCCATTCATGGAATTCCTGGAATAATTGGGGCTATGGCAATTGGGATCTTCGCATCTCTTGCCATCAATCCTAACGGAGCAAATGGTCTATTATATGGTAATCCCAGTCAACTGTGGATCCAAGGAGTAGGAGTAGCAGTAGCAGCAGCACTAGGGTTCGGAGGCACCTACGTAATCATGAAAGTCATAGATCTCCTCATTGGCGTCAGAGTAGATCCAAAAGTGGAAGAGGTGGGATTGGATATAGCTGAGCATGCGGAACGAGCATACTCTGACGAAGATGAATTAGAGAAGATTTAGTTTATAATCTGGGAGAACGGCATTGTTCATCTACCCTCAGCGTACTGTTTCGACTAATCTTGACAAAAGTGTAATCCAACCAGATTTCAATCTACCTTTACTAGTTGACAACTAATTATTGATTGTTACTGATTGTTACCACCGCAATACGATGATAGGTAGTTAAGCCGGGCAAATATTCATTAGTTTCTCTTCAATGCTAAAATGATTTAAGAAGTTATCATCGCAAAAAGTGACTTGATTTTGGTTAATTGTACCTATTATCAATCCCATCTAAAAAGATCGTACGTTGGCTATTCAATGCGCCACCATAACGTCTATGTTATTCCTATCCACCTTATTTCATAAGATTAGGATAATACATACCTAGAATTTTATACTAATTTAATTAACTTGCTATTACTAAACATTGAGAACTATTAGGATCTCGAATCATACACCTTAATAATTGACTATTCGAATTTAACTAATAACATAATCAAAGCATAGTAATATTTTTTTTAAAAAATGTAGGTAAATGCAGATATATCAAAAATCTAAAATAGTTGATACTAAAAATGCTTAGAAACCTAATATCCATATTAAGTATGTCTACAATCGCAGTGGCATTTTTTTTCTCACTCAATGGTCCAGCACAAAATGTAGCTATGGGTCAAGCAGTTCCGTTAATTCCATTGACTAGCGGTAATGTGACGTTGGATACAGGCATACCAAAATTTAACGAATGTCTTGAAGACGCAATTGATTCTAGCAAAGATGTTAATGATGATTCGTATTTTGAAAAGGAGCCAACAAAAGACGAGGTATTCAAATGCTATGATACGATTTTTATGAATAGTGGAGGAGTTAAGTGATTCAGAATGGTTAATAACTCACATAGTGCGGGTTCATACGGTAAAAATCATCATAAGGGAATACGCAGATCCGAAAAAATGATATATTTAGCAAGCATTATTGCAATTGGTCTAGTATCTTCATTTTTGATCCAGGTCACATCAGTACCACCAGCAGAAGCATTAACACGTTATTACAACTGTCTAGCCAGGGTAGTCAATAAAAATGCTACTTTATCTATAGCTAATGTGGATGCATGTTATAATCTAATTTTCAAGGGTGCACTAGATTATTATGGTATCAAACAAACACCTTCCACTGACGATAAAAATAGTAAAGTGGAGACCGATTCACCAAAGCAGTCCGAACCTCAAATAGATAAAGCAGATGATGCTCAGCCCAAAACCGATCCTGAAACAGTGCGAGGGACTTCAAACCTGAATAGCGTATTTGGATGATCCTCGCTTACAGTAGTATCACAGTTAGAAACTTACTTCATTGTCTCTAGCTAAGACCACGGGGGAAGGCGACTATATATTTTGTCTCTGAAGTACACCAAGAACCTCAATTCAAGTCATCAGGGAAAATTCCCTGCATTATTCAATTTGCACTGAGAAACATGATGGTTAGTATATTGCCAAGCTGGTTATTGATGTCGTTAACTTTTGACTATTTCCCATCCTGTATTGCACACATTCAATATTCAACAGCAAATCCAATACCCATCTTTTTCAAGTTCATCAAACAATAATGGATTGATATCTTCCAACCAAAACAGGAATGATTTTATTTGACGCCCTCTATAAATCCAGTTAGCACGGACCCTTTCCGATCAAAAATAATCTAATATTAAAATTATGTAAAGGTAATAATATCACAACAAATTAAGTAGTATATTGGTAATCCTATGATACAAATGTTCTCGAAAATTCTGGCTCCAGTAGATGGGTCCGAAAACTCATACAGAGCAGTTAGAGCTGCTATATTCCTAGCCGGCAAAGTCGAGTCAGATATCTTGGTTCTACATGTCTTGGAGAATCTTCCAAAGCTCTACATTGAGTCGCAAAAAGTACTAAACGAGCTATTAGCAGCGCGGAAAAATGAAGGCAGAAATATTCTCAATAAATGCTTGGAAGAGGCAAAAAAAAGCAATGTGAGCATTCGGACTGAGCTTCTCGAAGGCGATGCAGTATCCATAATTTTAGAGTTGGGCAATAAAGAAAACTTTGACTCCATTTTTATGGGAAGTCATGGACTTGGTAGGTTTAAGGAGCTTTTTTTGGGTAGCGTCTCAAGTAAGGTTTTGCATCACGCCAAATGTAATGTACTATTAGTAAGATAATCTGCTTAACGTTACTACTTGATGGAGAATCTGTACACGTTATCAATAGTGGAGATTTCACGAGGACCGAATGATAAAAAGCACAATATCAGAGGAATGCATCTCTTCATGTTTTTCAGTCGAAGAAAACAAAGTATTCTAACAATACGAATGGCTATTAAATATATTCCTTAAAATTCTATCAATAACATATTATCAGCTCGAATCCTATGGGAATGGTATATCTATCGGTAGTTCGAATTTGTCTGACGATTCCTTATCATCTCCTGCATCCTTATCATCCCCAGTTTCCTCATTACTGATATCATGCTCCCTGACATTTTCACCCTTTTCTTGGCTCTCACTATTGTCTTTATCCTTCAATATAACCTCAGCATTAGTACATCCCTGATCAGTTTTTTCACATCTTTCGACTACATTTTTTGTGGAAGATTTATTTCTTTGATCCTTTTCATCAGCTTCATGATCAATCACAACTTGTGAATCCCTATTTTCTTTCTCATTACTTTTTGTGACAAACGGGTCTGAATTGCCTAAATTGGAATCATTGTGGCTAGTACTGGACGGATTTTTTTGTTCAGTAGCATTTTCCATTGATAGACTCACTCGCGAAGCGAGTACTTCTGCATTGGCATTCAATGCCATTATATCTTGCGTATTCGCCGCAAATACCGTGCGAAAAGTACCGCTTGAATATAATAATGATATAACTAACAAGCTAGCTATCAAAAGACAATATCGATTCCTACTGTACATTTCTCCCCGCTACTCGCTTGTATAGCCTACTTATAGCATATTAGAATTCGGTAACGTATTGCCATATGATAGTCAAGGTACTAAAGAAAGGAAGTTATTTACGGATCCATACTAGAGTCAATACTTCTATAACCTCCTTCAATCTCTGTGCTATTCCGATATCCAGAATTGGTAGGGAGACAAAAATTGGTCAAATTTCCAATTTTCGCAAATATCTAACCGTAACATGATTGATTACATGCTATTACTAAATTATAATTTAGCACTTCTTAAAAAGGTAATGACAATGAGAAATATCCGGGACTAGCAGATCACAATTCTAAACAGCGATTTCATTTCGCTGCAACGTTTATCTAATCATTGTTGATAGCATTTATCAAAAATAAAGGAATTTCTTTTTTTCATGCTACCTAAGATAGTTCATAAACTAACTAGAAATGATAAATGTAACCTCCTCAGCTGAACCATTGGAGTCGAGAGAGGCGACATAATTCCCCGGCGGCACTTCGGAAGCATTCAGACTAATTGGGCCCCAAGTAACGGACTTAGAAGCATTCGGGTCGATTGTAGTTATCACTTGTGCGGAAAAAATGGGATATGTTTGATTAGTCTCTACATTGCCAATAGTAAGTCCCAAAGCTGCATTCGGAAATGTCAATGTTTCTGTGCCTGTATTAGTAATCGTGATGTTGACTGTTTCTCCGGGAGAATAGACCGTTTTATCTGTTGTCATGATGAGCGGAGAGTTCTTCTGGTCAGCACTTGCATTCTCTAAATTCTGGCTACCTGGACTATTATCGATCCTTACCTGCTCGTCTTCTAATTCACTGGAGCCCTTAGTTGTATCCTGACTAGGTAGAATCTGTGCATAAATATGAGTTGGAAACACGATAATGAACGAAAACAGAATCAAGATTGCAACAATTGAGATTGCAAATCCACAGCAAAGACAATTATTATATTCACTATCCATTTTTGACATTAGTCTCACTATATTCAGCTTCATTATTAATCATTTGGATAAGATAATTCACTCAAAAGTGTGCAAGACGAATATAATTTGTACGGCTGAAAGCGGAAACTCTTGACCCATAGATTTTTGATTTGGTGATCCATTGGATAAAGGGCCCCAAGAGTTGATCCCCCTTCAGAATTTATTTTTGATACCAAAACTGGTGCAGTATTTTGAAAATTTTCATTTTGTTTTGTATACTGTCCGATACGACTTACTCCTCAGTTTAGCAATAAAATGTCAAGACATGTACAGTTTGCCAGATTGAGAACATGATCTGGCCGCCATCAAACTTCAGATTCAATTGTTAAAGATGTCTAATTTTATGGTAATAGGTAGTCGCTTGAAGTGGCTACGATTACGATTATCCGATTTTTCATATCCGTTTTTGTATGTGAATTACCTAATACATTAGGTATTTATGAATCTCGGAATGTGATCTATAGAAAAATATGATAAATGGTTTTAATGTTATGCCTTACTTCCATCTACGTTTCGAGAGCGTACTCTTATTTTTTCAGACCTATTTCTACCAATTACAGCGTGCATCCTGGTAAAAGCTGTTAGTAGGTGGAAAATGTCGCATTAGCGCTTAATGATCCGATCGACACAGATGCACTATAATTACCTGGTTTCACCTGTTGGCCTTGAATGTCCTTTTGATCCCACGTAAAATTTCTTGATGCACCGGTATCAAGTGTGAACTTAACAGGGCCAGTAGATGAGATTGGATAAGTCTGGTCAGTATCTAAGCTCCTAACAATCACTTGTGCGGTTGAATTAGATAATGTGAGGGGTTGAGTACCAGAATTATTTACAGTCACTCTAACTGTGTCTCCTATGTGATATGTTTTTCTCTCAGTCGTAATATTTACAGCTTCGGATTCATTTCCGTAAATTATCTGATTTACAGATGCTGCCTGAGGAAGATCCCGAAGGGTGCAAGACACTGTACTATTATTATTAGGCGGAGCACATAGGTCTGTAGAAGGACACTCCGAAGGTGATTTGACTAAATTTCCAGCAGTACACCGAACAAATCCTTGCCCTATCTGCTCAAAACTTGGCAATGGATAAGATGTAGAAATAACGATCGATAGTGCTATTCCAAAAAGGAGGGCCACCCTCTTCATTATTTATCATAACGTTGCCATTCATTTTAAACATGTGGTAAAAAGTAAAATAAAAATGCTCTTAGACTTTCTGATAATAGCATGTCGCACTAAAGAGATTCAGGAAAATTACAGCGATCCAGCTAAGTAATATTCAGTCAACCTACATATGTACTTGATTTAATACAATATGACTTTTATGCTACAACTTTAGCAAACAATTAAAAAGATATATGTAAAGAGGATGTTTTAACTCCTTTTTCAAATATATTTTCGTTAGGGACTTGTTAAAAGCGATAAATTCCCATCTTCTCATATGACATCCCATTATTTAGTGTTCATTCTATTAGTAATCATATTCTCACTGGTTGGACATGGCGTTTTGGTTGGTAATCCTATCTCGTACGCGCAATCAGTTAACAGCACCATTCCATCTAACAACGCAGGAGTCAAAATAACTTATCCAAAAGCAAATAGTACTATCCCTATTGGAATATTAACTATAAACGGGACATCGTCAGATACCACACAGACAGATTGTAAAGTGTTTGTAGATTGGAATGATTTAAAACCAATGCAGAATGTAACTCCTGCTGGAATCAATGGAACAAATGACTATTCTAGTTGGA
>DATBFR010000078.1:0-88873 GCA_036558405.1 Nitrososphaeraceae archaeon | reverse complement strand
AGATTGGAATGATTTAAAACCAATGCAGAATGTAACTCCTGCTGGAATCAATGGAACAAATGACTATTCTAGTTGGAAATTTACATATAATCAAACCTATCACAATATTACGCAAGGACCGAATGAATTAACTTCAAAGATTATTTGCATAAATAATCCCTCTGGCAATTCCACAACAAAATTCTACAGTATTAATGTTACAGGTACTTTGAGCAATACTTCCTCTTCCCCCTCCTCGTCATCATCATCAACCTCTCCACCCGCCGTACCAGCATCACTAAATGATTCCGAAGGGAACTCAAGTGCTTACCATACAATAAGCTATCAGGGCATACTTCCACAATATAATAGGCCTATGACTAGTGATGACCATGCTAATACCGTAGAAGAAGAGAGCTCTAAAAGAAAGGATGATAAAACAACTGTATATCAAGAGTCAAACACTGTTACTGGGATAGGTGAGAATGCCGGGGAAGTGGATACTCCGATAGAAAATGCTGACGAAGAAGATAGTACCACAATAGTGGATACTCCGATAGAAAATGCTGACGAAGAAGATAGTACCACAATAGAAAATCCAATCTATGACAAAGAGCTAACTGATTTAAGCACTATACATATCACTAATCCTGACCTAGAAAAAGATCTCAATGAAGAAGCCCCGGTGCTTGCTAATCGAGATTTCGGTAACGATAGAGCAATTGATTCAAAAAATATAAACCAACCTGAAAAAATATCTGCATTCTATAAAAATGTTGAAGATTCAATACATTCAATTATTAACAAGGATCATAATTCTGATCTCAAGCCAATCAAGGACATAGTTCTAAAGGACCAAAAGTTCAAGAAAGAAGGTGAATTTAAGAAGAAGAATAAGAACTTTGATGCCAAGGAAAAAAAATTCCAGAAAAAATCAAATCTTAAGAAACCATCTATGTTAATTGAAGTAGTAGACCCTTTTAAGGCCAAATAACCTCTACATCTAGTGCTATGCATATTACATTAAACCTTGTTAAGTCAAGATTGTAACTCCACAAGCGACCAGTCTTCTCCGTCATTCTATAAATCGAATTGGAATCTCTTTTAGAGATCGATAATACGTATGGAGAATATTTTCTAATGGCTTATGTCAGGTTGATTTTCTTGTCCGCACTAACATTAGAATACCTATTCCCATGATAATGAACCCCACTGCAATAATACCGATAAATGAGCCACGAATTGAGCCTAAACCCCCTTCTCCCATCGCGGACGCCAAAAGGACGGACGAACCCATAATTGCGCCACCGGCAGTCACCAGCGCTCCTGTCATCACTGATTTATCTCTGAATCCAATTCCAATTGCCACGAAGAATAGTACTATAGAACTGGTACCAAGAATCATTCCTCTTTGAGCCGCGGTCATAGGCAAGAACCCTGTCTCTCCTTGACCAATTGCTGCGTCAGCTATGTAGGTGAGCAAGATTAACAATGCGGCTATCGCAATAAATGCAGATAAGTATCCTGAGTTCACTTTGCTTCTCTGACTTAATATGTGATATAAATTTATGCACTAATAAAAAAAATCACTTATTGAGTAATATGTTTATCTTGTTCAAATGAAAAACAAAGCCAAACTCCATAATTTCATAGTGACCTGGGACTCAAATTCCCTGGGCGAATTGAAAACGAAAGTTTGTATTGCTTTCCACGGAAAGAACAATATTTTGTTTTTTTTCAAAGTGACGGGGACTCCATTTGATGTAACCTCCTGCCGTAAGTATTTGAAATAATTAAAATTAAGTCACTTAGCGGTGGTAAATTCGAATACTTTCCAAATAGCAACAGTTAAGGTTTCAAAGTCCGATTAAATTACTCGCTACTAGTTAAAAGGTGAGAAGTTAATCAAACGGGTCTCGCCCAATAATATTTACAAATAATCTTGTTTCTAACTGAGAAATTTATCTATTACTGTCTGTTTCAACATCTGATGTATTCTGTTGCATAGATTTCATCATTTCCATCATCTCATTTTCATGCATGCTTATACTTTCCGCAGTCATATTCAATTGGATAATCGCTCCCTTGATATTGCCTTCGTTCAGATTCATTATAGCTTGATCCAAGTGCATCCGTGCATTTTCAAGTGAAGATCCGAACGTCATATTTCCTCCAGGCATCATCATACTTTCTATTTTACCAGTACTACCATTAATATCGGCTGAATCTACATACATAATGCTTGTCCCAGCTGGAAGTATTATTAACATAACAGATATTTCCGCAAATAATGCCAGATAAAGCAAGAATGACATGTTCTTACAAACAGTATCTATGACGAGAACGTATTATATAAATTGTACCTAAAAATAAAACTAAATAATACAATAATTAAACTAATAGATAAGCCCAGTATTGTCTTGTATGATTGAAGCTGAATCCGATCGTCCTTCAAAAAAATAAATTGGCCAAGTTTGAGTTAACCCTAAATTATGAGTATTTGATCTAATATTATCTTATTGTCACCCATCTTATTCAATCTTTGATTTGTTCTAGGTTGCAACGTTCAGAATGACCGAATAATATCATCTAAATAGTATACTACTTGTATATCATAAGATGCACCGGCCACACTCGTCGTACTCGTCTGTTCGCACCGGTTACCTCAAATTACTCCGTTCAATTAACATCAAGGCGTGTTCGGACACTATCGATCTTGAAGATTCTTTCGCACGGGTCTTATGGTTTAATGTTCACTCAAACACAAATATTCCTTCCAGAAATTGCTCTCACATGGATGGATTTGCTGTCAGATATGTCGATATAAAGGAGTGCTCCAGATCTCATTCGGTAACCCTTAATGTCATATCTGAGACTGGGTTCGGAATAAAAAAAGATCGTAACCTAATTAAAGGACAGTCTGCCAAAATTGCAACCGGCAAGCCATTACCATATGGTGCAGACACTATAATTCCATTAGAGTGTGCTAAATTTGACGTTAAGGAGCGCAGAATAAATATTTCATCCAGTTTTCCAAAGGGATCTTTCGTAAGTATCGCAGGTACTGAAATTAAGCGGAATACATTGTTACTACGAAGACTACACATCATTAGGGCACAGGATATCGGTTTATTGTCGCTGCTAGGAATTCGAAAATTAAAAGTGTTCAAAAAACCGATTGTAGGCTTAATTCCAACTGGCAGCGAGCTTACTGATGAATTCGATAATATTAAACAAGGAAAAATCTTGAATACTAACAGCAAGGTTTTATCGCGATTGATCGAAGCCTCAGGCGGCCTCTCATTAGACCTTGGAATCACTCCCGATAATGTGGAAGAGATACAAGCCAAAATCAAACAAGCCCTAACTTATTGTGATATAGTATTAACTACAGGCGGATCTTCAATTGGGGACAAGGATCTTGTAGCTGAGTCAATAAACGCCATAGGAAACCCAGGAATTATAGTACACGGGGTCCGACTTGATAGAGGGAGAGTTACGGGGTTAGCTGCATTACGACGTAAGCCGATCATTATTCTTCCTGGACCTATACAAGGAGCTGTTAATGCATTCATTATTTTTGCCCAACCGCTTATTAGATACATGCTGGGTCTACCATCAAATACTAAACCCCTAATAATAGCTAAACTAATGCAGGATTGGAATGCTCGAAAGAGATACCAAAACTTCACTAAAATATTGTATGTAAAGTTACGACTATTACGATCGGGACAATTTAGTGCGTTACCAGTAGTCGGTGAGACTACTAACATTACCGTTCTTACAAGAACCAACGGCTTTATTTTAGTACCCGAACGTATATCTACTTTAAAGAAAGGACAACTTGTAAAAATAAGAATCCTTCCAGGATCGTCATTTTCATCGGGAACTCCATAGACTGCTTCTATGGGGGCGAGAATATGGATTCAGTCTATAGTAAGTGGGAATATACTAGAACCTGAATATCGAATTATAGTAAATGACTCTCGTTTTACTGCAGTCCTTTTACTAAAGTAACTGATAAGCATAGGTAAAGGCATTACTGGTTCACCAATTGTTAGCGAACATGTATCTAATGATTATTTCCTTTGACCATATGGAATGCATGCTCAATTCCTGGAAAAAGGAAATCCAAATACTCCGATACAGCCCTAAGACTCCCCGGCAAGTTGATAATCACTGTCCTTCCTCTTACCCCGGCGAGCCCTCTGGAATACATTGATAATGGTGTTCTCCTCTGTCCATATGATCTACTACCTTCTGCTATACCATCTAGTTCCTTTTCTAATACTTTTCGAGTGGCCTCAGGTGTACTGTCACGTGGTCCGATCCCCGTTCCTCCTGTTGTAAGTACCAGATCTAGAGAAAGATTATCTGCACAATATTTTAGATATTTCTCAATAGCGGATCTATCATCAGATATCACTTTATACTTAGCTAGGTTCATGCCTCGGCTCTTCAAGTATTGTGCAATAAATTTTCCAGATTTATCGATTCGTCTGCCATCTGCTACTGAGTCACTAATGACTATGACACCGGCTCGAATCTTATTTTCTTGGCTGCTGGCAAAATCCGTCAATCCCCCGTACTTGTCAATAATTTTTATAGATTTGATGGAAAGTGAATTGTCAACAGGTTTCAGCATGTCGTAGATCGATAAAATCCCAACGCATGCACCAGTAAGCGCTTCCATTTCTACTCCAGTTTTCCATACACTCTTCACTTCAACGTTAACTATTACGGTATGGGATTTGACTGCCACATTGACGACTATATGATCTATTGGTATAGGATGACAATATGGTATTAGATCTGATGTTTTCTTAGCTCCAGAAGTAGCAGCGTATTTTGCCGCTTCAAATATGTTACCTTTGGGAGAATCTCCTGCAACTATAAGTCTTGCAGTTTTTGGATTGATATTCAAAATGGCCTGCGCTTTTGCAACTCTATAAGTATCTGGTTTACTTGAAATGTTGAACATACCTTTGTCTATCATATTTGTTACCCTAGGGCTACCCCATCAACCCACTTTTGACCGCTTGTAAGCACTTCTTTTTTCCAAATAGGAACACGCCGTTTCAAATTATCAATGATATATTTACAAGCTTGAAAAGATTCCTCCCTATGCATCGAGGCAACTCCTATAATTACACTTGTTTCGCCCACTTTCAGAGTACCGATTCTATGAGTGATAACGATTTTCTTTACGCTCCATTTGGTAAATACTTCTTTCTGAATTTCTTTCATTATTTCCTCAGCCATCTCATTATATGCTTCATATTGGATTTCTATAACATCTCCGTGGATGCTAGTGTTTCGGACATTGCCAATAAAGATTGAGAGGGCTCCTGCGGAATTTTCCTGGAGTTCGCTCAATACATGTTGCAAACTTAGAATTTCAGGTGTTATGTAAATCATACTTCATCCTCCACTAACTGGAGGCAAGGCGGCAATTTCATCCTCAGTCGTAACGATAGTATTTCCTGATACAGCTTTATGATTTACAGAAATCATAAATTGGCCATCGAACGAAAGTAGGCAAGGATACTCTTCTAGCATTTTTCGTTTCAACATATCGACCGTACCACCTTTGGGTAGCATTATGATGATGTCGTTTTTGCCCGTTACCTCCTTTAGTATCGCGAACATTCTGACTCTTATATTGTCTTTGTTTGAAGTAACAGCTGTCACAATTATTTTATCCACCAATCGTATGCATTAGGTTCAATTTAGGTTTAAGACCATTTATTCGAATCAAACTCACAACACCTTCCTGTTTCATCTTCATACATCGAATAAAGTATTGCTTTAATTCGTCGTTAGTTGCTCCATTGCGTAAAAGGTTTTTTATATCATGGCCGGGATTCTGAAAAAGACACGTAAGAAATTTGCCATCAGATGTCAATCTAATTCTATCACATTGATCGCAGAAGGGTTCAGACATAGATGGAATAAATCCAATTACGCCAATCCCATCAGCGAATGAATATAGCTTGACAGGTGCGGATCTTTCTTCACCTTGCATAGGAATCAATTTTCCTATGTTGGCCTCTATTCGTTCAATCATTTCTTTTTTACTAAAAACAAGTTCACTCCTCCAAATTCCCGTGCCATCCAATGGCATGAATTCTATAAACCTAACAGTAATCCCTGTTTTTCTGGCGAAATTCGCAAATTGAATGAGCTCGTCATCGTTCCACCCTCTTATAATTACTGTATTTATCTTGACATCTAGTCCAGCTCGGATAGATAGCTTTATTCCTGCGAGAACCTTATTCAATCCACTTATCCCGCCTAAAATCCTGAACATCGCAGGTTTTAAGGAATCGAGGCTTATATTCACACCCTTTAACCCTAAACTAGCTAATCTCTCGACTTTCTGTGATAACATGATACCATTAGTGGTAATGCTAACGCTTTTTATTCCCTCAAGTTGTGCTATGAATTCTACAAGATTCTCGATACCGGCCCTTAACAATGGTTCACCTCCAGTAATTCTTATCTTATCGATCCCTAGTTGAGTAAATATGACTGCAAGTCTTTTCATTTCATCTAATGATAAAAGTTCTGTTTCATTGTAAAAAGTAGACTGATTCTCTGGCATGCAGTAAATACATTTCATATTGCACTTATCAGTAACAGAGATCCTCAGTTTTCTAGCAATTCTTCCATAATTATCCTTTAGCTGACCTGTCATTTCCCCTTGTCAATCAACTCATGAGATATCTTGTTGCTTTCAGCCGCCGATATGCTAACTTGACTTTCAAAGTGTGTCCTCCATCCTTTGGGCAGATATTTGATTCTTAGTGCGCGTCTAATTGTATTGCTTTCTTCGTCTGTGTTTGATCTTAAATACAACTTTACAATATCCTTGACAGTAACTTCATTTTCGTCTTTTCTGATAAGTTCTATAACATCTCCTGCTCCGATTTCGCCTTCATCAAGAACCTTAAAGTAAATCCCGGGCCTGCCGCTAGCCATAAATTCTTTTACCATGTTCATGTTTCCAAACCTAATACCTAGCTTGTAACAAGGCATTCTAGGTTGTGTTGCAACTAGTCTTGCAGAACCTACCTTGAATTCATCCCCAATATTTACATCATCCTCAAACATGCCCTCCGTTGTTAGATTTTCGCCAAACATCCCAAATGGAAGGTCCGATCGTTTCAATTTAGTCCTCCAATAGCTGTAATGTTCTGACGGATAGGAATACACAGCCTTATACTCTCCTCCATGAACTTTTAGATCGGCTTGTTTATCGCCTTCGAAGTTCATTCTACTTAATTTTAATCTTCGACGCACGGGGCTCTTGAAGATTCCCGTACTAATATATTGTCTTTGGAACTTAACTCTGCGTGGAAGTCCAACATTCACAGAGAGTACCTTCATTCAAGATTAGTTAGAATGTCATATAATTAAGCGTTGAACAGGTCTCTCCTTGCCGAGTATTATTAAGCAATCAATCCCCCTTAAAAATATCCATCGCGTCAATTTACACGAACAGAAGTTACCCTACCACTAAATTCGCATTTGCATCCCGCACTCTTGTGAACCCCGTAGGTCGAGATAAGCGCCAAATACATGTCACCTTGATATGGTAATAATTGGCATATATTGGTTAGCCAGGGAACGTTCGAGGCTTAAGAAAAGCTCGGTAAAGTGTTTTTATACCTCGTGGAAGGGTCGATCAATTAATATCTCTGGTCTAAGAAATTTCTATACTCATTTGAGTAATATACCAAATTCTGACTCATGCTTGAGAAGAGTTATGAATCTCTTAGCAAAGTAATATAACGAAAAGGTATTCTGTGCCTCCGAAAAGCAAATATACTATTATTAAGTCAGCTATGATGGATGAGACGTCAGCGTGCAAGCTCCTCTGATTTGGTATCTGATATTGGGATACCCTCTGCGTCAGTGTTTCTAAATTTATTTACCGTTCGTGGTAATTTTGAATTATTGGGACTTCTTTCCCAAAGTAATAATGCATGTGAAGGCTTGAATTTATATGAAATTTCTGAAACAAGTAAGATGACTAGAAAAAAATGTCTCAAGCGATTAGCAGAGCTTCAAGAAATTGGCCTTGTATTTAAAGCAGAAAATCGATATTATTCAAGTAAGTTTGGCAGTCATATCTTTGCTCAACTTTCAATACTTAGAGATACAATTGAAATACATTCAAAATTGAAAGCAATTGATGATATTCCATTGGAAAATTCGCTGAATGAAACTGAGGTGTCGGATTTAATTCAAGCCTTGATCTCAAACAATAAAGTTAGGTACAGGGCTACTAGTACAATTCATTCAGCCGTATTGTCCAAGCGTAGAAAAGCTGATTTCGTGAATTTCAAGTAGCAATTATTAAACATCAAATTAAGACCGAATATCTTTATTTGGTACCTGGTCATGGCTACTACGGCTTGGCCCAAAGAACATTTAGTTGATTCATAGAGAACTTAGCATCGTTACTATTGGTAAATACTTCTAATGTGATTGTCTTGTTATAACCCACCTCCTTGAGTGCTTTGACTGCTTTTTCATGATCTATTGTTCCTTGACCAACGGGCAAATGCTCGTCTCTCTTGCCATGATTGTCGTGCCAATGGACATGGACTATTCTTTCATGGAAGGTGGTAATGAAGTCAATAATCGAATGCATACCTCCAGAAGTAAATGCATGAGCTATGTCAAGATGAACTAACAATGATGATACATTGTCAACTATGTATTTGAATTCCTTCACGTCATGGATTCCGTTTGATAGAGGTACGTTCTCCAACATCACCCGAACATTTAGCTTTTCAGCGTACGAGACAATCTCTCGAAGACTATTAATTAGATTTATTAAAAGACCCTTCCGATTCTCGCCATAAAACATACCGTTGAGATTAGCATGGAAATTTATAAGTTCCAAACCAAGTTCTTTAGCGATCTTAATTTCTCTGATGGCCTCTAGTATCCAAGCATCTCTGATGTACCCATAATCTGAGCACAAATCAAACCAGTAGGCTGTGTGACCAATAGGTTTTTCTTTAAATTTCTCAAATAGCTTTATCATATCATTCCTCTTTCTATTAATTAGAAGTGGATTACCTTCAGGACCCTCAATAGCGACCTCAGGGTAGTCAAAGCCTAGATCATAAATTTTTCTTAACTCAGCTAATATCTCCTTAGAAGGATTGGTAAGTAATCCATAAGCTGGCATAGGGTTTAACAGTAGCTTATAGCTTTTTGCTTGGTATAACTTAAATCATGCGAAATGACCTGGACTTTCCAAAATTCCAGGATTCGATACTTGAAACTTAGAAGTGATATTATAATCATCTATTTCACAATAATGACAACTCGTCACGGATACAATTTGAATTATCGATGCAACAAACACAATATATAAATCTAAATTCATGGCTAAACATTTTTCAGGGCTCTTGTTTTTCAAAGTGCTTGAAATACTGTGTAATAAAGGTGAGCGTGATTTGCTAAAATATTGGAGCATTTAGATTTTGCTTAGCTAGAGAGTGTCAATAATTTGAACTCAGTCACAGGCCTAGAGCTTGAAATATGACAGAGACTTTGTCACATCTCTACTGATCTATTCTAGCTTATGGAAAGCTGTAATACCTGCAGTTACTATTTTAATATACTACTCTTAGAAAGAGTACATCGTACCTCGGTATAGGTGTTTTTTCCTCTTGATGCCAAGTCATATTCATCCGCTCTCAGCGACTGACATGAATTCCGGATATTCACTAAACTCTACTTTCAAATTTTTCAAATGAAATTGATTTTACTAGTAATTCTTAATACTTAACGCTACACAATAGGATTTAATTGAAAATGTACATTCCTCAACTTTTGGGAAACAATTTCCTTCAAATGAGATCAGATTAAATCATTAAATATGCGTATAATTCAGATCTTGTTATGAGCCCTGCTGCAAATGTGCCCGTTCTAAGACATAAGGAAAGAGGACATACAGAGGATAACTCCAAATTTAATGAACTTATAATCATACTCAATCCAAATTCGCAAGGAGGGGCTACTGGTAAAAATTGGAATGAAACTTATAGAATAATTAAGGATTTTTTACCTAAGCGTCATCGAATAATATTTACGAAAAAACCAAATGATGGGATGATTGTGACACGCAAACTCTTGAATGACGGCTACAGGAATTTTGTTGCTGTAGGTGGTGACGGTACGATTAACGAGATTGCGAACGGATTTTTTAATTTCAAAGTGAAAAGCAAAATTCCCATTTGGGATTCAAAATTCAAACTTCCATCTAGGTTGGATCACATCAATCCTAATGGAATATGTTGGATTGTACCATCAGGGACCCGTAATGTTCTCGCTGCATCACTTGGATTACGCCATCAAGGAAATGAAGCACTGATGCAAGTTAAACAAATGAAAAAGCGTAAGATCGATGTAATTGGAGTTGTGGTAACAGATAAGGAGAATCATAATATTACTCGTAATAGGGTTGTGCTAAACGCAGCAGAAATAGGTGCCGGTGCGGAAATAATAGATCGATCAAAAAAGATAAGGAGTAAAGTAAAGAGTCGATTCATTTCCACTGTAGCGGGCATTGTGTCTACATTGCCAGTCTATGAGAGTAATGAATGTGATATTATTATTGATGGAAGTAAGATGCTTACTACCAAAGTAACTATGGCTGTAATAGCAAATGGTAAATTTTTGGGTGGGAGATTCAAAGCAGCACCTCGTGCAAATTTCTCCGATGGGTTGTTGGACCTAGTCATAGTGAGAAATTCCGGCAGTTTCAAAATGCTTGATGAACTAGTAGAGATGAAAAGTGACAGTGAATATGCAAAGAATGAAGACATTCTTTATTATCGCGGCTCAGAAGTAAGAATTATTTCTAAGGAGAGAGATGTTACGGTGTCACTTGATGGTGAGCCAGTGGGCATTCTCCCTGCAGTTTTCAGAGTATATAAAAACTCTCTGGCTATAAAGACGGAGCCAAGTCAGGAGATCTCAGTATCTTAATTTAAATTCTTATTACTTATAGATGGTTACATTAGCACAGTTATTAAATGTATTTCATGTTTTGGTTTTTTCTGTGAGAAGGAATGCTATGCATTAAACCTCATTTTTGAGTAAGCCTGTCCAAATGTACCTTCATTTACCTAAAGTTTTGTAGTACAAAACTGAACTACTGTACTACGACTTTTCCCTTCATAAACGGATGAAGTACACAGTAGTAATCAAATGTTCCTGCAGTACTAAATCTATACTTAAACGTATCATTTGGACCTATGTATTCCGAATCAAACTCCGGAAAAGATCTTCCTGAGGCATGAGCCCTTGAAACAACGGTGTGTAGAGCAGAATCCTCATTTGTCCATGTGACGATTGCACCTTTACTAGTATGCAATACTGGAGGCACAAAATAGTTTTCATTTTTTGGGGAGGAAGAACCAGCAACTATTGTAACATTATTATCAGTCAGAGTATTGTTAGTAACCGCAAATTCGGGTGGTAGGTTAACCATAGTCCTGTTATCATAGGCTTCTACGGTTTGACTAATCGCCCAAGGTACTACTTGAACTAGGGTAATTATCGTAATAGAAATAAACACCACAGGAAGATGCATGTCAAACATTTTTTCTTACTTATGAGATAGGAAATGTAATTACTTAAGCCTTCATTATAATGACGACGATTGAATAGTAGTAATATTACTCCAACCGTCATCATAAAGAAACTAGGATATCCTCAGAATTTATTGAAGAATTGGATAGATAATTCAATAGAAGTGCTCAGAAATGATCAAGACTCTGTCTATTAGAAGGTTGATAGATACAACGTCATGTTGTATATGTGCGGGAGTACTGGATACGAAATTATTTATCGACTAGTGAATGCTACCCAAATACAGAGATACTGTCATAATTTCTTCAACAACAAGAAAGAAGAGTCAGACTAGATAAACCTTATCGACTACTTTGTATTGATTCCAAGCACTATGCCCTAAGGATTAATCAACAGTATTCCATAAAAAGACCGAGAACTTAAGTGGTGCTTTCCATTTCAGTCGACTTTAAAAGGCTACCATGGTATTGAAATCCATGAATAGAAGCACACTTTATTTGGTGATAGGTGCCGCTTTGGTAATACTAGTAGGAACATTCGTAATGTAGGGAATAGAATCTACAGTTCCCGACTCGGGGATAAAAACTCTTGGAGATTCGTTATGGTGGGTTATTGAAACGGTTACCACAATTGGGTATGGAGACATAGTGCCAGTATCTGAAGTTGGACGAACTCTTGCTCTCGTATTCATGTTTTCGGGCATTTTATTGATAACGACCATTATGTCAGTTGTTAGCACTTCCTTCTATAAGAGGAAGATGTGTAAGGTGGAGGATGAGAGGCGACAACAAGAATTTGAACATCTAAAAACGGTTTTATTGAATAGACTATCCGATATAGACGAGAAACGGTCCAAGTTCGAGGAGAAACAGACTAAGTTTAATGATTTAATAGAAGATTTGCGCTCAATGATTCATAATAATAATAAATGATATACATCAGACCTAAGGGAACGGAAAGATTAGGTAAGCTAGATATGCAAACAAATAAAATAAAATAATCAAAATATCACTAGCGATAAAAAACGGAAATAATCCTTTTGCTTGTCAAACGCAGTTAACTTGCCTCATGATTTCCGCGACCAAATTTATATGTGCGCTAGGCGATAAGGTGACCAGACATAAAACATTATGTATAGGTCGATTTGATAAATGAGCTTTAATAATAATAATAAACAATTCGCCCTAAATCAGCTAATTTGGATAGGGATATCAATTGGAGTAAGCTTTGCAATCTCTAGGATTTTACCCTTTCCTATATCTCTAGTTGCTATTATTGGAGTATTCTTACTGCTTGGATTTCTTATGAGAAGCAATGCAATGCGAAAAATTGGAATGAGGTCTAGAGATCAATCCGGAACTTTTGGATCAATAAATCCTGGTACATCTGGAGACAGGGCACTTAGGTATTATTGTTTAAGCTGCGGGACTCAGCACAATCAGATTGAATGTCCAAAATGCGGATCCAAAATGAAAAGGGTAGGAACATGACAGGATTCTTTAGGCGGTGGAAACCGAAGGGAAAAATGTACAGCCTTAAATGCTCCACCTGCGGATCCACCTTTCTTTCTAGCTTTGCACTTGAGGCACCAATTTGTGGTAAATGTATCCAAAAGGCAAAGTCATTAGATTCAACAATTGACAGCGAACAGGCTTGTATCAAATGTGGCAATTTAGGTGTAATATATGGAAAAAAAATGTGTCACTCGTGCTATTTCGGCTTCGAAAAAAGTAAAGCTTCTTGACAACCAATCCACGGTCATACTGAAGAATATCAAATTCGTGATACGCCACGTATTGACTCTTAAATATTCACGTCCCAGTTTTTGTATTCTAGCTAAAGTATGCAGAAAAATATTCTAGCTTTGAATTAGATCAGCTTTCAGATATAGTTAGAATACCTATGCTAGCCATCTGCGAGGAAATTCTGGTTGCTCTTGTAAATGAGGACGATTCAGGGCATTAACATGGGTGCTTGCAAGTTTGGTGACTATCAAGCGTGCTTGTGAATAGATATCGGATATGCCTATAATGACAAATAACTAGCGGATTTATAATTTAGAAAGCTTTTCTGGAATCATTCCTGCCAGAGGGTAACGTAAAAATATGTCCTTTTTCTAGAAAGTAACATTATGACCTTGAATCGAAAATTCACAAATACAAATAGTAGCAATTTGTAACTGCTAGTTGACATCCATTTGTCTTGATTGTTAGCTTAGGGCTAATCTGTTGTATTTTTTTGTTTCTGGTAGTTACTTCCAAGTATACCCTGAGGAATTTAATCAGATTTTGTGCATCATGGCCTTTAATGTTGCCATTGTTATCAAAATCATTATTTACATTATATGTGAGCTTTGTTACTATTAGGTAATCTCAATTTTAAATTTAAGAACTAAAGCTAACCATTTAGAATATCATTTCAAAGGAATCATGATCTCAAAACGTTAAAAGGTAGGAGGAAGTATGTTGACCAATTACGAGAAACATGAAAGTAATAACTTTCGAATGCTTAATCGTATTCGTCTACACATTCCAATATTTCGTAATCTCCCAAGTTGTCGCCAAGATGCTCCGCATCTTCTATACATTCTTGAATTTCATCATCGGCGGTCTTAAATGCCTGCGAGTCTTTAAAATCACTCCAATCGACGCTGTCGTCATCGACATCACCATCATCGATATCTTTTGATAGATCTTCTATATCGCCGTATTCATCTATATTTCTGTCTGCCCAAGCACTCATAGTTATGGAGTTGCTACTCGTGATCCCTGAGATAGATAGGATAACAAGAAGAACAATGTTCCCTAAGATTAATCGTTTCATATTAGCCATCAGATATCGGATCTTTATATTCAATGTGTCTAAATATATTATATAATCTTCAGAGAAAAGATTGAATTCTCTAAACCAAAATCGAATAAAATATGAGATCTATGTAAACTAATAAGATTGTGAAAAATAAAATCGATATAATTCAGATGATTCACTACGATAATCTACATTCTTGCTCTATTATGTAGATAAATCTAGCTACCATCCTTTGGTTCTCACACATCTCTAGGCCTCCTGTTAGATTATATCCAATTGATGACAAGCTAACATGCATTCGCAAACTCTTCCCATCATGAGATCTATAATCTATTGGAGGAAAATTGGCATTTGTGCTGCATTTTAATTCGCCCGTTTTTAAAAGTTAAATGAAATGAAACGATGACCCCATTAAAATTCGTCAAAAATTTATAGCCTCAATCACAAAGATTACTGCGCAACAGATAATAAATTAGTTGTAGAGAATTTCACGCTACCTTTCTTATTTTGCAGGTAGCAGGAATTTCTTGTTTGTGTTTGTTTTTATCTATAAGTTGCTTTACTTTTGCGATTTTTTTCTTCAAATTTGGCTCACGAATTCTGGATATATTTTTCAGGTTTTCCAGTATCAAATCAACCTCATCATAGCTCAACCCTAATTCACCTTCTGCTGTATGACCCTTCCATAGTCTGGCACTGCTCTTTTTATTAATAATGTCCGATGGAATTGAAAGATATCTAGCCAAAGATCTCACCTGCGTTTTATAAACATCAGCTATCGGAAAAAGGTCTGCAGCACCGTCACCATATTTGGTAAAGTATCCGAGGGCTATCTCGCTTTTATCTCCAGTTCCTAATACCAAGCCATTCATTATAGCTGCGTAGTAATACAATATTATCATTCTCAGTCTTACCAAAAGATTACCGCCGGCCAACTTGTCTTTTGGAAGGTTACGTAAAAGCTGTTTTTTAACCTGTTTCAGTTCAATACTTTTGTAATCTATTCCCAGCCATTTTGCTAAGTCAATGGCATGTCTTATATCAATTTTAGGAGTTACTGAAGAATCTGGTAGAATTAAACCGAATACTCTCTCATGACCTATAGCACGTACTGCCAAAGCGGCAGTAACAGCAGAATCAATTCCACCGCTTATACCAATTATAACTCTAGATGATTTTCTGTCCCTTACCTCATTCCGTATGAATTTAGTTATTTGAGCGGCAATAATTTTTTCTGAGCTGCGCAATTTGGACACTGCTATGGAGTAAATTCAGTAATAATACATTTTCTATATCAATTTCTCATCGGGCTCGGTGTTCAATTACCCAATTATTATCATGATGCTTTACTACTCTATCTTAAATTTCAATAGAATTGACTTCTCATCTAGTGTAAAATGAATAACTTGCTATCCACTTCGGCTAGCGCAAATCGTTATGGGGGCAACAGAACTTACAAGAAACTTTTTAATGTATATTATTTTCTGGGCTCGCCCTATACTTCATACCGAACTTGACCTAAAATGGCGGGACCCATTTTTATAGCGATTATAATTTAATCCACAGTAAATACAACGGTATTTTCTTACTTTATTACTACGGGGCGTTCGAGTCGTAGATTCGTATGTTAGATTCCGTTTGCAGTAGGAGCAATTCATGTTTATCTCTTGTCGGGGAAAAATTGTTTTATTAATGTTAATATCAAATTTAGTAGATCCGTCACAGATAATAATTAACACAATAATCAATTCCTGAATTGATTATGTTGTACTGCGACAGGATATTATGATATTGTTACTTTTATGTCGTCATCAAGTAGGGTAAATTTGCGCTGTGAGCACAAAGAAACGGTCAAAATAGATTCATAGGCTTGTCAAGACGGATCATTTAACAAATTTTGCAATTGCCAAAAAATTAAGCTATTTACTTAGTCTACGATTTGAAACATGGTAAACCGACACAGATCATGCAGATTCATTTTAACGGTTCAGCAATTTGTATAAAGGTTAAAGTTTATTGAAAATCGACGAGGTAAAGTGCGGCCTATTTAATCCGACAAGAACAGACTCTTACGTGAATTATGTTGCTTTATAAGAGATTAATTATCATAATTGAAATCAGCTAATGATAATTGGTCTAATATCAGATACGCACGACAATGTTGAAAAAATACAGAGAGCTATCAAAGAATTTGGCAACAGAAGTGTCGAGCTTATACTTCATGCCGGTGATTTTGTTAGCCCCACTACTGTAGAATCCTTCTCAGGCTTCAAAGTAGTAGGCGTTCGAGGTAATAATGATGTAGACGTTTCGGGACTAGCACTGGCATTCAAAAAAATTAACGGAGAACTAATTGACGAGATTCTCGATACCACTTACGACGGATTAAGATTTGCAATGTACCACGGTACTAATTATACAAAAAGAGAGTCACTTATCAAGTCTGGAAAGTTTGACGTAGTTATTTATGGGCATACACATAGAAAAATAATCAAAAAGTGCGGAAAAACATTGATCGTCAATCCCGGCACCGCTAAAGGATGGGTCTTTGGGCGTTATGCCACAGCTGCTGTTTTAGATACCACTAACAGGAACGTCGACTTTTTCGACATTTAAACAATCAGAAACAACAAAATTTTCAATGCATTCATAAAAGCAGTAGTTCAGTAAACGTAATAAGGGAAATTAATATATTTGTACATGGTATCATCTGTTGCTCAAAGAGATTTCCGAACCATAGCATCTATTTTGATGCCAAATATGTGAAAGGAGACAGAAAAATCCAAAAAGCACTGAGAGAATAACGGTTCGAGTAGCTGATATCTTGAAGCTTTTCCCTTCTTATCTAGATCCCAAATTTGCTTGAGACCATTATAGGGCAATTTGGAGAAAGCATCGGTTTCTATGAGATTTTAGGAATGGAATAGTAAGATGCGAATTTTAGTGGCGATGTCCCGTGAGGTCGTTATACCTCGCATAATACCAGGCTCTTTAATAAAATATGATTCATAAAAGAGTTTGATCGCTTCAAGCCGAAATAAAGTTTATGAGTTTAATCGAACTATACTCAAACAACTTATGTCAGACGAAAGACAGGCCACCGGACGGGGAGTTGTCAGCTCATTTCTATCCATTAAGTGTAGTGATATTGGTTTTCATGATTGCTCAGATGTTACATATGGTGCAAGCGAAGAAGCACTTCTCAGGAATCTTCAATTTCATGTTACTAGAAAACACGGGCTTACCGAAGAAGCATGGGATAAAAAATTATCCGAGAATCTTGAAAAGTATAGGTCGATAATTACAAAGTCATTTGGCCGAGAATAGAAATGAGGAAATACATGCATTATCGCACCGGCCTCTCACATAGCCGGTACGATCGAGAAGTTATATTACTAAATCAAAGAATGATCAACAGTATGGAGTAGTAATTTCATACTTGCCTGCAAATATGTTCACCATGTGCTGGGTTCTATCTCATTTTAAGATCAGCCTCAAAAAATTGGCCATATCTAGGTATCACCAGTAAATATCACTGAGTCATCCATTCACAAGTGGTCTACGTCTATACCCAACAAATTGACAGGAGGTTACTTTTGTCAATTATTTTGTGCCGCATTAAAAGCTTTAATTTTCAATCTATTTTTTTAGGCGAACTAATTAGATATGAGGAGTGAAAAATCGATCCGAGGTTGAGATAATGGCAGCCATACTCAAAAGTGCTGTTTCCAATTGGCAGTACCAGACTACGATCATGCAAGATGCAGGAGTTTCGCATTCTCAGATAACCAGATTCTTATCAAAGGCCATAAAAAATGGTCTAATTGATGAATCAGAGATAACAAGGATGTATCGAACTTCTCAAAAAGGTATTGTCTTTTTGAATAAATACAGCAATCTAATTGAACTTTTCCCCTCAGTAATGGATTTGCCAGAGACAAAACTCTCAATCGATTCTAAAAATTTGAATGTCGAATTAAATAGTTAATACAATACCTTGAGATTCAACTTTACAAATTCAAAAAATGGGTTACCAACTATCCCCATGAGCTAAAATAGTATGAAACAGAAAAATTTAATCTTTCAACAAAAATAGTAATTCAAGTTGCGATTGAGGCAGTTTTCGCTCATCAATTTTGCCATGAACAAACCTTTAAAATAAACCATACTATGATCGTGACAAAGGGTAATAGAGGACGCTAGAAAATGATTCGTGAGTCGAACAAAAGGAAGACAATAAATTTCCATAGATTATTGTTGGCCAAATCATTGGTTTTGCTTTTAATCATATATAGTTACAATTTCAACACCACATTTGGTCAACTTGCATATAATTCCGAAATATCATCTAATTCAGTTACCAAGAATAATATCGACTCAAATTCCAAAATACTTACTTCAAAAACTGATCTTGATTCTGCTAGTGGAGAGTCCGAAACAGTTGGGCTTGTCAGGGAAGGAACAATAAACTCTGTTATAACAGTGCCAGATAGTAAATGGATTGCAATTGGACATTGGCGTCTGACTGACAATATTAAGAGTAACATCTCGTCTTTCGAAGCAAGCACAACGTGGTACAATAGCAATGGCACTTCTGTACATAGTCATGAGCTCCATGGACCACTGGAGTATCAAAACAAAAAGGCAGATAATAGGAGACAGGCTGATGATATAATCCTAACTGGCGTTACTGATATTAGTACTAATAACCGTACGTGGTGGAATGATGTTCCAATTTCAATCAGTATTAAGGGTGAAAAAGTAGTAGCCATAACAATTGATGATTACAAAACCAATCACCATTTTATTGGTCAACCCATTTTAGGAATCGTAACCTCATTTTTGAATTGTTCAGATCTTACTGCATATGTAAATGAGGTTTCGAATTCGTGTGACAGAAACAAGTTGAAAGATATTAATCGAGCGCCTTCAAATGCTACTATTGATAATAGTACCTTGAGCAAAGCGGTAACCTCAACTAACGGCACATTCTCACGGAACGCAGGAGAATCTGAAGTAGTGGCGGAGAGTGGACCCAATGTTTCGAAAAATGAAACCTCACAAGCTTCAATATCTACTAAGAATTTCTCCCATGCCTTATCTCAAGATAGCGATCAAAGGAGAATTGAACTTAACCAGAATTCGACATCGGAAGTAATATCCGCATCCAATGATGTTACCAATGACCTCCCTGTTAATAATGAGATATTTCATGATAATTTAATAATTTATGAGAATACTACAGATAGAATAAAGATAAGTTATCCTCCTCAATGGCGTTTACAGGAGGGCAGAATCGCAGACCCTAGCTTATTGATTGCAGCTAAATTCTATCCTAGCGGCGATAATAATTCACCATTCACTATCGCAATCAGAGATCTGAGGGGAAACGTTTCCCTAGATAGTTATGCAAATGATACAATCAATAGGTATATGGAGGGCCTTGACGAATTCGGACAATCACATTTCAGTACTAACACGACACTTTCAGGCTACGATGCGTACGTTATAGAAGGTACTTACATTGATGAAGTATCTGTAAAGAATAGACTACGCGAGATTGGGACAATATTGAATAACACCGCGTACATTCTTCAATTTAGTTCAGCAGAGCACAAATTTCCCCGTTATCTCTCTGCTTTAGAGCAGATGATCCATTCCTTTCAAATTATCCCAATTTCAACAGTTTCTGATAGCCCCGAAACAAATAAGACAAAATCTATAGCCCGGGAAGCTATCAATAGTACAACTATCCATTCCTCTGACAAAGGTTCCAATACCAGTGAGTCTGTAATTACGGAGGAGTCAACAACAACACCCACTGGGGTTTTGGATCATCTTGAAAGTCAGCAGCCTACCCTAGTGGTCACAGTCTCAACACCAAGCAATATCACTCTTAGAGGTGAAGATCAAACTATTACCATTAATGCATTGGATTCATCCTCGAATACTGGACTTGCCGACGTAGAGATAGATGGAATCATAGTTGATGGAGAAGAAGCTGATACTCTAATCGCAGATTCTAATAATTCAAGTGCTTTACGAGACATAGATATTGATGACTTAGATGGGGAAGAATTCTCTGGAGATACCGACGCCAATGGCCAGCTTATAGAAACTGTGGAAATACCAAAGAGCTTCGAGGAAGGTAATCTTGCTATAGTAGTTGCAGCTGAAGCAGATGGGTATGAACCTGTCACGATAGTTACTGCCACTACAGGGAGATAGGTACTCTATGAAAGAATCCGATACCAAGAATTAGTGATCCTATGTAATATCTTGGTAGCCAGTTACTCTTGGGAGATTTTCAAAGTCAATCCTAATAATTAATGAGGATGACTTTATTTCAATTCGATTATCCCTCTTTCTTTTTAAGCAAGGTACTTAGTATTTGACTTTCATGACGTTCAGTATGCCCGATATGGAATTGACGGAAAGGTCAATCAGATCTTTCGGCAACAGATGCCAGGGCCTTATTAATTACAAATAATAATTGGAAATTATCGGGGATCAAGGGTAATTATGGAATGTTAAGAATTGTCAAATAATAAATGAATTCAAAACCAAGCATGAGTGAGTGAGCGTGTGAAATAAGCTTAATTTTAGTTTCAAGTTGGAACGAGACCGAAATTAACCAAAATGCAAATGTTAGATTTCGTAATAGATATATAATATTGAAAGTAGATCACTTACATGCCGACGCACGGATCGCTAACCAAGGCTGGAAAAGTCAGAGGTCAAACACCAAAAATTGCAGGAAAACCAAGGTCGAGCCCAATATCGAAAATTCGAAATAAAGTCAATTATGTTAAGAGATTTGAAAAGAGGCGGCCACCAGGGCAAAAGAAACCAGAGCGCCAAGGACGGAGGCGCTTTTAAGCATCAAGCCGTTGGCCATTTAGATCGAGCACCCTCAAACCTTTGGTTCGACTAGCTTAGATATCAATGCGAACCCATACAAGGAGATTTTATTGAGTTGCAAAATGCATATGAGATTTAATTTTGATGGATTAGGTGATTAACTAACTTGAACCATAAAATTCTGTCCTGTCAAATTTTGTTAGTTCTCGCATATTGTTATGTTCAAAGTGGAGTTGTATTGGCGTCAGAACACGCTGACGCACTCTACTCTAAAGTGAGACGAAATGAGCAAGGATTTAGTGTCGGAGTAGCAGGTGATTTGGGCTGCGGCCCGGAGGTAAATAGTACAATCAAGAATATTCAGAACCAAAGCGTGCAATTAGTTCTTGCGTTAGGCGACCTATCCTACCAAAGAGAAAGTGCTAATTGTTGGTTTGATATTATTGCTCCGGTACAAAGCATGATGAAGATAGTATTAGGGGACCAAGATTATAGATCTGATTCAGTACTAAGACAATACAAAACTCATTTTAATTTAACTAAGGATTATTATTCTTTTGACTATAAATTTGTACATTTTGTTGCATTGGCTACCGAGATACCTTATGACTTAAATTCGCCTCAATACAAATTCATACAGTATGATTTAGAAACCGCATCTCAAAACCCCAATGTTAAATGGATTATTGTTTATTCATACAGACCTCAATACAGCTCGTCTACTGAGCATCCCGGCAATCGAGATCTTAGGGATACTTTTCATCCACTATTCCAAAAGTACGGTGTGGATTTAATATTGCAGGCTCATAATCACAATTACCAGAGGACTTATCCAATAAGTCCTGAAACATCGTCCTCACCATATGCGATAATAACCGATTCGAATAGTAATTCCTATCAAGCTCCTGAAGGTCAAATATTTGTCACTGTTGGAACTGGTGGCGCAGATCTTCATAGCTTAAGTGATAAAGCAATCTATACGGTAACTCAGTACATGGGATATGGATTTCTAAAAATATTCTTCACTGAGGACGGAAAGACTCTAACCGGAATATTCTATCCGAACGAAGGCGGATCTATTGCCGATACTTTCAAGATATCAAAATAATAGAGCGAGTTGTCACATCAATTTCGGGCGCTTAGTAGTACCTTTTTCAAATCAAGCAAAAATGATTCCACCATTGTTGTACACACGCTAGCTGTTTCTGTCTTTTCATTATCGTTATGATATTTGAGTCCCTTTGCGCTTTTTCGATCATATTACTGTGACTCCTAGGTAACATGATTAATACCCATAAAAAATAGAGGAATGTTAATATACAATTCATTTAGCGTTATAGGAATCACACGATTGGAGTGAAATACTATGACCAATTCAGAAGAACGTAAAACTGAGTTAGAATCGATTACAAACAAGAATCTTACATGGATCGACATTCATGAGCCAAGTCGTGAGAAATTAATGAAGCTCACTAAATATCACTTCCACGAGCTCAATATCGAGGACTCTCTTTCAAAAATCCAAACTCCAAAATTGGACAGATATGTTGATCACATATTCGTAATTTTGAACTTCCTTGCTATAGACAGAGAGCGAGGTTTGCCACGCCCCACTCAATTGGCAATATTTGCTGGTAATGGCTTTTTAGTAACTGTGCAAGAAACGAGTTTAAAAGCACTCAGTGAGGCCTTTGAACTCTGTAAAGAGAATGAGAAATACCGGGACTCGTTCATGGGAAACTCTTCAGGATATCTCTTGCACAGTATAATTGACCTCATGGTCGATGATTTACTACATATATTAATAAAGATTGAAGGAAATCTAGACGACATAGAAGATGTTGTTTTTGATGAGAAGACGGCAGTTGCACGAGAAATATCGTTACTGAGAAGGGAGATAACTACACTTAGAAAAATAATCCTTCCTCTGAAGAGGACAATACTTGAACTCAGTAAAGAAACACAAAGGTTTTCAGAGGAAGATCTTACACTTTACTTTGATGATGTTAGAGACCACATTGACAAATTAATCGAAATACTCGATGAAGCAAAAGAGACTGTAGAAATCTTCAAGGATACAGACTTTATGCTTAGCACAGAAAAGTCCAACAAAATACTTGCGGTCCTTACGATATTATTTACTTTTTCCATCCCTGCATCGGTAATAGCGGCATTTTATGGAATGAATATAACCCTGCCAGGAGGCATAGAAACCGGACCACTCACATTCTTGGGGGAATACACGTCATTTATCATAATAGTAATAGCCGCATTAATTCCCGCAGGTGTAATGATCTTCTGGTTTAAGAAAGAAGGTTGGCTTAAACCCTAGTGAAAGAATTTGACTTAACTATCTTAGAGAAAGTGCCGAGGATAACTTGATTTGCATAATTATTGACTCTTAGGTTAAGATAACTAATCTGAATCATCGTTGCACCTTGGAGTATGCGGTGTTGACCTGTCTTCGTAGCAACGGGCGGTTGTATTCTCTGATGATGATGTAGTTGAACTATCTGTTTCATTGCTTGTTTCATTGCTTGTTTCATTGCTAGTTAGATTCTGTGCCTCAGGAGGATTACCATTCGAGGTTACCCCCGGGACACAATTAGAGATTGTGTTATTTTGTGGTGGAGGACACTGATCTGTTGGTGGACATTCCCCTGGAGATCCTACGAGCTTTCCATCAGAGCATCGTACTTGGCCTTCAGTGCTTGCAAATGCAACGAGAATTCTTGACGTGTGGTCAGATAATTTTGAATTACCAGATCCTGCACGTTCAAAAGGAGAATCAGTACTGTATAATAAAAATAACGGTGTAAGTAACCCTAATATCGTTACCTCAACAATCAGAATGATTTGGTACTTTGTTCTAGTTTTTCTCATGTAAATTAAATAACTTCATTTTATTTAAATTAATTCATATCGCCTAGACATACCCTTGTTCTCTTCGTATCGAAATGATCACTACAGGATAGCTTGATTTAAGTCCATTAACTGTATAAGCATAACATATTAGATGAGTAAGAATTCTGATGCTGCCAAAATTCTCCGTGAAATAGCCTATATTTTGCAAACATTGGGAGAAGGTGAGCCAAATATTATCTTCAAAATTAGGTCTTATAATAGAGCGGCAGATGAACTTGAAAATTTATCCGCAGACATAAGTGAAATATACGATAGAGAACAACTAAAGGGACTATTAAAGATACCTTCGATCGGCAAGGCCATCGCCACAAAACTTGAGGAGTATTTAATATCAGGCAGAGTACTTTATCACGATGAGCTAAAAAAGACTCTTCCAATCGATGTTAGCGAATTTTTGCGTTTGGAAGGCATAGGGCCAAAAACAATTAAGGCACTTTATGATAATCTTGGAGTTACAAGTATAGCTGATTTGCAGAATGCAGCATTGGAAGGAAAAATCAGAAACATACGGGGATTTTCAAGAAAGAAAGAAGAAATGATCTTGAAAAAGATTGAATTTTTTAAAAAAGGTGGTGGGAGGCAGTTAATAGGAGATCTCTATCCTTTGGTAAAGCAAATAGAAGAGCGGCTCTCAAAATTCCAAGGAGTAAGATCTGCGGTAGCAGTTGGCTCATTTAGACGAATGAAAGAAACCGTAGGAGATATAGATTTCGTAGTGTCAGTTAGACCGGAAAATGATCGAGAGTCTGTAATTGCTAATTTTACAAAGATGCCGGAAGTTAAACAAGTTACGGGTAGTGGTTCATCCAAGTCATTTGTCAAATTAAACATTGGTATCGATGCGGATTTGCTAGTCGTACCTGAAGAAAGCTTCGGTGCAGCCCTACAATATTTTACTGGATCAAAGGAACATGGGGTAGCATTGAGAAAATTGTCTATATCCAAGGGGCTCCGACTCAACGAATGGGGACTTTTCAATAAAAAAGGCAAAAGCATCGCTGGATCGAGTGAAGAGGACATATACAACGCGCTCGGCCTAGAGTGGATTCCTCCTGAAATGAGGGAAAATAAGGGGGAAATAGAAATTGCAAAAAGGGGTTCACGGTCCAAGGAACAGGCAACTGTGCTTTCACAACTGATTGGTTACAATGAATTGAAAGGCGACTTACACGTTCATAGCAAAAATACCGATGGAACAATGTCGATAGAACAGATGGCGTTATATGCGAACCAAAAATTTGGTTTGAGCTATATAGCTATATCGGATCACACCAAAAGTTTGAGATTGGCAAACGGACTTGATGAAACTAAATTATTGAATCAAGCCAATTATATCCAAGAACTCAATGATAAAATTCATACAAATAGTTACAAGAACATGAAGAGAGAGTTTCAAATATTCTCATCTGCAGAAGTAAATATTTTAAAGGACGGATCTTTGGATATTCAGAATAATATACTTGATAAACTAGACATAGTAGGTGCAGCAATCCACTCAAACTTCTCCTTACCGATTGAAGATCAAACTGACAGACTCATTAAGGCAACGATGAATCCTAGCGTTGATATTATTTTCCATCCAACTGGTAGAATTATTAATCGAAGAGAAGGCTATCCTGTCAACGTATCAAAATTAATTGATGCTGTAAGAGACTATGGTACCGTCCTGGAAATTGATGCGCATTATAATCGACTAGACTTAAAAGACGAATATGTAAGAATGGCAATCGAAAATAACGTTAAGCTGGTAATTGACTCTGATGCTCATCATCCTTCTCATTATGCTTTTCTAAGGTTTGGTATTGGACAAGCCAGAAGGGGGTGGGCCAAGAAGTCGGACATATTAAATACGTTAACTGCAAGTGAGCTGCTTGCCAAGATGAAGTGAAAATTATTAATCCTTACTTCCAATAAATATGAAATCGAAATTGAGCTGCAGTGATTGAAAATGCAAAAAGTGCAGAGTTCTTGTAGGCACCTTGCCATTAAGTCAAAATATTGCGTATTTCTTGAAAAATGTAGAGCATTTATGTCACATAAGCAGTTTCAGAAAAGTTAACCATAGAGTAGGTTCTGCTCTACTAAGTGCGTGTTAAATTATCTTCAAGGTATTCTGTAATAAGAATAGAATCATATGTGTTAATTAGTTCCCCACGATTGCTAGTTGCTACTTATACAAAAATCATGGGTTGTCTTTGTTTATGCGACGACTATTTCTGTTGAGTCCATAATCATTGAATTTCTAGTTACTTTGCTTCACATCCCTCCCATTCTAATCGCTGCGTTGAGCATAACACTAGGAGGTATCTTATTGCTTTTAGTAAAAAAACTCGTAATTGATAGAATAGGTGATAAAAGATCAATTAAGAAAAAAGAGCTGCCTCTATTTTCCATATTAAATAAAAATTTACTCTATGCTTCACTATCACTTTCGATAGGAGTTTTTACTTGGTATGATTCTATAGCAAGGGTAGGAGCTTCAAAAGAGGTACTTCTAGCCGGTCCTCTTGAAGTTACTCTTATAGTAATCTTGGCACGTATCTTCTTGAAAGAGCGGTTAAGCAAAATTCACGTTACAGGTATTGTTGTAGCAGTTACTGGTTTCCTCATTGCAATAATTAGTGATACCGGCACTATTAGTCCAGCTATGATGACAAACTCTACACCGATAGTTACCTTCGGAGATATCGAGGCTATTATTTCGGCACTGGGATTCGCTTTAGGAGTGCTTTTCTTGACTAAACTCCTTCTAAAACATTCCGCATTGGAAGTAGCCGGGGCATCCTTATTGATATCCGGCATTATTTTAATTGGCATATTACTATTAATATATTTTATTTACGAAGTTTCATTCATTTATGTAGCATCAAATGAGAATACATTGAATGTTTTTGCAATCCTAATGTTATTCTCCATTCTCCCATTCATAGGGGCGCTATCGTACACAGTTGGCATTAGCAGAATAGGTCCAGGGCTTACAGGAACTATAGGGGCCTCAGGTATATTGATAACTTTATTCTGTCAAATAGCCTTAAATGAACTTGGGATTATGAGTGGAAATCTGCCAATAAACATACCTTTGGCAGTACTGGGAAGTGTTTGCGGATTTCTTGGAGTAGCTATTATACACGTGCGTGACGGCATTCAAATTTCAGCCTAGGACAAGAAGTACTTATTTTATTGCTAGGAAATTGCCATAGAAAAAGTACTTAAATCCTCAATGTGTCTGATGCGTCCACCCGTTATTCTAGCGAGTCTATTCTTAGCATGAAGATGATCATGTCGGCATATAGAATTTATTTGGGAAAGTATCTTCGAAGTAAGGATCTTTCCCTTTCGGTCCATATCCAGTAGCAATATGATTTTCTTATTTTTGTTGGTAATGTTGTCGACAAGCTTTGTTATTCCTCTAAAATTATTGAGCACTACTATATCGCCATTAAAGCCAATTAAGCGCAAAGCCTTCTGATCATTAATTCCTTCAACGACTACTAAAGAACCTTCTTTACATTCATCATTCAGGGATACAACAAATTTCTTTAACTCATCCATCTCTAGCTTTCGATCAAAATGAGCCATCTTTCCGATAAATAGTAGTCAATATTGTTTATGAATTTTTAGATTAAAGATGACTTTATTTAGTGATCATCAATTTTAAGAGGGTTGATTCTATGTCTTTGAAGAGACGACCTATTGGTCGTTCATTATTGATCGAATGTTAATTGTTCAAGTATGCTCGATACCAAATGCTATTTTTACGCCAACTCTATATTCAGTTATCTTACCAGATCCCGGATCGACTTTGGCGGTTATATCATTTACTTCTAGTCCCGTTATTCCATGAATCGTCTTTTTTGCTTCGTCAAGTGCTGCTTGAGCTGCCTCACTCCAACCTTTATCCGAACCTCCAACAATTTCTATAACTTTTGCTATATGAGTCATAAGTATAAATGAACTTTATTTAATATAAGAATAGCTGCATCTTTCCCCACTCAGAAGATTATTTGTCAAAATGCAATAATAGGTCTAATTTCTAAGCAGTGGACCCAGCAAATGCAAGTCGTATTACTATGAACGCCTATAAATCTCAAGCATCGTAAGTTGCAAGCTCATTTTACCATTAGAAAAAAAATGCCAGATTTCAGTAGGTTCTGTTTTTTTGAATCTTTCTAAGCCCATCAAAGATTTGCTTCATTTGTTCCTCATTAGGGTAATCGTCCTTCAAAAACCTCAGGTTCAGCATAAGAGCTTTCAATCCTTCGAAAACTTGACCATCTTCAACCGTGTTAATGAGTGCGTCCAAACTAAAGGGCTTTCGCATGACTTCGGTTATACGTCTGAGGTGCATAATTGATTGTTCAACTGTCTCATCTACAAATCCTGATGCAATTATGATCCGTTGCTCCGGATGCAAATCTAAAATCTCCTTGGCTACTTCGAGTCCATTCTTACGTGGCATCTTATAATCTAAAATAACAACGTCAAAGTTATCAGCAGATCGATTCTCTTGACTACCTGCAAAGATAGATTTATACTTGACTAAACAATCTTCGCCATCGGAACTAACTTGAACACTATGTTGACGTGATTCTAGCGCATCCCTGTAAGCTTGTAGAGTCTCCTCATTGTCTTCGGCAATAAGAATCTTCATCTAAACCAAATAATATACGATAACTGTACTTATTATTCTTATTTCATACTCATTGCAATGTAATACAGATTAGGTTATTAAGCAATCTCAAAGATCTATTTAGATTTTAGAGCATCTCTTGTTAGAATCTAAGTAATGGTTCCTAGTATAGAAAATTTTCGGACCTAATCTTAGAAACACTAATTACTCTAGGTTTCGGCTTTTGGGAGGGTGAATTTGAACCTCGCCCCCTTGTCGTATTCTAGATCTAACCAAATTTTGCCTCCATGGGCTTCAATAATTCCTTTGCAAATCGCCAATCCTAGACCTGTTCCACCGTGTTTCCTACTGGCCGATGTGTCTATTTGATAAAATTTCTTAAATAGATCGCTTGCTTTTTTTGGCGGAATGCCTATGCCATTATCCTCTACTGTAAATATCAAATGATCATCTTCATTAGAATTACTATCGTCTGCCCGATCAGTGCGATTTCGATTACTATCTTCAACCCTGACCAAAATCTTGCCCGTATCTGGAGGCACAAAATCTATTGCGTTCTTTACCAGGTTTGATATTACTTGTTCAATTCGACCTGGGTCGCAAAATATGTTACCGTCAGCCTTAACCTCTGACATTAATTTTACATTTTTGGCCTGAGCTATCGGCAATAGTTCTGACAATGATTCATTTACCATTTCACGAACATCGATGTTTTTCCTTAATATATTGAACTTGCCTATCTCCAACTTGTGCACATCAAACATATCGCTAATCAGCACCTGAAGACGATCGACACTTTTTCTGATCGTTTCAATGGCCTTCTTTTGTTTCTGATTTAAAGTTCCCATAAAGCCTGACTTTAGCAGCATATCTGAATACAACTTAATTGGTGTTACAGGAGTTTTTAGCTCATGGCTCACCATAGAGATGAATTCATCTTTTGATTTTTCTGTGGCTATGAGTGACTCATTAATTTCATGTAGCTCTTTATCTTTTTTGAGAATCTCTTGTGTTCTTGCTCTGATACTTTGCCTCATGTCATTCAATTGATTAGACAATTCTCCGATTTCATCTGCAGATTTAACTTCAATTTCCGTGTCTAAATCACCTCGCATTATCTTTGCCGCAGCATCCCTTAATGCCATAATGGGTCTCGAAATACTTTTGGAAACAATAAAAACTACTAGTAATGAAATTGCTAGAATTATTACTGTGATAATAATAAACGTGCTTCTCAAGTCTAATACTCCACTGAATGCTACATCCGTTGGTATCGAAGTGATCAGAATCCAACCAGTGTTTGGAGCACCAGCTAAAACTGGCTGTTTAACAGCCACGAAGATATTGCTTCCCGAAGAGTCGTTTAGGTTTGAGTAGATTCCACTTTCCACTCCTTTCTCGGACTGAATAATTTTTTCGAAGAGAGGGTGATCGATAAAGCTAACGTTATTATCATTCTTGGCTACAGTATTAGAATAGATACTATTGCCGTCAGCAGATATTAGGTGAAAATTAAGGTCAGGCTGCAAGGCAAAAGGTGAGTTTTCTAACATACTTTGTACTGCATAAGTCAAAGTTATGTTATTAATAGTGGTTCCTCGTTTATCCGCCAAGAGATTAGAAAGCATGACCCACAGTTCCCTATCATTAGTAATTGCTTTCGGTATTACTAATTGTGTACTAGAGTTTGAATTCGCTGCAGACAATTTGTTTCCAAGCGAATTGGCAGGCGTAGGTGGTATCTTATCACCAAAAAATTCAGTCATGTTGGACTCGTGAACGGAAAAAGTAATATTAGAATTGGTATAACGCTGGAAATCTCGTACAAAGGATTCTTTCTGTTCAGAAGTCATATTTGCATTTAACAAGTTACTAAACTCCGAAGATAGCAACCTAAGGCTTGCAGTTTTTTCCTGCTGTTCTTTTGAAATGGCGTACATCCAATTTACAGCGTTGTCTTCCATATGTTTCGTTATTTCAAGCGTAAGTGCGGTCGAGAAAGCATTGAGTGATGCTATGGATGCTGTAATCAGACAAGCTAGTATAAGAGAAAAAATAATGGCAAATAGTCTTGATCTTACCCTCACTGTGAGACCAACGAAATTCTATTGTATATCCTTTTCCGTTAATCAAGACAGAATATGTGATAGAAATGAGTTAGTTTGACTTGTAATTCACTTACTAACCATAAACAGAAGAAATGGTATTGTCAAGCTCTTGTTCGAATTTCTTCAGCAGTCTATCAAAACTTTCCTTTATTTCCCTTACTCTCTTTTCCGTTTCTTGCTTAAAAGATGCAACATCTATGGCTCTGTAAGCATGAAACCACCCCCCATCCTTCAGTGATCTGGTTTCCTTTTCACAGATACGAAGTCCAACCATTTTCTGAAGCGATCTGAAAACCGTCGTCTTATCTCTATCTAGCTCTTTTGCCAGAACTTCAACAGATACCGCCTCCTTTTTGGCTATTAAACTAAATAATAATTCCAACTCCAACGGCGACAAATCATACAATATGGTAAAAAGGTCTTTAATAGATGAATTCATTCGCGTTATTGAGGTTATAGAGGTGGACGGCAAAGACGTACCTATAACTGCTAATTACCCTAATAAGCATTGCTAATTCATGCCTGATCATGGTTGGTATTGCATTGTCTGTCCAATATAACAAAACTTATATCTCCCATGGTGTTGTAACTTCCTAAAAGATGGCGCAATCGACACAAGTGATGCAATCAAAACAGTTGGATATTGCTACCCCGACTATTGCTAGCAAGTCCCCTGCAATCTCCGAAGTTTTCAAGGCGCTATCAGATGATAAGGCACTTATGATTTTCAACACAATTGCTCTAGGTCCAAACAATAGTATAAAATTGTCAGATAATCTTAATTTGTCGCGGAAGCAGTATTACTCCAAAATGGAGCGACTTTCCAAGCAGGGATTAATTACCAGGAAAACCGGAAAATATTATCTCACAACTCTTGGCAAAGTGCTCTACGAATTGCAATTGGTGTTAGGCACTGCGATTAATAATTTTTGGAAATTAAAAGCTATCGATTCATTGCAAAAACCCACCAATTTGCCAGAACTTGAGTTAGAGCGATTAATCGATACCATAATAGAAAACCAGGAGCTGAAGAACATAATCCTCAAAAAGTCTCACAAAATTACTCCCAATCCCAGTTAGTACCAATAAGGATTTCAACCTAATGTACTTGCGGCGGTCTCAAAAAAAGAGATATTCGAGGCTCCTAATCTCTTAAGATATTAACAAACTTTTTTTAAGCGATAAATACTTGACCAAAAAACCTATACTTCATAGAACTTGACACCCGTAATTCTATTTATCTTAATCATACTGGCCATAATGATTGGAGATTCTTTAATTATTTTTTCTGCTCCGGAAGATAGGGCTGTTTATTCGAATTGGGTCTTGATAATTAATTCATTGTTAGCCGTAAGTATTGCAACATACATTACAATCAGAGATAGGAAATCTGGGGAAAGACTTAGGATTAATATTCTCTTACTGGCAGGCCTCGCTTTGTGGTTTATATCTAATATAATTTGGGCTTATTATGAAATTGTATTAGACATCGCATCACCTACTCCTTCATGGGCCGATTTCTTTCTTCTAACCGCATATTCAATTTTGGTTGCCCGTTTCCTGATAGAATATAAGAAATTGACGAAGAAGCCAACTAGAAATTTTCGAATTCTTTCAGCTATTTTAGTTTCAATTTTCTTCGCTTACTTGATATATATTTCCATGGATCTTTCCGTTCTATCTACAACTAGAGGATGGATACTATTAGCAGTAACTATCGCATACCCAATTTTTAATTCTATATTATTTTTGACTGCCCTCATGATTTTAGTCGGAGTAATTAAAGAGGGAAAAGAAAACAAACTTCACGTTAGGTGGGTTTGCGAGATTTTCGCATTTTTAGCCGTGGTAATAGGTGATAGTTGGTTTTCTATAATAGTATTGACTGGATTTCTTGACCAATTATGGATGTCTGCTCTATTACTTTCTGCCCATTATCTTATTATCGTAGGAGGACTAATTTGGTACCTAAAATATGAACTTACGTCAGGAAAGACTAAGGAACTAAAAAACGAACTCAAAGGATCTGTTATATTAAAACGAAAAAACGTGGTTATTTACCTAGTTGTAGCGCTACTGTTTTCGGTGCTTTTGCCAATTTTTTGGATGAACTCTAATAACTCCGATAAATTTTCTTCTGGATCCACCTATATTAACGACCACGTCGTAAATCAGGGCATTACAGTAGTTCCTATTGGAGCGATTACACCCCTTACTGGTGCCTATTCATCAGGAGGAAAGGCAATAGGGAGTGCGCTTGAAATGGCACAAGCTGACGTTAATAATTATTTGGCACAAAAAAATTCGACATTAAGAATTGATCTTATAGTTGAGGATTCAAAAACTGATCCCGCTGAAGCTATTCATGCATTAGATAGACTTTCGAAAAAAGGTGTTAAAACTGTGATTGGACCAGTAACCAGTGCAGCTGTGATGGCTGTAAAGGATTATGCGGATAAGAATGGAATAATATTGATAAGTCCTTCAAGTACATCTCCAGCGCTCTCGATTCCTAATGATAATATTCTAAGATTCGTCCCTGACGACAGTAACCAGGGCTCATTTATAGCAAGAAAAATGTGGGATGATGGCATTAGGGCTATTGTGCCTATGTGGCGTGAGGATACATTTGGTGCTGGCTTAGCAAATCAAACAAAGGAGAGCTTTAAAAAATTAGGGGGTGTAGTAATGGACGAAGTAAAATATCACCCTTACGTCGGACACTTTGCTTCTAGTCTCCATAGGATCAATTTTATTATCTGGAATAAATATCTGAAGGAATTAGGCGCCATTGTAGACAACGCAACTCAGATTTACGGCAATAACCGAGTCGCCGTCTACCTGATCTCGTACGATGAGGTAACACCGATCTTGATACATGCAATCTATGATGAGCGGCTATCTAAAGTGGCATGGTATGGTAGTGACTCATCAGCACGAAACATGCAGATAATTAGAAATCAAGATTCAGGAGAGTTTGCAAGAGCTGTGAACTTTACTAATCCACTATACTCTGTCGATTCAGAAAACAATAAGAAATTACAATTCATCGAATCAAAACTAGAAAGTGTACTGCATGAACCTGGATCAGTTACTTATCCTGCATTGGCATATGATGCCTTCTGGGTTGCCGCCATTTCATCTGAAAAGATCATGAATCACTCAATGGTAAACGCAAGCTACTTAAGAGATGTCATAACTGCAACTGCAGAATCGTACGACGGAATTTCTGGCAGGATTGATCTAAACGAAAACGGTGATAGGGTAGATTCGAGATATGACCTGTGGACAGTAACTAAGCCCGGGGAATATGGATCTGAGACGTTCGAATGGAAACAATCGTAAGTCATCTACCTGGTAGACAAGAAATCGAATTATTCATCGGCAATCTTCAAATAAGAAATTAATAATTAATGTAAACACTTGCATTGGAACAGCAGTAATTGATTCCGCTGCATTTAGTGTAGATATGTCATCACGTAAGTAATAAAATACGAGCAGAAATTCAAGAAAGGTCAATTGAAAGTAATCTACTATCGATCCACTGTCTAATGATGAAGTTGAACAACTATAAGAGAAACAAGAGAATCTATAGGAGCAACCAAGTGCATATATGGCGATCAAAATTTGATTTGGATGACTTCATAGGTTAGATCAAGAATGGTATATAGAATAATTGCTTGGCGGCCAAATGGAATTGTTGCAAAATCAATTATAATTTCTCTTGTCCGAGAAGACAAATATTCATGATTAACCTACAAAAAATGACGGACAATGCTAGATTATTCAACCGACTCTCAAATTTGCAATATTGATCTTGGGATATTTTGTGTCAATATTGCTCATCTTACTCTGTTTTCAATGATCTTTGCAACAAAAAGGTCCTAAATTGGAAAGGGTTTTGCCAGATCGTTTAAGCTAGACACTGACTTTGGGTATCTTTATACTTTTAGTGTCCAGCCTCATGACGCCATGGTAAAGATTAAAATTCCCACCAAGTAAGAAATTAATTGTGTCCAGTGAATATGAGCAGAACGTGGGTGGTTTGATTTCAGAAAAGAGGCGAATGTTGGAATCACTCAACGAAAAGAAAGAAATACACGAAGAGGAGATTAAGAGGCTAAATCAAGAGATTGAATATTTGGAAAATCTGTATAATAATTATAATTTAGGTATGAACTACTTCAGACGAGCTAAGGGCGGCAGAAAAGGCCTCCGGGAATGAGATTTCATTTATTTTAGACAAACAATAATAATAGTCCGCATAGCCTTAGAAAAATCTGGCATGCCAAAATGTCTTTGAATATGGTACCTGATGCAATTAATTTTCACATTAAACAGAACTATGACTATGGTAGACGCAGGTTCTCTCTTCATGTGTGTTTCTATTTAAATTCATTTACCTGTGATTTGAGTTCCGTTTATAACTTTAATTATTAGAGTTTCCGTTACCAATAATAAACTTAGCCCGGAGATAATGAAAGTGCACCTTTTTAGTTTTTGAGGTCACCCATAACTGTGTCTTGGGAAATAACGTATATCTCAGATACATCACGAATCCGAAGCACCTTGCTCAAAAAGTCCTTTGTGGGATGAATTACTAACATTGGCCGATTGATGCCGTGTCTGATCATTTTTGAAGGTAGTATAATTTCAAACAAGTTTCCGTCCATCATGGCACGGTGTGGTGGCTTAATAAATGGCTTAAGGCTTTCTAAGCCTGAAAGACTAGCATAGTGCTCCAAGTCAGCCAATTTCGGAACTGCAATTAATCCTCCAGTATTTACTGACTGAAGTCTGAGCCAATTAAATCCCTCGTGTAACGCCGAATCTCCGGCCTTATTGTCACTAAGATAGTAGCATTTCACACCTGAATGTGGTTATTATGATCATAAAAATATTATGTGAATAAAGATTTCTAATCCGATAATTGATATAATGTTGTGATTTTACAAGAAATGTGCTAGCAATAGCTTAAAATGAATTCCCTTGCTTTCTATGCAAAGTAGAATGCATGTTAGTAGAAATCTGGAATCAGATAGCTCAAAGATCTGAGGGGTTTAGGGAAAATGAAGGCTATGATACAAGCTCTGATTATTTATTCAATTCCAAGACAGTTGGGCTCATTGCATCGACGAAACTGTTACTATTATATATAGACAGTTGTTGAAATGATTATAATAAATATGCGTATTGCTATAATCATACTTGTTGTAGTGGGTTTATCGATCGCACTTACAATATCTTTTTTATTGAATCTAGTCAATAACTTACCGGCACCTATTGTTATATCTAAAAACATGCCTGATAAATTCGGTACCCTTGCTGTATATCCAACAAAAAAAGGCGGGAGGGAATGGTATGTTGATATGCATAATCCAAATGGCGACGGCGTATTCAATTCAGGATCAGAAATTCAGAGACAAATTGATGGGTCATGGCAAACTGGATTGAACGCGAGCCAAAATGGATACGAGCAAGTTAGAATGAACGTTGGATCCCCTGCAGGATTAGATGAATGGAAAGACGTAGAAATAACAGGATATGCGAAGATTTTGAATGCTAGCGATGAAAATGATGCATTAGTTTGGTATGCGCGTGGAAACAGGCATAACAAGAACGTACCTTGTGAAGGGACGTCGCTCAAAGGAGGAATTACTGCCAGTGGGACCATTTCTTGGGTCAAGGAGATTTGGCATACCGGCGGTTATACGCATGATAGGGGAAAAAAGAAAGTTACTGAACCTATTCTCGGTAAATGGATTGGATGGAAAGTAGCAATTTATAATATCTATGAAAAATCTACCAATAGTACATTCGTAAAAATGGAATCATACCTTGACGACAACGCAGAGAACAGGTGGGTAAAAGTGGCCGATGAGGTGGATCGTGGTGGATGGAAGGCAAGCACGCCTGATTCAGTATTTTATAGTGCAAATTGTGGAAGACCCAAGGATTATGTCATCACTGACCACAATAAGATAGCTGCATTCAGATCCGATAATATGATATGGAACTTTCAAAATCTGAGTGTAAGGGAAATTCAGGCACCGTAAAATATTATGGGAGCAAAAAATGATAATTCTAATAATACAACAGCTCCATTGTTACAAATATTCGCATGTGGATTAGATACGTTAATAAAATTGGCATTTAGACATTGTAATTGAATACAAACAGCTGAATTGACATGCTTCTAATAAAGTTACTTTCTGCGCAGCTAGGCAAACTATCGTTATTGGTCGTAATTGAAAGATTTAGACCAGTTATACTTACCCTTTTGCTTTTCTCGGTGATTGATTCAAGTTTCTATTTGGTCGAACACAATGGGTTAGTATCCTCACGGTCTTATGCTCAAGAAGGCAATTTGAATCCCGAGTTTTCAAAGCCCATTAATTTAAGTAACAATTCCAAAGACTCCGTTTACGCACAGGTAGATTCTGATGGTGATAATGTTTACGTTGTATGGCAGGAAAATCACCCAACGCCTCAAGTAAAAAGTGGGGGGAAAGAAAATATCCAGAATAATGCAAGTTATTTCAAAAATAATAACAACTACAATATTAGAAATTATGACATTTTATTAATGAAGAGTTTTGATGGTGGTAGGAGCTTTGGAAAGGAAATTAACCTAAGTAACAACCATGGATTTTCTGAACATCCACAGATAGCCGTGTCTGGTGATATTGTTCACGTAGCATGGGTAGATGACAGTAATTCGACAGGTAAGGAAATTCTATACAGGAAAAGCGTCGACGGAGGCAAGACTTTTAGCAAGACAATCAAGTTGAGTCCTGATGGAAATTTACTACGTGATTCTGATAATTTGGAAATAGCAGCAAAAGGAAATAATGTGTATACAGTATGGCAAGAATCCATGCCACAACCATTAGATACTGGTATTCTGTCAAGAAACGCTAATGTAGATACAACCCTTATGAAAGATAATAGTAGTATAGTATTGAGGGCAAGTTCGGACGGTGGAAATAAATTTGGAGAGCCACTACTTTTGAGCAATAATGCTCTCAAGTCATACCCAAAAATAGCAGTGTCGGAAAACGGCAATGTTTACGTTGTATGGAACGTAGGGATAATAGGTGAAGAGGAATCTACTACCTTAAATGGTAAAATAAATAACAACACTAGCAAAGAAACAGATCATGGTATATTTTTTACCAGAAGTCTTGATTATGGTAATAGCTTTGAAAGTTTAATCAAGCTCAGTTCTGCGGGACAATCCATTGGAGAATCTCAAGTTACTTCACGTGACAATCATGTATATGTCGTATGGGGGGGCAATCCTGATGAAAAAGTTGTGGGCGATCTCTTTATCAGTGGTAGTATTGATGATGGCAAGAACTTCTCCTCCCCCATTGCTGTCGAGGAAGGTAATACATTGAACGTTGAAGTAGCAACCAATCGACACAATAATGTTTTCGTAGCATGGCAGGCCGAGTTGGCTGATGGCAATGAGGAAATATACCTTAAGAAGAGCTCAATCCAAGGCATAAACTTTCATGATAGGCCTAAAAACATTAGCACAAACGATGGAATATCAGAATGCACATCTATTTCAGTGGCTGATGATGGGACTGTCTATTTGGCCTGGGAAGATGATACCTTCGGAAATCATGAGATCCTTTTCTCAAGAACAATCTAATGTAAAGCCGAATTTTCAAGTCGTGTCAGCCATGAAATTCTCAAACTGATATATGAATGAGAACCTTCTTTAAATTTGATAAGAAAATACTTTAAGTGCAGCTCTTGAATGGTTGTTTGGTCAGAAAATGATTCGTATAAGAGTGCCCAATAACTGGTGCACGAAAATTATTATTATAGCTGCGATCGTGGGAGCACTAGCTATTTATTTCTATTTTGAACTCAAATTCTTTCCAAACTTTCTTCTCTCCAACTTCTCTGAATCGCAAGCAAAACCCATCATTAGTAGTGTCCGTTTTCCAAGCTCAGGTGTCGAATTGGCAAAGCCATTTCGAGTCTCTATTACTGCATCAAATCAAGGAGACAGCGCCGATATTCAATTGGTGTCGATATCATTTCCAAATCTTACTAATACAAAGGAGGCAGTTACTGTATTAAATTATAACTTTACGCAGAGTCCCTTATTAGTACAAAAAGAAGAAGAGATCGGTTCGAGCTACAAAGGTCTAGATGACGTTATCCAGGCGGAGTATCCATCAATTCAATTCTATAGCCGACCATGGAAATCTGGGGCGTCATATAATGCTCAAGTGGAGATTAATCCACCAATGACAGGCAAGTTTACAGTATTAATTAAAACAGTGGCTTTACCACATATTAATAGCTTATCGCATTTTCCTCAGTCGGGCTTGAAGGATTTTCAGCAAGAGTATGTGAGTGCATATTCTGTAAATGTGCATGAACCATAATGTAATGCGAGCGAGGAATAGAATTTGGCTACATTATCCTTTGATTGACACACACCCCTAGTAGGATTATTGGGCTTGTTTTATTATCAATTAGCATTACTTATATTTGAAATAATAGAATTTGTGCTTTGTTTCTTGTCTTGAACTTTCTTGCATATGTAGCTGTGGATTTTATATCGACTGAATATCAGGCTGATCTTGCCGTTTCGCTCCTTGATCCAGCTTCGTGTATCTGGATTCTCTTGTAGTTGCTTCGCATAAAGACCTTGTATATGTCCTCTCATTTGGTCAATATTCCGCTGCATTGATTGCTTGTGTCACCGGATGTCCTACTGTCTCCGCGCGAAAAACGACTTTAACTTAAATCCTGCATCGAGATCATCGTACTTGACGATAATGTCGTCGTAGGCCATCTCCCAGCAGACCAGGAAAAACATTTTTCTACTGTGTAGTACATGATGGATTAGAATTAGATGAGTCAAGAAGAAGAAGAAGAAGATAAACATGTATATGATTTTACAAATAAAGTTGTTTTAGTAACAGGTGGTACTGGAGCATTAGGCAGTACAATAACTAAGAGCTTTTCAGCTTGCGGGGCTAAGGTTATTTCGACTTATCTTCTAGACAAGAATATAGACCAACTAAAATTTCAAGGCAAATCAAAAATACAACTAATTAAAACAGACGTGAGTAATGAGGAAGATGTAAGGAAATTATGCTCGAATATATTGAAAGATTATGGTCAAATTGATATCCTCGTCAATGTTGTTGGCGGCTATATTGGAGGTAAGAGTATAGCTGAACTTGATGAGCGCGATTGGAATTTAATGATGAATATAAACCTCAAATCGGCTTTCTTGATAAGTAAACACGTTATTCCAACAATGGCGGCTGCTAGAAGTGGCAAGATAGTTCACATATCTTCTATGACCGGCTTGAAGGCCGCCGGATTCGACTCTGCCTATGCTGCATCAAAAGCAGGATTAATTAGGTTTGTGGATTCACTGGCTGAAGAAGGCAAGGAATTCAATGTCAATGTAAACTGCATTATGCCAAGTATAATAGACACAAAAGCAAATAGGGCCGCAATGCCTTCTGCTGACTTTGGCAAGTGGGTAAACCCACAAGACTTGGCAAACGTAATACTGTTTCTTTGCTCAGATGGTGCCAAAGTTATTACTGGCGCCGCAATTCCAACATATGGTTTGGGATAATGATATTAAGTTGAATATGTATACAATGTAACTCAACAATTTGATCTCGTTAGTATTTAAAAAGATATAACTATGGTTTTCGACTAGAGGAAAAGTAAATTAATCTATTTCAAGTTTAGTATGTTACTCAGATTAGTATTACAAGTTCGATAGCTAAATTAAGTAATAGCAATACATACGCAAAGCATTGCTAAGACAGTAAATTGTCTAATGCCTCCGATCTATTATTATTAAATATACTTTAGCGCTGAATCTCTGTGTTTCTAGGCTGAGATTGAACTAAAGTCGAAGTCTGACCTTCTATGAAAATCATTCCATTCTTGAAATTATCTCTTAACTTTATATCCACTACGGTATCACCAACATTGGTAATACGTCGTGTTTCTTTGGTTTCAAAGCTTTCAACAAGTGACTTGGTGGTGCTAGTATTCCCGTCATTATTTTGTGAATTCACATCTGAGATGGTACCAAGTAAAGCTTTGGGAATACTAATTCTTAATGAAGGGTTAATACTACCAGAAGTATTCAAACTATCAGTATTGTTATTGGTAAGATTTACAGTCAGGGTTTTCGTTGTAAGATTTAGGGAAATGTCATTTATGAGAAGATCGTCATTGTCGCGATCCACACTAACAAAGTACTCCAATGTGGGTCGATTATTGTTATTGCTGTCGATAGACTCTAACCTATACAAGTTTTCACCGGCAAGATAGATTTCACCTTTTGGATTACTGGCTATTGATATAATATGACCTCGAATTTCGGGGATGCGAATCACAAATTCCTTAGCAACATGCCCTGTTTGATTCAAAGAAAGAGCATAGATAGTATTTTCACTAAATGACGGTACAAGGTACATTCCCCTAATGTCCCTAAATTTGTTATTATCATAGAAAATCATTTGAGTAGGAGTAATTACTTTATAGAAGGATCGAGCTGGAGTAATGCCTGAGCTATTGTCAGTTTGTATCGGTTTTGAGTAAGGCTGGGTTAAAATTTGCTTTGATGGATAACCGTAGTTACCACCTTGTCTAAGAACATTTATCTCATCATGATGCCTTGGATCATTTTCAGTCACTACGCCCCAACCGTCCTCATCGAAAGCAATACCAAAAATATTTCTGTGACCTATAGAATAAACAGGGGAATTGGATGACGGATTGTCTGAGGGGACCGTCCCATCACCGTTAATTCGTAATACCTTCCCCGACAGATTATCGTTTTGTCCTTCTGCTATTCTCTTGGTATAGCCCGTTCCTATGAAGAGTTTTCCGTCAGGTCCAAACGCAAGTGCTCCCGCAAATTGCCGTCCCTTTTCTGGGGCAGGAATATTATCTAAGATTATCTCTGATTTTGTTGCTATGTTATCAGATTCAGTAAACCTCAAAACGCGACTAATGTCACTCCCCGTATTATTATCTATAGAAGTAACATATGCGTAAACATTATGATTTGTATTGAATTCAGGATCTAAGGTAATCCCCAATATCTGCTGACTTGCGTTTGTCACGGAGTCTACTAGCTTTACGAAAGGCTCGTCCAACGAAGTAAGATCTGGTTTCATTATTCTTATTTCTCCAATATCTCCGATAGAATAAAACAATCTGCCATCTGGAGAGTAAGTCATGCTTACAATAGGCAAAACCATTCTTGCATCATTAGAGTTGGCAGTTACATCCAGCAACGCATTATCGAAAGGCCAGTATGCCACTAATCCTTCTTCAGCTTCCTCCACCTTTCCACTTCCTTTGTTAATTGAAGAGGAGGACATTTGAGAATACTTGGTGTAATCCGCAAGATTTTGGATTTGTTCAACAGAAATAGGTCTATTGTAGAGGCGAACCTCATCGATAGATCCTGTCCAAGGCCTTCCATAATCGTAGGCGTTAAGTCCAATGTTCATAGGCGCCTGAGGATTAGAACCGTAATTTCCCACAAAGGGTACACTGTCCGCGAGAAAACCATTGAGATAGATCTTGACATGACTACCGTCGAACACGCCAACTATATTATGAAAAATACCGGGATCGATTGGAGTGTCTACATAGAAACGTTTCCCGTCTGAATTTGTTACTGAGAATCTGATAAAGCTTTTCGAATTATTAACATAATGATCAACATACCAGCCGGCAGTCTTTGCAGAATTCACATGTGAAATTACTGAGGTGTTGCTGCGAACTGCAGGATCCTGCTTTATCCAGAATGAAAGTGAGAATCGAGAGGGATTAATATCTGACTGAGGGGGTATCGTAAGATATTGCTGCTTGTAACCTAATACTTCTGCGGCTTTCCCAAAGACGCCCTGATGAGGGTCTATGTTCGTTGAGTTTAGTGTCGAAATTAGCTGCGCATGTCCATTCAGGATTGCGCTATCGAACCTGCCTGAATTTGGATCGCACCTTATGGTCAATCCGACCTTCATACACGCATATGTCAGCCTCGATGGAGCATCAAGGTTAGTACTTGCATAGGCTGTAATTAGGAGAGACACGGCCAGACTTGATGTTAATGCTGTCAGAATGAATATTGATATCGGTATAGTGCGGGATTGGATCAAGCCGGATAGATACGATATTGACTATAGCTTCAATAAAACTGGTGTGGTTTTACTAGTTGCTGTTTATCGGAGAAGGGACCTAATTATGATGTCCACGACTTAGTCCAAAAACCGACTGGCTGGCCATCGGAATTTAAATTTTAAGCAATCTTTAATAGGCTTACGATTGGCCTTGAATTTATTCTTATGATATCTGGTAAAGTAAATATCCCTGTTACTTGTACTGTCGTGTTTTCAATTGCAATAGGAATGGGTATTATAATTGTCCATACAGGTTATTCTTGGGATACGCATATGACATTTCATAACTTGGCTGATAATGCATCTCAGCTTATCATAGCTGATGTGGGCTCTACATGTACAGCTCAAGTGAATTCTAATTGTGAAGCAGGTGCTGACTATGTTTGGTATACTATAGATGTATTTACACCCCCACAGGACCAGCAGAAAAAAACCTGCTCTTATAACCCTGTACTTCAAGAGAGTGTATGTACTTATCCGAGTATTATTCAAAAGTTAGGCGTATATGGTCACTGTGACGTTTATGTAACAGGTTCTAATGGAAATTACAATGTTGACCATCATTGTACAGCCGCTGACGCAGCAGGTTTGAAACCACCACAAAATATGACTAACATGACCACCGGAACAAACATAACTGAAGTGTGCTTCTCATGTGGGGGATCAAATATTACTAGCTCTAATTCTGATGTCTCCGCCAAATGAATCTCTTAATGCGATACTAATTTGACACAAGAAATACAACAATTATAGGGTTTCACTCTAATGCCCTATGGTATTGCTCATGTTTTAATTAGCAGGTTAAATACAGAGTGGAACGATTAGGACCTTGTCGAATTAACAATGGTAAGCGACTTCTAAATACTGCAAAAACATAGCGAGATTATACAATCTCGACCAAACACGCTGGGGAAGGGACTCTTCTTCATAGACCCTCTTATCACTCCCTTCCCCTGTTCTATTTAATTTGTAAATGAAGTAGACTAACAAAGGTAAGGGAAGGTCAAATACTACTAGTAGTGATATTACTATCGAATTAGAATCCATCAAAAGGGGAGGGCGGTTGGCATAACAACCACGCATTCCAATTCACCGCCCTTTCCCTCTGTTTTAACTAATTTGTAAGGCAAGACACCTCTGCCGCCAAATTCGACATTTAAGGCGCACAAAGATGCTGATGCAACGGAGTAATCTAAAATGGAACATTTTTCCGATTAGCGTAAATACTATTGTTTGGTGCTTTATTCTAGCAGTATGTCGGGCTAGACTAGGAGAGAAGTTGGATTCAAATACAAGAGAAACTCTCCTAGCCGTTCCACAGCTTGTAACTAGTGGATTAGCCCAAATATTATACGTTATTTAGAGATATAATTTTTGCTCATGATGCAAAATACTTAAAGGTCCCAATGGTTGGTAAAGGCTCTAGATAATTAATTACAACAAATGAAAATAATTGCAATGTAATTACTAGTACACACAGGGCCTAAATTGGGATGACCTAGTCACGCCTGTTGAATTCGCTATAATATGAGATCTCTTTCGAATATTTGCTTCATATTATCACCTATATTGGCACTAATCACTGGTAGCTGGGCATTGCAACTTTTAATAATACATCATGAGCGACCCAGGCCGAAGAATATTGGTTGTCGGTGTTATAAATTCAGTGCTGGGATATTTAGTCCATTATGTTAGACTTCAATTTCCGACTCTTTTATCTTTAAGTACTGCGTCGACCACCCTTGTGTAATCTTTTACACTAATATAGACGTTTAATGTAAACTTTTATCAGATATTTGTTACTGTTTAAATTTTTATCAAAACCAGTTGATGTGGCAATCTAGAAGTTTTGACTCATTACTTCATAGAACCTACGCGAGGGGTAACAGTGGTAAATGGTCAGGTTTTCAATTCTAGCAATAGGGATAGCTCTTATCGTAGCATCGCTTTTGGTTTCATTGGGTAATTCGAGTTCGCAGCAGTCACCTGAGGTTAGCATGGATGCTGCCACTATTATTAATAACAAGTCCCTTACGCTGGACGGCCAAGTAAGAAACGTCATCATATTAATTCCTAATGAAGGACACGAGTCTCCAAAATTGCCAGAGGAACAGAGGCTAATCAATCAGCCATATGTACCTGATAATTTGATAGTAGAACCGGGGACCAATATTGTTTGGTTCAATGGGGACGTAGATCATGACCACATAATTTCTATGACAGATGAAAATTCCAATCCCTACTTCGAAAGTGGTGAATTTCCATTTAATACTTTAAGCAAAAGTATCGTCTTGAATGACACTGGAAAGTTCAATTATTCTGAAAAGGATGTAAATCAGGATGATCCCGACTTTGTGATGGAAGGAACTATTGATGTAATTGGAACGAATAATACCCAATCTAGTAACATAAATGGGAGTAACACTTCAAATTATGATACAGTGGCATTATTGATGGTACCGGCTGAGGATGTAGAAAAACATGTATCAGATTTGCAAACAGGAGGGTTAGATCTTGTCAGTCAGCATGTGTTTGAGGATTTAAGAGGTGGTGAACAGCAGACTTTGCTTGTACTTGGAAGCAGAGATAAATCCGTCGGGGATATTGAATCAGTACTTGCTGACATCTCATCAAAACTTCCCTATAGTTAGGTCCGAAAAGCTGTTTATTTTAACCTATTAATTCACAACTGGTATCCATAAAAATCAAGCAGTTTCCAACGCCACATTTATTTACATATAGCGATTGAGATTCTCCACAGTAGTAGCAACTATAGCACGCACCAAGAACTATTCTTTAAAGTTGCGAATTAAATCGCTAATAAGAATAACACACAATATTAAAGTGTACATGTCATCACCAAAAATTACAAACCGAGACAAGAAAATGATATTTGTCAATTTTATGGAAGAGTTATGTAAAAAATATAAAAATGCCACAGTGATAGGGCTATCAACAAAGTTCATTTTGAATGACTTTTACAATACCGACATTTTTGAAAAATATCTGCCAGAGGTTGGAATTGAAAAACCTGATGCTGAAAACCTGATATTTCAAACATTGCGAGAATATGAGAAAAGAGGATATTACAAGATTGAGGAAAATAATATCATGTTATCTGAAAGAGGAATAGCGATATGTCAAAATAGAATCCACAATTGGGCTTAACTTTAGTTCTAGACAAGTACCCGTATTGCTGATTTGTTCATATTGAAGTTCTCCACCATTTTATCAAAATGAAATCACGTTTAATGCAAGTAGATCAATCCATTTCAAAAACTGAGACAAGATAGATAGTGTAGTTACTTGTAGGGATAACAATATTGTAATCTTAACCAGGATTGCCCTCTGGACATTTGAGTAAATTCAAATTCTATTACTATTTTGATCTTAGATTCTCGGTCATCATTTTTTCTCAAGATTTCATGGAGCCCCCAACTTCGCAAATCCGTAGCAGGACATGAGTGCACCGACTTACTTCAATTTATTGACACGCGGATGTTGTCACTCAGATAGAAAAAAAGATACTTTGAGCAACGAGGAAGAAAATACCTGTAACGGTGCAGGGCAGTGACTCTGCAACCTAGGACGAACATATGAATCCAGATCTTTTTAGCGATCAAATGGCAGCAGGAGAAACTCATTGCCTATTGTATCAGTGTCATTAAGTTCTTAACTGGGTGGTAGGCCAGAAAACTAATGATTCCAGCATTTGGATATGCAGCCTTGAAGGAAAAAGCCTCTTTAACTCCATATACTTTTGAAAGAAGGGATCTGGGTACTAACGACGTACTAATTGAAATTCAGTATTGCGGAATATGTCATACTGACATACACCAAGTCAAAAACGAGTGGGGTGGCATGTCTACCTACCCGATGGTACCAGGACACGAAATTACAGGTAGAGTAGTAGAGGTTGGCCCAAAAGTTATCCGATATAAAATTGGCGACAAAGTTGGCGTAGGATGTTTTGTAGATTCCTGCCGCAAATGCAGTCCGTGTTTGAAAGGACTTGAACAGTATTGTTTGAAGATACCAACTTACACTTACAATAGTCTAGAAAGAGATGGGCAAACCCGAACTCAGGGTGGTTACTCTAACAATATTGTTGTGAATGAGAATTACGTACTTAGAATGCCTGACAATCTCCCGATGGATAAGGGAGCACCTCTGCTCTGTGCCGGCATTACCATGTATTCTCCATTAAAGCATTGGGATGCAGGGCCTGGAAAGAAAGTTGGGATTATTGGACTTGGTGGCTTAGGTCATATGGGAGTAAAGATAGCACACGCACTAGGCGCAGAAGTTAGCGTTGTAAGCCATTCTGACAAGAAACAATCTGAAGCGATAAGAATGGGGGCAGATAAATTCTATGCCGCGGGCTCTAACCCAAAGAGTTTGAAAGAACTCAGAGGATACTTTGATCTCATTATCAATACACTTTCAGTAGATATTGATTGGAGTCGTTATTTGAATATGTTATCCCTTGATGGAACAATGGTTGTGGTAGGCATTCCAGAAAAGGAAACAATGCTGGGGGCAACGCCTCTTGTCACTGCGCGGCGAAGTCTTGCAGGTTCAGTTATTGGAGGAATCCGAGAGACACAAGAGATGCTTGATTTCTGCGCAAGAAATAATATTCCAAGCGATATTGAACTCATACCGATCCAAAAGGTAAATGAAGCTTATCCACGAATTATTAATAGTGATGTTCGGTATAGGTTTGTCATAGACTCGAAATCACTTGAAAAATAATGAAAGTAGTTGGAAAGTAATATGATATACTGATTTAAACAATGCGTACTCATGGCTATGCTAATGATATAACTTAAGAGGATCAGTTAGAATTGGGACATAGTATTAATATTATTATCCAATAATGAATACTAATCATTATTATGAAGAATAATGGTTGAAATTGGAGGCTATAAACCTTTTAATTGCAGCGTGGGTTTTGGTTTACTATTAGACGGTTTCTATTGAGCTCAGAACATCCGTACTCATCCAATATTGTCCAGAAGTTCATTAATTTTTACCATCGCTATGAGAATCTAAATCTGAAAATAACTTTTTTTCTGATATCTCTTCAAGTTATTCATTTGTACTGGCTTACTACTGATGTTGTTCTTCAAAAAATATATGGAGTAAGTTTTTTCCTTGTTCCCAAAATATTCTTGCCCCTTTTTGTAATAATAGATTATATTGAAATTCCTGCGCTTCTATCTGGCATAATATTTTACGCATACGATATTCGCTTTAGTAAGGAACCTTCGAAAAGAAGTTACTTATTTATAGGATTGCTTGTTATTCAGATATTTCACATTTTTTGGATAACCGATGATATAGTATACGCTAGCTTTTTTGAATCCTCTTTTGTAAATATTCCACCGGTATTGGTGTGGGTGGCAATACTTATTGATTACCTCGAGCTTCCAGTTATGGCAGATCTGCTTTATAGGATAATAAGAAGAAGAAATCAAATTAATCAAAGATAAGCTATAGCTGATAAGATAATTGACTGTGAAACATGAATTGCAATAACAAAGACGCAGCACTATTATTTTGACTGATTTATAAGAAATAAAGGCATTGATTTTGTCATTGGATAGTTAGATTAAGTGTCAAGATTAGTGGAATAAAGCAAAAAAATAGGATGAGAAAGCTCATAATCGACTAGTGAAAGACTTGACCAAGGATGGAGAAAATCATTTGATTGTTCCTAAGAATACTTAACTTGAAGCAAGTCATTGAAAATGCATTCAAAATTGAGATGATCACAAGAGTGAAGCAAGTAACTAGAGAGGAGGTCCTTACTGCCATTAGTGATAAGATTTCACAAGATTTGTTGACCGCTATTGCGACTAATGATAAGGGGGTAAATCATCTGGCAGACCATCTTAATATGACAAGGAAGCAATTTTATTCTAGAATGTCAAGGTTGACTCGGGCGCATTTAGTTGAAAGAAACAGAGGAAGTTATCGTCTGACTGCATTTGGAAATGTAATCTATCATGTGAAATTGAGACTTGACGACGCATTGAGGAATAAGTTCAGATTTATGGCAATTGATGCTATGGATACCTATAATGGGATGCCAAATGAAGAACGTTCTAAAGTAGTCGAGAGTCTAATCAATGATCATGAAACAAAAGAACTTCTCGTCAAATTCGATCCAGTTTCATGTCCGCAATCTCTCTGATTGGCCCTATCAGGCAAGTTTCGCCTAAATAATGGCTATAAATTCGTAAACTAATTCTCTTACGAGTCGTTGAATTCATGTTGAGCAACCCTGCTGGTATTAATCAAGTATTTGTACCAATTACGGTAAATTTACAGACATCACTGAATGCTATATCGTTTTGATTTTCCATCAAATATAAAGAATTTGTTATACCAGAATAACCCGGCCGTCGCCACAAGGTAACTAGAAATAAAGAACAAATTGGGTACCAAAGTAAGATACTGCGCAGACGGAATTGTAATTGCACACAGAAGTAATGTGTCACCAATTGTCAATAAAATTATTGCAGAAAATATCCAAGGAATTGGTGTGAGCGGACCCTTCACTGGACTTAAAATAATCAATGTGGAAGGTACGATTAGACCAAGGTCTAAACCAAGGAAAATACTTGGGATCAAAAATGCTGATGCAGTTTTTTGAGTAGATAAGTCAGTTGTCCTGAAAGTAAGACTGATAATACAGACAAAAAACACTGCAGCTATAAATCCCACCAAGACTTTTTGACGCCGAATATGAGATGCGCCCAATAAGTTATACATACTGAAAATGAAGAAAAAAAACGGACCATATCCTAAAAGCCATAATGCATAGGGGATAGAAAAGAACACATTATCATTGTCTAAACTCATTGCGTCATATCCATGTAAAATCTCGGCGATCAGATATAACGTAAATCCTAAAGCTAGAAGTGCAAATGCTTTACCAACCAATCCATTGGTTTTTTGCCTTTGAACAATAATCAGCGAAAAGGCCGCGGCATTAGCCGAAGCAAGGGTTTGCGCTATAACAACCGAAAAGCCTCTCATGTTAGCCGGAGAAATAGTTATTATGCAAATTGCAGTAGAAATTGATGCAAGCAGTCCAAGTATTAGACCCTTTCTAACCCACGAAGTAGTTACAAAAACCCATTCTTTATTCGACCGTTCACTTTTGGTATTATACATGTCTTAATGTTGGCTTATTGGCACGGAACACGGCAAAACAAGGTTCCTCCGTAATCACATAATCATGGGACTTGATCACGGACTTCATTGTCCCCAGTTGTGCCGACGTTAGTTTGGAAATGTTGAAAGCACACAGAATAGAAGTCATTTCTGGCATACTCTTACAAATGGCTTGTTCAATTCCAACTAGACTACGACTAAGGCCATTTCTAATCCACCAGGTAGCGTCGTCTTCTGCAAATTTAATTGGAACCGCAGAATTATTCATTGCAGTTTCAGATTTCAACTGACCTAGCCAATTTTGTACCCTTTTCATTGGTTCGTCACTAACCTTCGTGCAAGGAGTCGGGAACAATTCACGATACGAGATCGATCTAGAGATATTGAGGTTTGCATATCTGTCAGTATCTTCTGATAAAATGGCAGTTGGAGAATTAGATTTGCCGAAATAAGCAAACAATATTTTGTCCAGGGATTCCTTCTTTGTGTAAAGAAATGCAATGTGATTATATGAGGACATTTTATGAACAAAATTTAAGGTTTCTATGCGCCTGATTTCATTTAATACATCATTAATCGTAAGAGATGGATTAAGTATTTCAGACACTGTCAGGTTGGACCTATTTTCCATCACTGCAGTAGCAAGCGCTATCGCCTTAACTTTACTTATGATGGATATTGCTCCGTGACCAAATAACCTGTACATTGCATCTTCAAACAAGTCGCAATTGGTCAAAATTTCCCTTTCAGATAAACACTTTAGATTGCAAATATGATTAATGACTGCTTTTGAGTAGGCTATCCCAACTTGCTCTAATGACTGTTTAATTGAATGGTAAAGTACATTCTCAGCAATTGAATCATAAGGCACAAAATCTAAGTCATCCATCGTCTTCAGAAATTGTAAGGTTTTAGGAGAAGATGGAGTCATACTATGTCTCAATCCAATCTAAAATGTTTTGATTTCTTCAAATATTGTTCCTCTATGAAGAATCAGCAATTGTTCCTTGACTCCTTCATTATTGACATCCATATGTCTCATGGGTAAATTGTTGAAATAGAAGTATCTACACAAGTGTCCCTCTGCAGATCGACTATAATCAGTCTGAATGTATCTGAATCCAAATACTAGATCCAAAACATTTCGTAAAACCACAAGAACCATTATTCGACGACAATGGTTAAAAATAACCAAAGTAATGACATAAGGGGACGAATTAACCAATTATAGCTATCCTCACCAAACTAGGAATAGTTATTTGTTAGCGGCTATTTTATGGTAGATTGTCCAAAATAAGGATATTTCGATTTTATTTCCAGATTAGGACTGAAAGGGATTACACCCCTAGTTATGCCCACGCCAATTCAAAATGTATTTTTGTTGTTGTAGATGACACTAGAGACCCATATTACTTCGATGCCTTCGTTCTTGCAGACCGAACAGACATTCTGCTCGTCATCTACAAATATTGTAAACAGACAACCACAATTGTTACAGGTACAAATGGCTACATCTTTACTCAAGTTATGTGCTTAAAGTATAAGACGTTATTAAATTTAAGGTCAATACCTGTTCGACGAGCACGAGCTGAGGTTGGTATAACCAGGGCACTGTTTTATAGCTTTGGTCATTTGTTTGTCTTCGCTAATCACTCCAGATTCATACTTTTGCATTTGGAGTGGGCTGCTAAGAAGACTTTAAGTTTAATATTTTCATTTGCTTTCAATTCCTTGCTTCACTTCTCCGCTTATGTTACTAATGACATCAGCAATCCCAACAGCAATCTTTTTAGCAATTAATTCGGCAGTATCCAATGAGCCCTTCGCTAATAATGCCCTTACCTTAATTGGCCAATTGCTGAGCTGTACTATTAATTGATGCCATGCTACTCATTAAGAGATCTGAGGAATTAGTGCCTGTCAACTCTGTCAAGCTTTTGTTGATTTTATCAGAAACGGAATTGATATCATCGTCCGTCGACTGATTAGAAACCTGCGCACTAGCACCAAGTGAAAAGAATGGAACCGCTGCAAGTACGATGAGACCAAAGATAATTCTAATTGGCAATGTATTTGAGTAAGCCATGTTGCGCTTTTATTCCTTTGCTTACCAGAATCGATTTTGGAGGACATGTCCACTAAGTAGAGAATCAATTATTTTCGTACTAGTCTGAGCATCAATATGGTAGTATACTTTGCCACAGCGATTATATACGCACCCAAAATTAGAGCTTTTGTGCATTAGGTCATAATGCCGTTAAAATTACCTTGCAACTTATTCAATACGAAGCTAAGTTTGTAAGTTTGGTTTGCGTTTCTTCCTTTAATGGACAAACGCACTTATATTATATTCTTGGTTCAGATCATAGTAATAATCATTGCCTCATGAGCCTAGCTTTCGTGATTCACATGAAAGAACAAAGGATAGAGTATCCCATGCGGCCGATATAATTGGGAACTCGAACAAAGATGTTAACAGCTATATCGAGATAGTGTTACTTGGCGAAAATCACGTAAGGATTACACATAGGCAATTTAACAATTTTGGAAAGTCTATAATCATTACTGATGAAAAGTATCAAATAGTAGAATCCGCTTTTGGCGAGCGATCAGAAGAAAATGCAACGACACTCCTAATCCGATCGGTTTTCAATTTAGAGCCACACAAGATGATCAAGAAAATTTGAGATTGGATAGGGGGTATTAATATTCTGTGATAACCAATGAAGAGCTCGAATATTAACAAAGTGTTCCTGCAGGTAATTCGTTCCCAAGTATGTAAACATAAAGCATGTCCTTTCATGACAGCACTTATTTTAGATATCTACTAAAACAATATGGCCACGATATTTAAAAACAGAATTGATGCAGGACAAAGACTCGCGGAGGCTTTGTCTTGGCTAAAATTAGAATCGACTGGAGAAATGCTCAGGCAAGAGGTTATTGTGATAGCTATTCCACGTGGAGGTATAATTATTGGAGATGTTATTGCTTCAGAACTTGAAGTTAAACTTGATATCGTGGTTTCAAAGAAGATTGGCTCGCCTAGTAATTCTGAATATGCAGTCGGTGCAGTAATGCCTGATGGCACTTATATTCTGAATAAAGGATATCAGGGCGACTTGCATGGGTTAACAGAGTACATACAAACAAAAGCCCACGAGCAATTTAAGGAAATTAATCGCAGACTCTTAGCTTATCGGGGCTCCATTGAATACAATAATGAATTTGAGGGCAGAACTGTGGTCCTGGTTGACGATGGAATCGCGACAGGTGCAACAATAACTGCCTCCGCTCAATGGATAAAGAATAAGTACCGTTGTAAGCAGTTGGTTATTTCTGCTCCCTTAGCCCCCGCAGAGGCAATTCCTGATTTGTACAAAATAGTGGACAAGGTTGTTGTCCTCCATACTCCTGAGCCGTTTATAGCAATAGGACGATTTTATGCTGAATTCGATCAGGTTACCGACGATGAGGTCAAAAAGATAATGAAAAAATACGGATATACAGTTGGGCAATGTTGATGATGCTGCACTAAATTTAGAGATGCAATTTCTAGACAAGGGCAATTTTAGGATTCCATTAGGTCCTGCCCGAGACCTTGGAAATAAGATCTATCGTGCTAAATATGAACTATTTCCGTAGTCGTAGAGTCTATCGTATGAGATGGTTCGCCAGTTAATTATACGACCTGGCGGGTGTTTGGAAAAGCGAAGTACGAAATTTAACGGAATTATATTATTAATAATTAAGAAATGCTTGAGAAAGATTGATATTTTAACTGACAGAATTAAGATTAAGGAAATTGTCCCCACTAGGAATGCTGATGATGTTAATAGAAACTTTCAATCGTGATAAAAAATAGAGTTGAGTATTGAATATCGCCATGAAAAAAAATAGTATTAACACTCAATCGTTAACTAGGCTAAATCTGAAAAATAATTTCCCTTTTAGATCACACAGGTATAATCAAGAATCCGTACTTGACAGAATATGTGATGCGTACAACTCTGGCTACAAATACATTATTTTAGAAGCACCTACCGGCTTTGGTAAGAGTCCCGTGGCTATAACTGTAGCTTTGACTCTGGGTTCAAGCTATACATGCACTTCCACCAAGGAATTGCAGACTCAATATTGTATGGATTTTCCCTTTCTTAAGGCAGCAAAGGGTAAAAATAATTTTGCATGTTTAGTGAAGGAAGATTTCATCGAGAATGATAGATATCAATGTGGCACTTGTATTTCAGATAGCTCAAATGAATGCTACCATACAACGGTAGAATATGGTCCATGTATGACCAACGAATCTTTCAAGGAGGATGGTTGTAAGTACAGATCCTTCCTAAAAGATTATAAAATAAGCAACAAGGGAACTAACGCCGAAAGGGTATACATTGATACAGACACAAAGAATTACTATGAAAAAGATTATTCACAGTGGCTGCATTTACGAAACTTGAAAGAGATAAGGCCGTGGAGACCATGCGAATACTTTGACCAACTGAATATGGCCATTTCTTCAAGTCATTCGATATTCAATTATTCTATATTTTTAGGACTTTTACCAAACAAGAAAAGTATTCCTGAGAGAGAACTATTGGTACTTGATGAAGGCCACCTTCTAGAGACGGAGATTGTAAAATTCAGAGGTTTAACTATATCAAAAAGGAGGTGGAAAAGATATATCCACGATTTCAAAATTACTGATTATGGTTACGATGATATTAGAAATTGGATTGATTTTCTTATTGAAATTGAAACGGAATTGCTTTCCTTAACTGGTAACAGTGATATTGCTGAGTCGTTATCTAAAGAACGAAGGGTCAAATACAATTATTCGAGGGAAAATATCCAATCAGGAAAAGGGAAAAAAAACAACAGACACACCAACAACGATAAAAATCGAAAGAGAATAGTTCACTCATCCGAACTTTTTGAAAGCGATGATGAAATTGAACAAAAATATGATATAGATGGCAATACTGACAAATCAGTAGCAAATCTAGGCGAGGAGCTCACCGCCGATGCTCTTAGAGATACAGAGAGACTTACAAGGACAATAAACAATATCCTCTCAAATCAAAAGAACTGGATAGTGTCTGAAATAAAGAAAGAAAATTATGAAGTAGTCAAAGTTGAGCTAAAACCTCTGGATGTATCGACACTTTGTAAAGCTGTGTTCGAAAAATGCTCAAAAACATTGATCATGAGTGCTACTATACTAGATCATAAAGTGTTTTGTAGAAATGTTGGCCTAAACCCAGATGAAGTTAAATTTATACAAATTTCATCCGACTTCCCTTTGGAACACAGAGCCATAATACCACTTAATGTTGCATATCTGAATTACACAAATTTACAATCTGTAGATGTAAAATTGGCTATAGCAAAGACTGTGGACAATTTGATGACTCTGCATAAAAATGACAAAGGAATAATCCATACCACGTCATACGACCAGCTGAATTTCATAAAGGAAAATTTATCACAAACAAATGCAAGAAGATTATTGGTAACTGATCCTGATATACAGAGAGACGAAGTTATATTTCAGCATAGAAATAGTGCTGCTAAATCAACTGTACTTATTTCGCCATCGTTTCATACAGGGCTTGACCTCAAAGATGATCTCTCTAGGTTTCAAATAATTACCAAAGTACCTTACCCTAACAAAAGTGATAGATGGACTAATGCAAAGCGAAATATTGATGCGTCGTGGTACTATTGGCAAACAGCTTTAAAATTGATACAAGCATATGGTAGGTCAATAAGGTCAAAAGATGATTGGGCTAGAACTTACATATTGGATTCAGCATTTGGGTATTTTGTAAAGAAAAATGTGGATATACTCCCGCACTGGTTTGTAGAAGCAATTAAGAATAAATAATTCTAAATTTCTTGCGATGCTAGCGTTTTCAGATAGTGAATCCACATTTTTTATCAATCAATTTATTTTTAATAAACCGAATGATTTGTTCTTTATGACCTTGATAATGAATGTCTTCTAACTGCTTAGCCGCAGATCATATGTAACTTATACCTGCATTGGCAATTTCAATAGCTTCTACTAATAGAATTGGTCTACAAATTGGAGAAATGCCTTACTACGCTGATATCGTACCAGCGGTGTCTTCTTTGATCGCTTTGCTTTTTAATGCATCCTTACTATTAGTTTCAAAAATGAAATAATCATTTAATGTGTTAGGATCATTGCTTTGACGTTAGGAGCTGAATTTGTACTCTAGATTTTCTAGCAGATTATTGATATAGTTTAAGGGAAACTGCCTTTTGTGATTCGTATTATGTATAACAGGACTAGCCCGAAAGATAAGAGAAATATATTAAAAAGTAATTCGTTGTAATGAATTGCTTTTAGGTTGTTGACAAGGAAAGCAGCCTAATCAAGGACTATGACTTTTTATGATCAACAAAGGCACCTCAATAACTCTAGAACAAAAGCTCAAAGAGTATTAACATGGATGTTCATGTATGTGTATAATTTAGAAGGAAGGGATTGTAAAGTATAAGATGCAATTCATTCGATACCTGAAAAACAAACTCGGGTCAAAAAAACCAATCCAGAAGAAATTGACAAAGCAAGAAATTAAGATACTGCAACTTATCAAACAATTGTTGGACCAAACGAACCCATAAATACTGATTTTGAACTTTTCACTAAATGCCGATTCAATATGACTCCGCCGTGGGCTCGACGGGACTTTATAGACTTATGACATAGATTTGTTCAATAACTGTAATATAGTATCTTTTGTACTTGATCCTTGAGCAAGGGAGGAGAGTAGTTTTATGAACTCTATTTTGAGTGAAAAACCTAATGGAGATCATGTTATGCTACTTTATTCAAATGAGCAATCTAGGACTAACGCCGCTGTAGGCTGCATTAATGACGCCTTGAAAAATGGTGCATTTTGTGTCTACGCGTCCGTGGATGCATTTAGTAGCGAGAGACATTGCGACTTCGGTGATTTAGCAGCCAAAATTACCGACTATCGGAACAACTTAGATGAAGGAAATTTAGAAATAATAAATTTTAGACCCTACTATGAATCTGCCCTAGACGGTAATATACTTCCTTTCAAAGAACTCAAGTCTAGACTTGAGAAAGTGGTACTTCAGAGGAGAAATGAAGGCAAACCTGGCAAAATTGTCGTCTATGCAGATGCGGCTTGTGAATTATCCAGAAATAAGAAATTCATTGAAAGTGAGGCACTCGAAAAGTGGTGGAGTGAAGCCCATGCGGATTGGGTATCAAGTAACTTGGATATTTCAGTAGTATGTCCCCATCCCGGCATAATACTCGGAGAAAAGTCGGCAGAGTATCACAAGCACCTGATAAGTTCTTACCATACGAAGACGCTCATGATACAGGAAAGCTTTCCTTTCACTCATGAAACCGAACTAAAGGAAATATGTAGGCCCTTAAGAATTCTGATAGCAGAATCTGAACCCGATATCCGCTCACTCTATAGAGATTATCTGAAGGTCCTTGGATTTGACGCAGCTGTAGTAGAGAATGCTCAAGAATGTCTGGATGCCTTTGTTACCAAGGATGGTGATTTTGACTTAATAATGCTTGACAAACATTTGACAGACACACCTATTATCGAAGTAGCCAAGGAAATATTGAATCACAACCCTTCAAATAGGCTAGTTGTGACTACAACTAATATATGTGATGAAACAATCGCCGAACTGCTTTCACTGGGTATAAATAGCGAAGATGTATTGCTCAAACCATTCAAGCTTTCTACGCTATTATCTGTCATTAGGCGAGCCAGCCCGCAGATTACTTAACTACTTGAAACGTCCTATTTCAAGACAATTTACCCGCTTTACTTAGCCTGCGTTCTATATTTATGACGACTAGTAGGCTGTGATCAGTGAATATTAGTTCGTGTGGCAAATGTGTCGGGTTCCAACGCATTAATATAATGTTGGCTACCAAGCTAATATGCCCCCTAGATACTGATTGGGCAGTTTCGTTATCAATGGCCGGCATTCTAGCAAACGTAGGCATCATATTCTTCATAAATCTTTCAGCAAGAAGATCAGAGCGTAAGAGTAAGAAATTGATGAATTTTGTATAATGGTACGTCAATCGCACTAACCTTCTGCTAATGCAACTACTAGAGGCATTGCGATGGATAGATGATTAGGGAGGGTATCCAACTACACTGTAAGTTTACAAACTAAACTGTAACCGCATGCAGCTCGCTACACTTAAAATTCACCACTACAACTAGAATCTGATAACAATGTCGGCGCCAACCGATGTAACAACTGACACATCTAAGTTATTGTCCGACAAAATCCTGATTCAAAATACTATCTTTGGGATTCTTTCGAGAGCGCGATCGTGTTTAGCAATTTGTGTCGAGGCAGTGAGCCTTAGTTCGGGCTTGTATGAACAATACAAAGAGGCGATAGCAGATGCTAACAAACGGGGTATTACAGTTAAAGTTATTACGGAAGTAACAAAGGAGAATATCGAAGATTGTAAAGCAATCTTGTCGTGTGCCCAGTTATACCATGTCGACGGCATGAAGGGTAATTTTGGAGTAACCGACTCAGAATACTTTGGTGTAGTATCTTTAGCAGAAAAGCATGCAATAGGCCAGCTCATTTATAGTAATTCGAAGCAGATAGTAGAACAACATAAATTTCTAATTGAAAGCCTTTATGATAAGGCTATTCCTGGTTTACAAAGGATAAATGAAATCGAAGAATCATTACTCATAGAGAGGACTAAAATTATATATGGGGAGGAAAAAATAATCAGCACTATACTTTCTTGGCAAAAAAATGCACAAGAGTTTTGGAATCTATGCGTTGATTCGGCAATACCCAATTTTTCTATGTCGCTAAAAATACGAAAAGGTTACAACGAAGCTAGGGCCAGAGGGATTAATATCAGATACGTGACGGAAGTTACAAAGGATAACATTGGGGAATGCAAAGAGCTTATGAATTATGCCGACGTACGTCATTTGGAAGGACTAACAGGAAACTTTGTTGTTAGCGATAAAGAGTACTTAGGAGAAGCAGTTAGTAAGTATTTTTTTTCACACTTGATTTATAGCAACAGGAAAGAGATAGTTGAACAGCAAAACTATCTCTTCAGCAACCTTTGGAATAATGCAATTCCGGCTAAACAAAAAATCAAGGAAATTGAGGAAGGAATTATCCCTTTAAGGACTCAAATTATTAGAGAATCAGATAAAGCAGGTAGAATTACAGAAACAATCTCGAGCTCTACTTATGTATGTGCGTGTGCCTCTTTCAAGAACTTAAGGTTACTAGAGAAAATAATTAAAGCTCCACTAAGTAGAATACTAAGTGATTATAGAGCAAGCAAACACAAAGGGATAAGATGGATTGGGAGTATCGATACGGAAAATGATATAGAAACCGTCGAGAGATATTTGGCCCTTGGGATGGAAATAAAGCACATTAATACAATACCTGTTAATTTCTTGGTCACGGGCAATGAATTCAATTTGATTATGGATGAGCTTGAAGAAAACAAGGAATCTCGCCCGCCAAATACACTAGTTAGTAACGAGGCAGCATATCTAGATCACTTCCAAGCATTATTTGAAAGATTGTGGAGAGATCGAGTAACAATAAGCGCACGTGACAGAATATTTGAACTTCGAGAAGGTATAGAACCAGAAGAGATTAGGATAATATCGAATCCGGAAGAAGTACGAAAGCTATACATTGAGATGATAAATTCTGCGATGTCTGAAATTTCTCTGATCATTGCCACACCCAACGCACTGCACAGGGCCCAAAAATTTGGGGTAATCGACTACCTGTCAAACGCAGCGAAGAATCGAGGTGTTAAAATAAATCTCATCATACCAGGCTACAAAGAGCAGGAAGACAGTAAAGCTTTGCATAATGTCGACCTTCCTAGTGCACATCTGTTTGGAGATGTGGAAGGACTAACCACCCTAATTCCAAACTTGGAAGTAAGACGTAACGTTCCGTTCGTTCAACAAACTAGCAAGATAAAATCAACTTTTCTAATTGTTGATAGGTTTTCAGTACTAATAGTGGATTTAAAAGATGACTCAAAGGATGACTTTTTGCTAGCAACTGGCTTTGCTACTTATTCGAGAAGTGCATCAAGAACCCAGTCCTTTACCTTTATCTTTGATACCATCTGGAGGCAAGCAGAACTCTTCGAAAAATTAAAGAATCATGATAACATGCAAAAGGAATTTATTAATATAGCAGCTCACGAGCTCAGGACTCCGACCCAGGCTATTGTTGGTTATACAGAAATGATGTTAAATTTTCCCCATCGAGCTGACGAATACCAAAATGCAATTTTAAGGAATGCAGATAGATTGATTAGATTGTCTGGAGATATTTTGGATGTAGCAAGAATCGAATCTCAAAACTTTAAGCTAAACAAGTCTAGGTTTGATCTTAACGAGAAAATAAACAACGCAATAAAAGATGTTAGGGAAAGTTCGCATTGGGAAATGTCTGCAAAGTCACAAGAAATTAAAATAATATTTGAACCCGGTTTGCCATTAATTGTGGATGCTGATAAACTGAGAGTATTCCAAGTCATATCGAATTTACTTAAAAATGCCCTAAAATTTACACATGAAGGGACAATTACCATTACAGCTTCAAAAGACAAGAAAATGAAAGAAGCTCAAATAAAGGTTACTGATACAGGGAATGGGCTTGATGAAGAGATTATTCCCAGACTATTCACTAAATTTGCATCAAAGTCAGACAAAGGTACTGGTCTTGGCTTGTTTATATCAAAAGCTATTGTTGAAGCTCATGGTGGTAATATCGAAGGCTACAATAATCCTGAGGGAAATGGTGCAACTTTTATATTCACCATACCTTTGAGTGCTCAACAACTCTAGAACTAACGTAAAAATGAAATGAAATTGATCAATTAAAGATTCCAATAGTACGAAGTTTAGTAAAGACGACGCTAGATTTAATACTTAAACATTACTATGAATGGAGACGATAGCTTTCAATAACCCTTTGGACTCGATTGATCGAGTAAATTTGAATACATAATTAAGAAGAGATTATCCTTGTGCGGCCATTATTGAAGCAATATTTTATATTAGAATTAGATCATATTCGATAGTGTTATGATAAATAACCGACTCACTCAAAGCTATTGTCGCAACCACACAATCTTGCTTGGGGTTGTCTCAGTGATAATGTTGTACTTTTTCCTCATATCCAATAATTTGTCATGGCCACAGTTTGCAGAAGCGCAAGTACTAACAAGCCAAAGTAATATCCCGACCTCATCCACTTCAAACCCAATATCGCTTTCTGATCTATATTCTAAGGTACAAAAGTCGGTGGTGCAGGTTTCTGACGTTCTGGGCTCTATGAATATGGACGGAGCTAGGATAGGCTCTGGGTTTTTCTTTGATAAAGAGGGACACGTTATAACCAACTACCATGTTGTCCAAACCAATACTCGAAATGCAGAATTTGATGTAACATTTTCTGATGGCAGTGCATATACAGCTCGACTGGTAGGGTCTGATCCTTATTCTGATCTTGCAGTTCTAAAACTTCAAGATGCCCCTGCCAGTCAAATAGAACCACTTCATGTTGTGAATTCATCAGAATTAATGGTAGGAGATACGGTGGTCGCGATAGGGAATCCATTTGGTCTGGCAGGATCCATGAGTACGGGTATCGTAAGCGGACTTTCAAGGATCTTGCCTTCAGGTGATGAGAGCCCCTCTGTAAGCCCAACGTCTTCTTCCTTCTCAATTCCAAACATAATCCAAACTGACGCTGCGATAAATCCTGGAAACTCAGGCGGACCGTTGCTTAATGCAAATGGTGAAGTAATAGGTATTAATACCGCAATATATTCAAACACAGGTTTTTATTCAGGTGTTGGATTTGCCGTGCCATCAGACACTATCATAAAAATCGTCCCGTCTCTCATCCGCGATGGAATCTATCAGCATCCCTATTTGGGCATAGCAGGGACTGATGTTAGTAGGAGTCTTGCCAAGCAAATGGGATTAGATGATGTAAGAGGTGGATTCTTGATAACTAGTGTTACGCCGGGGGGACCTGCGGACAAATTTGGTTTACAAGCAGCAGAGCTGATTTCGAGCTCCACTGGAAGACCTATTATTAGGGGAGGAGACATAATTCTGAAAATTGATAACCACGACGTAAAAAAAATAGATGATGTAGTATCCTATCTTGAGCACTCAACCTCTGTTGGCGATACTGTTAAGCTTACCGTTAGCAGAGATGGGCAAGTCAAGGAACAAAATGTAGTCCTTGATGCAAGACCTTCTCCTGGTAATATTCAAAATGTAGCCGGTGCACCAATGAATCCGGATCTAAGCCAGCGGCCACCAAATGACGATAATGGAGGTAATTCCAACGACGACGAAAATGGCTACGACAGATGCTCAGGATTTATGGGAAAAGCTTTGTGCGATTTCTTCTTTAGAAAGTAACTAAATAGCATAGTGGCTGACGTTAGCACACTGGTTCAAAGTAGTATGAATTGATAAGTAGACTCAAATTTTTTGGCAGCGACCCTTTCTACATTAATGCAATTTTGAATCTCCTTTTGTCTATTCACTAGTCATGAAGGTTTTGTGTCGTTACTATATCGAGGGAACAAACCCGACAAGAAAATGAAGATAATACATTGGCTAAGTGAGTCTAATGGAATAAATAAAATGAATACTGAAAATAGGGCTTGTAGTAGTAAGATAGGATTTTATTTCCCCGCCTGGCCTCTAATAACATTTGGCTACTTTCAAGAAGATGTTAATCATTACGGTAGTTACTGCCTTATTTGAGATGGTAGTAAGTCAAAATATTGTTTGTTGTTCAATTGTTTATTCTCAAGGACTAGAAATAAAACATGAGGGGCAGCTTGGGTCAAAAGGAACAGCAGAGGGACAATTCAACTCCCCTCACAGTCTTGCCGTAGATCGGTTTGGTAACATCTATGTGGGAGACACCGGTAATAAGCGAATACAGAAATTCTCTCCAAATGGCACATTTCTTCTAAGCTGGGGTTCAGCTGGATCTGGTAATAGTCAATTCATGGGTTTGCATGATGTTGCAGTTGACCCAATAGGAAAGTTTGTTTACTCATTAGAAACAAACAATCACCGAGTTCAAAAGTTTGATTCCGAAGGCAATTTTATCACAAAATGGGGATTTAATGGCACAGGAGGTCGTGGCGCCGAAAGATCCCCTCATCAGCTGGCTATTAGTTCAGCTGGGATTGTTTATCTGACTGATAGGAACGGAAATCAAATACTAAAGTTCAATGATAATGGCACATTTATTGGAACCATTGGGTCAAAGGGTGGTAAACCAGGACAATTCGATGGTCCTCACGGAATAGCCATCGACCCCCTTAACGAGAATGTTTACTTGACTGACATGAAAAATTCTAGAGTTCAAGTCCTAGACGGAAATGATACTTTTGTAAGAGAATGGGGTTCACTTGGAAACGGCACGGGCGAATTCTCAATTACAGCTCCCGGGATTGCGGTTGATTCGGCCAATAGAACATATGTTATCGATAAGATAAACGCGAAAGTTCAAATGTTCGATACAGCTGGAAACTATTTGGCAAGTTGGGGAAATGCTGGAAAAGGCTCTGAACAATTAAACAAACCTGAAGACATTGCGGTTGATGCTTATAATTCTGATAACAATAATACCAAAGTATATGTTACTGATACAAGAAACTCTAGAATTCAAATATTGGATGTCGCAGGTTGAGGGAAGCAAACAATTTAGTCCATTTTATCTAAAGAATTCCGGATAAAGTATTCTGACCCATACCTTTCCCTCGTTAGTCAATTTGATATTTTCATTGCTTTCGCGCCTTAAGTATTCCCCTTCAAAAAATTCTGAATGTTTTTTGAAATAATCATACACTATTTGTTTCTCCTCTTCGTGAAAAGCTTCATGTATAATTTGATTCATAGTGAATGATGTAGACTGGCCTGCAAATTCGGCATCGTCACTTTTTTTATATAATTCAACGAGGAATCTCCGAGATATTAACTTGCCAACTTTCATTGAATCATCAATCCTCGCAATATTCTCTCGGTCGCACCCTGACATCAATATGAATTGAAATCTATATCTAAATTAAGTTATTGAAAGTTAGGACATGTCTCTATTTTATGTCTCTGACTCAGGGACCGGCAAGTAGGACATTTGAAGAAATTCGATTTAGCATTTCTTTCACAATAGCCATCCCCTCCATCTCTCTATCAGTGAATTTATAGTGCATGTCGTCAACTTTGGAAAAAATATCATCTTTGCTGTACTGGTAATTGGCTAACTTTTCATACAGCCAATTTTGCAATTCCTGAACAATTTCAAAATAGGCATCTTTCAAGAAAGATATTAATGGAAAGCATGTATATTAAGAACACCTTTAACACGTTAACTAGTGTCATATATTCTGATACACTACTGGCTGAAAAGGAAAATGACGAATATTCCATTTCTAAAACATTTGGCCCTGATCTAAACGGAGCTGACATTAATACCTTTCACTTCTCTTGATGTTCTTCAACTTTGCTCTTTATCTAAACTAATTACTTTAAGAGTTTGCTTGAAACAAATTCATGCAATTGTGAATCCGACATCCTCTTTTTCGCCTCTAAAAATGCTTTTGCATCTTTTCCCACTGTAAACCGAAAAAATGATTCTGAAGAATGTGTTGCATTATTGATAGACTCAAGTATCACGGCCGAAACATCCTCTGGCAGAGGAGCCTTTTGCATGGCCGGGTAATAGTGTGATAGGAATGCATCTATAGTATTAGAATAATTTGAGAGCGTTATATTATTGCGATTTTTATTAGAATAATTATCAGACGATGTACGTCCTTTTAGTATTGTCTTTTGAGCTCTCCTATCAACTGGATTTGGAAGATTAAGATTAGATACGAAGTTAGTGTTGATGACACCAGGCTCAATAAGAATTAGTTTAATTCCGTATGGTTCTATCTCATAAGAAATAGATTCGCTTAAACCTTCCAATGCAAATTTGGTGCTGACATACGCAGAACTTCCTGGAATACCAAGCATGCCCGATATTGAGCTAACATTTATGATAATCCCATCCATCTGTTTTCTCATTATAGGTAATACTTCCTTAATCATTCTTATCGGTCCAAATAGATTTGTTTCAAATTGCTTCTTAATTGCTTCCATAGAAACATCTTCTAAGGCTCCAAATAAGCCGTACCCTGCATTATTTACCAATATGTCAATATGGTTACTTTTATCAAATATTTTCTGTATTGACTTTTTTACTGACCGATCATCATCCACGTTCAATGAGAGAATTTCTAAAGGCAAATTCTCTTGGTTTGCAATTTTTTCAATGGCATGTCTTTTTTTGGTATCTCGCATCGTGGCATATGTATAAAATCCATTTCTTGCAAGAAGTATTGAAGTTGATAATCCAATTCCAGTTGAACTGCCAGTCACTACCGCAATACTTTGATTTTTATTCATTTCTTCTATGGCAGTAATAAAAATTAAATATATTTCTATAGAAGAGGCTAAGGTAGGATCAGGTCATTTACTTTCGGCTTAGTAGCATGTTGCAAATAAATACGATCTTGTATATTATAGTATATGCCTGGTGCAAAATTCAAATCCAAATCCAAAGTCGATACGGCAATATCGTCTAGAACCAAAAAACAGATAGACTCCTTACCTGAGCACGCTCAACATATCTTTGAGAAAGCTCACGGTAATGCTGTAATACAATATCAAGACCCTACAAAAAGACGTGGGGGCAAGGGTCAAAGTGCGGAAGAAGTGGCCCATAAGACAGCGTGGGCTGCCGTGAAGCAGAAGTATAAGAAACAAGGCAATGAATGGGTGAGGAAAAAATGACTTCCTACCATGATTTGATTTGGAGCCCATTATCTGATGTCAGGAAAAGATCATTAAATGAAACTTGCCCCATAAACGGACAATTAATAACGGAGTACGTCGGCGAAGATTAGTGGTACAATACAACCTAGACAACCATCGCTCTAGATCAAAGAAAAAAGTAAGTAAGAAAGCTAAGCCGGGACAAGAAAATGTAGATGTCGTATCAAAAGAATTCTTAATTTGTGATGATTGTTTTCACAATACGCTAACATACGAACCCTCTAGAGATGGCGCTTGCGCATGCGGCTGTCACTAAAGAAAAAAATATTTAGAACCTGTAGCATCTAAAGCTAGTCCTTGCGTAAGTCAGTAATAGATATACTCTCCACTAAAATATCGAAAATTTTGAAGAATTTGACTTTCTAATATAATACAAAATCTTGACTAGAGTTTATGGCATAATTTAATAGATTAGTACTTGGCTCTCATCGCATATACAAAAAGCGCAAGATGGATGAAAAAATTGAGACGATTACTAGGATGTTCCTAGGATGTAGGAGAATGACTCGTTGTATTTGAGTTGAGAGCTTGATCTACAATTCCGGGGCCAACCCATTGGGAGGAATTAGTCACATTGTCAATCATATTTTCTAGCTCTCTCAACGGTAACATTGCTGGTAGCAAATGTGTTCCAAGATAATCATACACTGATTTGCTTTTTCCGTCTATATTTACAGTTGTTACCACTGTTGCCTGATCAGTTCTATCGACCTGGTCGTATTTGTCACTTAGGTTATAGTATCCAGAACTGATAATTTTTTGTACCAATTGCCTTACACTATCCACAGGGATGCTTGACGTTCGTTCGCCTGTTACATTTACATATTCAAATCCTCCGTAGGTGACTTTACCGTCTCCGTTAATTTCTATGTAATAGATAGGACAGGCTCCAAAGCAGGCGCCTCTGAACATTGTAATATTGACGTCATTGAAATCATGTATTGAGCTATTGACGGTATCAGCTATGGATTTGTTGCTGACAAGATCTGAACTCTGAGCCTTTGCAAAATGAAGATCAAACTCATAGTAGTACTGTACGCTCAAGTAGAAACCAAGTATAATGATGAACGTGCCAACGATAGGTGGTGTAAAAACATAGTCGATTAGCTTCATAACACATGCTTAACAACGACTCTAATATATCTGTCGAAGGGTGAGCACCCACTCATACACTCCGACGTTAGTTTCTCTTCAAACTCCATGCTAGTGTTTTATTTCATAATTTCAGTTGATTCTTACCCGTTTAAAATTGATTCATTTTATGGGGGCAAAGATTAAGGAAATGAGGCTCTCATCTTTACTTCCAAATAAGTTTTAGAGTGCATATAATTGTGACCTAATTGCAAAACCACGATAGCTTTATTGATGAATTGCTAAAGGAATGTGCTGAAACTAGGGAGATCGTAAAGCGAATTGAACTCCTTCAGAAAGTGAACCAACTCCTTCCCATAGAATATAGAGTTGAATTGCCTAATTATATCACAAATAGTTTAATTGACAAAAAACTTTATCTGCTTCAACAAGATACCGCGCGTGTACTCTTGCCTAAATAATCATACCAACCGGAAAAATTCTCTATTGTGCTGTATCTTAACATGGATTTATCATTGGAATGCGGATTAACGTATCCCCTCACGATGATAACAGAACGCAAGCTTAATTGGCTCTAAAACTATCAAATATTAGATTTTTAACTCCGTTGGAGCGAAATCAAATGTAATCTAACTTATTTGCTTACCGCCGGAAATCGATGACGGTCAATCAGTCCAGTTATTAGTAACACGCTCTAATAAACTGGTAATGGCCACCAGCAAGTGAAATCCTGTCGGATTAATACATGCTTCCTTGTTTGTACCGTTTACTGCTTAAATGATTAATCTAATGTACTATTTCATGAAGTAGAATTCGTCATATTCGCTGCACTTGTCATATTCGCTGCAACTGTCATATTGGCCCCGCCGGTTAGCACCTGTTCAGCCATGTCTAATTGAGTTGTTGCTCCAGGCATGTCGTATGCTTCAATAGCCATACGAGTAGCATTGAGGATCTGCTTTAATTTTCCTACATCTACAGCTGGTCCCTGTGCAAACACGTGACCACCAGAACTTACAATCAATGAGATTATTCCTAATAACATTAAAGCTGTCCCAAAAACTACAAGTTTCGTCTCCTTGTTTTCCATAGCACATCTTCTCAGGCAATGATATAAACATTTTCGATATCTGGTAAAAGCCTTATATAATTCCGTACAAAAGAAAATCTGGAATGAACGTCAAATCCAAATTTGGATCAGGCACACTGATAGCGATCGTAGGTATAGTTGCAATAGGAATGATAGTTGGTCCTGCACTTTTACGAGGCATTGCCGTAGAAGCCGCCTTCGTGGGTGGAGCAATTGTAAATGGACATAGCGATCCTCAAAAGATAACTTGTTCAACAGGTGGTTCTAAGAACACAAATGGTCTTTACTTTTCCGCCCATACTAGATTGGGGACAATGCACGGTTACTGGGATATAGCATCACCTTTCACTGGCGCTGAAAACAAAGGTGGGTATATCTCTGAGGGTAAAACGGACGGCAAGACATATGAATTGAAAGGAAAAGAAACTCATGACGGTATATGCCAAGCTAAAGTTCCCAAGAATATAGTAATAAGCGGAACCTGTGGTACAGGAACACATAAAATTCAATATGATACAGTTAAGGGACTGAATCATGTCTTCAAAGGCACAGTAAAGTGTCTAGGGCATACAACTAACTACTAAGTCAAATTCCTCATTTTTTTTGATTAACCAATATGTGTAGTTCTGTACCAACTAATAGTATTAATGCTCTTTACATATGAAATTGCTTTATACATATTGTGGAAGATTACTGAAACCTTCTTGTCAAGTACTAGATGTAGTATACAGCCACATTGAAACTTAGTTGGCTTTATAGATTGATATTACCAACTTAATTTCATCTGGATGTCGCATTTACCAAAAAATAAAATCTGAAATCACTCAACCAGGCAATACCTTTGTCCTTGCTACTTCTTTAAAGCGCTTGACTATTTCTGATAGGGGAATCCTCTTGCCGCCAACCACTTTAATGTCTGCCTGCACTTTATTATTTTTTATATCCAAAATGTTGTATGTATTCTGAAAAATTCCTCTATACCTCCAAGAGGAGGCCGTTCCAGCGTACAAGATAAGCAGCCTACCAAGATTCCACATCCAAGGTCTATGCTTATGTCCGCATATCACAACGTCTACTCCACTTTCCAGACATGCCTGTAATGCGTCCCCCGCGTCAGATATCCCAACAAGGTCAGTGTAGCCTGTATCCGGAATTGCGATAAGGTGGTGATGCATACATACAATCTTTAGTCTTTGTGTTTTTCTGTCACTGAGATGTTCGCCAAATTTCCCGACAGTGTTCTCCAACCACAAAATTTGTCTGTGTCCTATTTGACCCTCATCTTTGTCTGGACGAACCGTGTTGACAGTGACTACTACGATATTCCCATCACGAAATTCATGAACTCGCTTAGTAGACATTGGAAAGTATTTTTTGAATAAAAGATATCCTGTATGGCGAAAGTCATGATTTCCAGGTATGACGATCAGATTAGGACATTCAAACCTCTGAATCTCCTTTTGAGCCTTTTCAAATTGGAAAACCAGCCCATCGTCAGTAAGGTCTCCAGATATAATCAGTACATCAGGTTTCAGCTCTGTATTAAGCTCGTCGACCAGCGTATCGAAGATCGATTGTTGGAACAGCGACCCAACGTGGACGTCTGATATCTGTACTATTCTCATACTTTTGTAGCAGCCATGTCTTAGATAAAAGGAAGCCACCTAGCATAGTGGCAAGACTGTATTGAAGCAGATATTTTTATCCTAAATTCTACAACTAGGAATGATGTCATGTACAAATTTTTGAACGATGGACATGGATTATATATCTGCGCAGCAGTGTGCCAAATTTTAGCAAGCCCATGGAAATACAGGTGAAATTCGTTGTAAACGATAATACTCGTCAATAAAGTCGACCCTCTCTCTAACAAGGTGCTCGCTCGAATAGTTGAAGAGGGAAACTAATTTAACACTCTCCAACTCATCGTTTACTTTACTGCGAACAATACCAATAGGCACTAAACTATTTAGAGATTGTGTAACAAAGTATCTTTTAATTGGGAATGAATGTTTTCGAATGCTAAAATAAGCAACTTAATAAAACATATAAAATCAAATTTGCCTTTGGGGTCTTTCATAGCTCCTTCTAGCAATAAAATGACTTTGCCCGGTTTCCCTCAAACTATTAAATATTTTTTTTTGCCAATATATAATATATCATGGAACGTAGAGTAGAGGATTCGAAGCATGTTGATTTTAAAAGTAATACAAGCAGAAGGTATGATGATTTTAAAGAGTTTAGAGGAAAAAAATACACCGGGATGAGGGTGGGCGGGAGACACGTCTGGTACTATGATAAAGGCGAATGGAAGGAGAAAAAGACTGCACCCGATAAATGGGAATTTGCTTACAATGTTAAGAAGAAGCGTCCATGGGATGCGCCGAAAGGTTCGGGTGTTCCTGTAGGGACTCAATACCATTGGTATATCCTTGCCGACCAAATAGTAACAAAACTTGATGCAAACAATTATTCGACTTTCATGTCAGGCCTGAAATACAAATTAGCACATAAGAGATCTGAAAAAAGCTATTGGAGTGCATCTGACCGCCAACAGAGAACTGCCCTTATCGGCATCCTCCAGGAAATGATTAATGAATTAAAAGATGGTAGGTCGATAAAGAGTGCTAATGAAATTTCGCCATCAAATGGCTTGCAAAGGAAACTACCTTTTGCAGAATCCTAACTATTTGACGGCCGTGTTAAAACATACTTTAGCAGTCGGTCGATTAACATTCTTAAGTGAATGAATTCACCTAGATGACTTTTTTTAATGCTATCATATGTAAACTAGATATATCAGCCCATAGGCCACTTTCGATTCTATAATCTCTGGGGGCTGCGATTGTTGGAAACTATGGCCTTAATCTCAATTTTATATCATAGTCAAAAATTTCAAAACAAGTATACTGATTTTGGATTTTATTAACTCGACCAACAATCATAGCGTTAGTCGTCATGAACTGAGATGAATATTGTAATAGTTCAAGTACCTCCATATTGGAGATAACTTCAAAAGTGGCGTTTGCAGAAATAACATTGGCAGCTTCTTGCAATCCGGTAAAATACTTGGCATAAACCAGCATTCGTTAACTGTTCCTGTTGCCATAGCCGTTGCAATTATTATTTCATCCATCATGATTATTATGCCTGGTACTTCTACTGAGTTGAGTTCATTTTTCTCAAACTGGACGGTAAATATTTCGATATTGGCAGCAACTTTATTTTCGGGTATTTCTACGCTAAAATCTTATTGGACCTATAAGCTACTAGTTAAAAGTAAAAGTAAAACGCTTAATGAAGGGATACAATCTGACCTTCTCTTTGCAAAAAGACAATTCTATACTTTCTTTTCACTTACTATTGGATTGGTCCTCTGGACGTTAGCAGAGTTTACTTGGACATATTTTCAACTGATACTTGGTATCGAAAATCCATTTCCCTCTGAAGCCGATGCATTTTGGCTTTTGGGATATCCCTTTATTATACTATTTACGTACGGGGTAAATAAAATTCTGTCGAAAAATGGAGTATACGATCGGGAGACTTTGATTTTGCTTTCTGTTTCCGCAGGGTTGACTCTAGGATATATATTTAATCTCACTTTTGGAATTGCCGACATTCTTGCTACTTCTGAAGATCAGATTGGATGGCTCATCGGCATCTTTTATCCTATCCTTGACACTATTGCTCTTGTTCCATCTCTACTCATAGTAATTTTATTACGGAACAACATCTCTAATAGTAATCTGCACTGGTCTTTGTTTGCAGGCTCTATAATCATTCTAACTATTGCAGACATAGGATTTGGGTACAGTGAATTATTAGGTACTGCGGAAGAGGAACAGTGGTTTTGGGATATTCTATATACTTCATCGTATATTTTCATGGCTGGTGCGTTGTATGCTTATTTTAAAATACAACATGTACGGTCGATTCATGCACAGGCTCCAACCTGATAATACTTTTAGTATAAACGGTTCAGTACCAGGACCCAGAATCTTGATTGCAATATGACTCTATGGCGCCAATGCACTAACGAAAAGATTATTGCCTCTGTGTCCGCTAGTAGTATTATATTGATTATAGCCAAGATATCTATTATTGGCTGCAAATCAGCCAACCGTTAAAGGCCCTTGATCTATGAGCCTAAATCAATACAAGAAAAAGAGAAAATTTTCGTCTACTCCTGAACCTGCAGGCTCATTTCGAAAAATCAAAAAGATTGATGTTAAGAGGAATGCTCACCGAAAATCCAAAGCCTTCGTAGTGCAAAAACACCGAGCGTCGCACTTGCACTATGATCTTAGATTAGAGGATGAAAATGGAGCACTCAAATCGTGGGCAGTTCCAAAAGGTCCTACGCTAGATCCGAAAGTTAAAAGACTTGCGATGCTTGTCGAAGATCATCCTTATGACTATTTACTTTTTGAAGGAACAATACCTAAAGGCAATTATGGAGCCGGCACAGTCATAGTATGGGATACTGGCACCTACAAATCAGACAGAAAGCTTTTAGATCAGTTCAAGGTGGGGAAAATCTCTTTTGAATTGAAGGGCAAAAAATTGCATGGTGGCTTCACTCTAGTTAGAACGAAAAATGAAAATCAGTGGTTGCTCATCAAATATAATGATGAGCATGCAGTAATAGAAGACGACTTGACAGCATCAAATCCCTATTCAGTCCTTAGCGGGAAAACCAATCATGATTTAGAGCAAGATGTACGAACCCTGCCTACTACTTCTACTCGAGTCAATTTACAGCCAAAGAGCAGAAAAACAAGTTCCAATTTAGCTACATCTACTTCAACAAAGAAAATACTGAACTGGGAGGACGAAAGAATTCAAAAGACTCCTAATTACAAATTACCGTCCAAAGTAAGGCCGATGCTGGCCTATCCGGTAGACAAAGCATTTGATAATAAAGATTGGGTCTTTGAAGTTAAATGGGATGGCGTACGAGCGATTGCATTTAAGGAAAATGGTAAAAAGGTGCGTATTCAGTCTAGAAACGGAAACGACATCACTCAGAAGTATCCAGAAATCTCAGACGCTTTGGGACTGTTGCCAACGAACATCAAATCTGTAGTATTTGATGGTGAGATAGTGGTGCTAGACGACAAGGGGTATCCAGATTTTCAGGGTCATCAACATCGCATGCATGTTACCGACATACAAGAAATAGCGAGCCTATCCAAAGAAATTCCCGCAACTTATTACCTTTTTGACATATTACATTACGACGGTCAAGATCTCAAGTCAAAGTCCTATTTGGAAAGGAGGAAAATACTGTCAGAACTTGTTCGTATTAGCGACATGTTAAAGATATCTGATTTTGTCGAAGAGAAGGGCAGGGAGATGCTAAGGCATACCATAAGATTCAATTTGGAAGGAATCGTCGCAAAGCGTAAATCTAGTCGTTACTTCGAAGGTAGACGATCAAGGGAATGGCTCAAGATTAAAAATATAAGAACACAGGATTGTGTTGTAGTTGGTTATACTCAAGGTGAGGGAAACAGAGAGAATGTGTTCGGTTCCTTGCTATTAGCAGTATATAATCCGGCTGATAAATCCTACCAATTTGTTGGACACGTTGGCAGCGGATTCGATTATGATACTTTGCAGGAAATTTATTCAATGTTACAAAATATTCGTGCCAACACAATGCCAGTCAAATACCTCCCTTACAAAAACCGAGCAACCACTTGGGTAAAGCCTGTTCTTGTCACAGAAATAAAATTCTCTAGGTGGACGGATGAAGATATTATGAGAGCACCCATATTCTTGAGATTCCGAAATGACAAAAGTCCAGAAGATTGTATTTTGGCTGCAGATCAGCCAGTGCCGACAGAGTCTGTATTGGATGAAACGATAAAAGAGGAAGATAAGGATAATGCTAAGGGAATTAGCAAACGTGAAAGAATCATGACACATATTAAGGGACGTAGATCAAAAAGTTTCCCAAATGGCACCTCAAACGGTTCTTCGAAGGTGCCTTCATTGACCAAAGATTTTTCTAATCTTGACAAGATTTACTGGCCTGCATTAGGAAACAGCAAACCAATTACTAAGGGTGAATTGATATCTTACTATGATTTAGTAAGCAACCTTATTCTGCCGCACTTAAGGGATAGGCCTCTTTCACTGAGCCGCTACCCTGATGGAATTCACGGAAAATCATTCTACCACAAGGATTGGGATCAGTCAAAGCCGACGGAGGTAAATACTGTAAAGGTGTACTCCGAAGAGAGAAACGATGTTATAAATTATCTGGTCTGCAATAATGTCGAATCTCTTCAATGGATAGCAAATTTGGGCTCAATTGAAATGCATCCTTGGTACAGCAGGTTCATGGATTTTGAACATTGTAAGACCTTTGAATTGCTGTATGAGGAAAAATGTGGACTGAATTTTCCAGACTTTATAGTATTAGATCTAGACCCCTACATCTATTCTGGAAAAGAGAAAGCCAGGGCAGAGCCTGAATATAATCTCAAAGGTTTTAGAGCGGCAACAGAAGTTGCATTGGACCTTAAAGATATACTTGATCAACTTAATATAATTTCATATGTAAAAGCCTCAGGAAAAACAGGATTACATATCTATATACCCATAGTATCAAAATATAGTTATAATCAAACTAGATCATTTGCAGAAATATTAGGTAAGATACTTTTGTCAAAATTTCCAAGCAAGGTAACAATGGAATGGAGTACTGTGAAAAGAAAGGGTAAGGTGTTCTTTGATTATAATCAAAATTCTAGAGGCAAAACAATCGCATCAGTATATTCTGTCAGACCTACTCCGCATGCCACGGTTTCTGTCCCCTTAAAATGGAATGACTTGGTTGATTTCGATCCAAGGGACTTTACACTAAGGACTGTGCCTGAGATTTTCAAAGGTAAAAAAGACCCATGGATGGGAGTACTGGATAAAAAACAAGACATATCTGCTATCATAATGGCAGCAAAAGAATTGGTTTAATTGCTACCTTATCTTGAACGCATAGGCAGCGGTTTTTTGCGCAAACAACGGTTAGTATTTAATGTCATCAAATTGGCAAAGCTCTGATGAGTTCATTATTTTAGCTTATTTATTGCATATATCCCATTTTAGGGGGAATTTGCATACTTCGTTTCCCACAATAGATTAGTCTTCAGCAATAAGAGCATTGGTGTGAAATCAGTAAGTTTTAGTTTAGCCATAGGAACCGTTGCTGTCTTTGCTGTAGCGTTAATAGTTGCCTCGACGATTTCTTTTTCATCTGCAGTTCCACCATCCGCGTGTGACAATAGACTGGATGCCAAAATAATTTCATTCAGGGTTATTACTGGAAAGAAGAGTATAGATGTTACAAAACAAAGCCGAGTTATTGACGCTGATATCAATAAGGGATATAATGTTAACATCGTTCTTCAGACTTCTCCACAAGCAAGAAATTCTGGTCAGGGGCCTGCTAGTGTCTGGGTAACCAATACTGCTTACGGTTTTAGTTCGGGTACTTGTTACGATAACGTAAAGCCTGGTGGGAGAGTGTCCATTAACATTGGTGATATTCAAATGGGCCAAGCTACAGAAGGGTTGATTCAGCAAGTCAAGTGGGGATCATTGCCAAATCAGGATCAAGTGCAATACCAAATCGCTTGGCATTGAGCTGATTCTGGTATTTGGGTAAATCAATAAGCACAGATTCAGCCTGTAGCTGAAAATTCAAATGAATAGTTAATCGCTTGGGAGATCACAGTACAGACAGTCGAGACTGATTGTGGCCTAAACCCAGACTTGCAGGAGTTGGTTAGTGCAAACGTCATAGTTGGAAAGAAAAGAACCAAACTTGCTGATTGATACAAATGGTATTTTGTTTATAAAATTTCTTGTTGGTTCATTTAGTGTTAATATGATTGGAATGGCATAATCAATATCGGTGTGAGTCCTTAGATACGACTTTGTTCTCATATGCTGACGTTTTGCACATTCTTCCATTTTACTAACTCCCATGTTCTTCCAGTGCTTGCAATCAATTAACAGAGCCTTCGTTCCCATGGTTGCTACAACATCTATTTGCATGTGAGGTTTTGTTAGGTGAACATTTGCCGTGCAGCGGTAGCCAATTTTCTGCAGTATAACGGAAACAAAACTTTCAAAATCTTTCCAATTAAGATTCTGAGATAGGAGTTTTGGGTTACAGTTCTGTTGTATTGCTAAATGAACTAGTTTTAGCTTGTCTTTTGCTGAGAAGATCACTTCCCCTCTCTTCAATTTCCCTATTCCATTCGTGTTTAAAACACGCAAGAGCTCGAAGCATGTAGTACAGCTCATAATACCACACAGAGACTGAAATTCTAATACAGATCCGGTGTAGGGGATTCCTCGAATGATACTAGCTAACAATGTACAATTCAAAATATGGTCGTAATTCACCAATGCTTCATCCTGTGATTTCTTGAAATCCCTGTTAATGTAGTCAAAAAGGTGATTTCAGTCTGTATCTTCAGTAACTAGGGTGACCCGTCCGTTCTTTTCCATTATCAAATACTTGATCCACTCTAAGATTCGGACGTTAGTAAATATCCTATCAGTATCAAACACGTTACTGGAATTATACATTGCATTTTCCTCAGCTTCCAATTTATGATCTAGAAAAGCCACTAATTCTTCTTCTGTCATGTTAGAATTATCTTCTATAATGCTTAGAATTTCCTTTAGTAATGCTATCCTAGTTTCAATTATGGTTATAAAGGTGGGAGCATGACTTGGATGAAGCTCCTTCTTGGAACGATCGACTTCTACTAGCAATTTCCTCTCTATCTCTTGGAGTTCATGGGGGCATTCAAGATGATATTGCATCTGCGCAAAAAAACCTTGTCTGACAGTTATAAAAGATAAATCACCCGAAGTACGGGGAGGGAGAAGGCCGGCTTTAGGGAGCTGACGTAACTTTCATCTGAATACGGGGACTGATTTTACAAATGTCTTTTAAGAAAATTTACACCAGTTACCACGGCACTGCGGTTTGTCTGGCCGACAAGGATTATAATAGCAAAGACGATTTTTAGGTTTTGATATTTAGCGCATAGGGCTAAGTAGAGGGACTTTGATTGTGGATAAGTCGTCAAATTTTAGGCCTTGAACAATACAGAGTTAAAGTTCATCTGAAATTTAATATATGATATCCCGAGGTTAGCACTAGAATAACCGGCAACAAATCTTAATTCTAATCCCAATTCAAGTTAGATTCTACAGATTGATCTAGAGACAATAATGTCAATTCTAATTCTAATTATGATTCGACGACCTTAAAATAATTCTACAAGTTAAGATTAGGGCAGGATTATTTTTCCCTTATTCTCTGGAGTAATTGAAGCAGTACGGTCTGGTGTGAGAGATTGGACCTGAGGGTTTGTTTCAAGAAACTCTATAATTTTTTTGGCGGTCTGATTGTCTTGAGTTTTGAAGGCAAAACCTTGGAACAGTTCATCATAGCGCCCTATAATTTGGGCGCCTCTATTCTCTAATTCATTAATTAGTGCCTGCATATTACTGTCAGTGCTACTATTCTGCATTATGATAATGTATTGATTTGGAACTTGCATAGAGCCATTACTCATAACAACCTCACTATCGTTCACGCTGCCCAAATTCGCGAATACCTCTAGCCCCTGATTAATTTGAGCCAGAACGATACCATAGGATAATGCCACAATTAGAAAGCTCCAGTACAAAGTATACAATATCAATATTTACTGTAACTCAAGCAGTATTAAATTATTCCCTGTAGCTGGCGTAGGCAAAAATAATTTTGATTTTAAATCAAACAACAAAGTAAAGTAGAATGAGGTAAATAATTCTGGCGCAGGGTAAGATCGGATGTCTTTATTGCAACTTGTAACTTGTTTAAATTAAATAAGTTAATCGGCAGGTTAGCAAGAACGTGCCATTTAGATTTTCGATCTTTGACTTTAGTTGCTAGCGTAAAGACTGCATTGTGTTGATGTTCGGAGTAAAATTTGATCTAAGGGTTTCTACTGGATTCCTAATGTTTAGTCTGAGCTAATGCTTAATAGATAGTGAGAAATACATCAGGATGGTGATTTATTTATTCTCTAGTAATTATCAAAAGGAAAATCAACGTTCAAGACAACGAATGAAAGTAATCTTTTCTTTATTGCTTGGCATCTTCTTAATGACCTCTACTGTAGCTGGCACAATCATGGGTCAATCTGCATTTTCGTTATCCTCCACTCAAGATTTGTCCGTAAACCCTGCTACAGTTAAGAGCATAACAGAATCAATAGCGCAAAGCTCTACAGGAGGTTCAAGCACTTTCAATGAACCTGGAACAGATGAAGTTATTAGTGGACAACCAGTAGAGCCCATTCCAAACTCATTTATAGTTCTGTTAAAGTCGCCTGAAGTTAGTGTACTACAAGATTTAATCGCAACTATAAATTCACAGATAGAGGCTGCTGGTGGTAACATTAGTGCAATTTATGACCAGTTCGGAATGTTTAACATCAAATTTGACGTTGTCGACACAGGGGCAGCCCAAGTCACGCTACCTCCAGAGGCCACGCAGTTCCTAGAATCACTCAAAGCTAATCCTGCTGTTGAGGCAATATTCAATGATGGCATAGTTAGGATACAGGGACAGGTATTACCAAATGACCAAAACAGAGTTGACGCAGACTTGAGCGCCACGCGGTCTGGAGATGGAAATGGTACCGTAGATGCCGATATAGCCATTTTGGATACCGGAGTTCAATTTGATCACCCTGACTTGAATGTGTTCAAATGTGTTTCATTTGTAAATAATACTACTCCCAACGTACCTCTGAATTCCTGTGCCGACGGAAATGGTCATGGAACTCACGTTGCAGGAACTGCTGCAGCGCTGGATAATAATTTCGGCATAGTTGGAAAGGCTCCTGGAGCAAGAATCTGGGCTATCAAGGTCATGGATGATAATGGGACCGGTGCCTTCAGCGATATTTTGGAAGGTCTAAACTTTGTAGCAACCAATTCAAAAGATATCGATGTAGTCAATATGAGTCTTGGTGGCCAAGGTACTGACGTTCCAACAGAAACTGCAGTTACCAACTTAGTAAACAATAATGGCGTAGTAGTAGTAATTTCAGCAGGAAATGATAACTTGGATGCCGGCAACTTTACACCAGCAAGGACTCCGGCCGCAATAACAGTTTCTGCAATAACAGATAGTGATGGCAAATGTGGCGGATCCGGATCGGCTACGCCAATTACAGATAATCCTGCCCCGCCGAATAATAGAAGCAGACCACACCAACCTGTAACAGTGTCTAACCCTGATGATTTCGTGGCATCGTATTCTAACTTTGGATCAGTGGTGGACATTGCAGCACCAGGTACCAGAGTCAATTCAACAGTACCTCTCAGCTTAAACCCTACTGGCTTTGGTTTAAAATCTGGTACTAGTATGGCGGCGCCAAATGTGGCAGGGGCTGTCGCCTTAATTAAATCTCTTAATCCCACGGCTACTCCAGCTCAAGTGGAAACGTTTCTGAAAAATAATGCTACGCAGGCTCCACCATCTGGTAATCCTCTTGTTCCTTGTGATGGGAATGGAAGGGGATACTTTAACGATATCTATCCTGCGGCAGATAATGTTACGACTGATGCAATTAAGGAACCATTATTGTTTATGGCACAGGCGTCCACAACGCCACCAGTACCACCAGTACCACCAGTACCACCAGTACCACCAGTACCACCAGTACCACCAGTACCACCAGTACCACCAGTACCACCAGTTCCTCCAACCCCAGTTACCTCGTGCGACCCCAAATCTCCGACATTACGCATAGGTGCTTCGGGTGATAAAGTCTTAGAACTACAACAACATTTGACACAGTTAGGATTTGGAGACTTGCTAGGATCTCCAGGCATAGATGGAAAATTCGGTCCTCGTACACAGTCAGCAGTAAGGGCGTTTCAACAAGACAATGGTTTACAAGTCGATGGAATCGTAGGCCCAATTACGTGGGGAAAAATCTGTGAGCTAGTCTCTACATCAGCTTCAGCAGGACAGCCCTCTCCGGCACCAGGACAAACATTGCCGGGTGGTGGTGCAACTCCTCCTCCTGAAATAGTCTTCGTATTGGTATGTGGAGATGGCAGACTGGAGGATCCCAGCGGTGTCTGCGCCGATGGTTCTCAACCACGAGTAGTCAGTACTGATGAACTAGTATGTAATGATGGTAATGCACCAAATACAAATGTTACGTGTGCGGACGGTTCTCAACCAGTATTCCTTAACGCATCAGCAGCAGTAGCTCCTACGACAACTGCTCCTCCTCCTGAAATAGTCTTCGTACTAGTATGTGGTGACGGTACACTAGCTGATCCCAGCGGTGTCTGCGCCGATGGTTCTCAGCCACAGGCTGTCAGTACTGATCAACTATTATGTAGCAATGGTGCCGCACCAAATACAAACGTAACATGTGCCGATGGTTCTCAACCGGTGTTCACTAATGCGTCAGCAGCAATAGCTCCTAGTACTCCGACCACTAGCCAGATGATATGTGCCGATGGTAATTTTCCTGACCCAACCAGCGGTGTCTGCGCCGATGGTTCCCAACCCCAGCCTCAATCATTTAACGCCACCGCTTCCCCACCTGCCACCATTGAGCAACAATTAACTTGCGCCGATGGTTCATCTCCAGATCCTTCCACTGGCCTATGTGCTGATGGTACTCTGCCACAATCGTTCAACGCCACCGCTTCTCCACCTGCTACCATTGAGCAACAATTAACTTGCGCTGATGGTTCATCTCCAGATCCTTCCACTGGCCTATGTGCTGACGGTACTCAACCATAAATTTTTTCTTTCATAATCAAAGGCTCCACGCAGCTCGCGTTTTAATGGATCTCTAATAGATATTGTGTCGGGTGAATAACCATGCCGACTTACAAATCCAATGACTGCACTAAACTACAACAATCGTAATCGTTCGATACTACGACCTTTCCTACAGAACAGGAACAACCATATTTCTTCTGTCCCCGAGGTTCAGCTCCAGATACTACATTCAAAATCACATAACTATTTGACAAGTAAGATTGTGTTTTTTAATGTAGGGTTAACTCGAAGTACTGGTTGTCGACAAAGCTAAATTGTTGGACCCTGTGTCGCAGTGGGTTCCACCAGTCCTAACATTTTGTGACTGTTGTATCGAAGGGGGAAATGGCACTATAATCTCATCTAACTTTGAATAGTTTAGTTGTAAGTCTGGGATGGTTATTATATTTATTACAGACCTAGCAAATTCAGAAAACTAGGCTAGAGGTTGCTTTTGATTAAATAATCCTCCTCTCCGTCAAACCTATTCAAGGACCAGCCTCCATTTTATACATCGCGATAATGATTAGAATTATCAAATAACCGGAAGTTCACTATGAGATATTGTATAAACAATTATGGCAATTATTTTTGCTGTTATTGACCCTTGTTATGCCTCTTTCTTCTATTAATGCTTTCAGGACTCAAACGGCGATGGGGGGAAAAATCTGAAAATAAAACCAATCTGGGGATCTTGAACCTGACCAATTGAACTGGAGAGTTTGCTGGCATTCCATACCTGTCCCACCGAATCTCAACCGATTACCACAGAACTACGAGCCAGAAAAGCTTGTACCGAACCCAGAGGCGTTTGAGCTGGCTAAGAATGAATCAAACTCGGAAATACCACTTGATAATATGATTGGTTCCCTTAACAATAAGGGTGTTATAGAACCTCAAATTATCCCCCTCTCCCGAATGAAGCATTCAGAAACCTTCTAACCGTTACTAACAGTATCCAGATTGGGATCGATACATCGAGCACACTGTTACCCAAGAATCATGAGAATGCCTACATGATTCTTAGTATTATCGAAAATGCTATTAATCCTTTAAAATATTAAATAGTAGTCCATTTACAATCCAACATTGAGTAAACAGTTCTGGCTATGCCTTTCGTTATTGATCACGATGATAGTGTCAGTTACTTTCCCTAGTATCGTAAAGACTCATTTAGCAGTAGGCCAAACTTCTGTCATACATACAGATGCGACATGTGACAAAAATCCTGTCGAAATTGTAAACGGCGATAAAGGAGAGCGAGTTATAAATCTTCAAAAGGTTCTTGCAAAACTGGGATTTGATCCAGGTCCCGTTGACGGTACGTTTGGAGCTGGTACTTTAGCTGCAGTCAAGCAATTCCAAGCAAGTAAAGTACTACAAGTAGATGGCAGGGTAGGGCCGAATACTCAGGCCGCACTGTGCTCCGATTTAATATCCCTTTCTGGAGATGCGACATGTGACAATAATCCTGGCACGCTTGTAAATGGCGCTAAAGGAGATCGAGTTATAAATCTTCAAAAGTCTCTTGCGAAATTGGGACTTAATCCTGGTAATATTGATGGTATATTTGCAGCAGTTACCGAAGCTGCAGTCAAGCAATTCCAAGCAAGTAATGGACTACAAGTAGATGGCAAGGTAGGACCTAATACTCAGGCCGCACTGTGCTCTGCATTGCAACAAATTCCACCTCCAATTCCACCTCCAATTCCACCTCCAATTCCACCTCCAATTCCACCTCCAATTCCACCTCCCGTTCCTGTAAATGGGACATGTGACAATAATCCTGACACGCTCGCAATCGGGGCTAAAGGAGATCGAGTTATAAATCTTCAAATGTCTCTTGCGAAATTGGGACTTGATCCTGGTCCTGCTGATGGTACGTTCGGAGCTGCTACGGAAGCTGCAGTCAAGCAATTCCAAGAAAGTAATGGATTACTGGTCGATGGTTTAGTTGGATCAGAAACTCAGAAAGCAATATGTTCAGCTCTACAGAATCCCGATGTCCAGAGTGGAGTTGGAGAATTCCTAGGATTTGGTGAAGTACAAGAGGCACCCTTGAACGCACCACCACAACCAGCTGAGCCTGAAGAAGAGGAGCCTGAAGAAGAGGAGACTGAAGGAGCAACTCCCGACCAATCCGAGACTGAAAAAAGTGAAGCAAATTCCGAATCTCCAGATTTTCTTGCCTCGCTTGAAAATAAAAATATTGTAGAACTTACAAATAATGAGTCGTTTGCAGTAAGTTCTACACCTGCACTTAACGTGTCGTCTAGTCTCTCTCCTGGCGCAACCACTCTAAACACAACTGCCGCTGGTATTGGCGCTGGGACACCAAAGCTCGCAGCAACAACAACCGAAGGTGTTAACCAAAGTAGGGCTGGTTTCCACCCTCCTGATGTAGGGTTGGCCGCAGGGGTAAGACGTGTAGTTGAGATAGTCAATGGAGCCATACAGCCTTACGAGAAGGTTGGCGATAAATTATTGCCCGACAAAGTCTTTGATCTAGGCCGACTCTTTAAGATAGGTTCTCCCGATCCTGTTGACCCGAACATTGTCTTTGATCCAGTAAGTAAAGTCTTCTTCGCCTCAGCACTTGATTTGGCCAGTAGCAGTATTAGGGTTGCAGTTTCCAGACCGGATGTTGCCGCTACAATATCGCTAGATCCTAGCAATTGGAAGGTCTTTAATTTTCCAATCGGTAACTGTCCTGATCAGCCTTTTATGGCCGTTTCATCTGACAAGGTAGCGATTAGTGTAAATACTAATAGGAAGAAAAGCGACACAGAATGTACTGATACATTTATTGGCGCTCAGGTTCTTTTGATTAATAAGAACGATCTTATTAGTGGAGCACAAAATCCTGCCTTCAAGGTTACGAGGCCCAAGGTTGATACTTTCAGAGAAGTTCCTGTGAGGACTTTTGGTACTGATGAAAAGATTACGCTTGTAAGCATACAGCAAGGTGGAGGATTTAATCTGAATGCTGTGAAACTGAAGTCAATTTCTGGTGAGATTAAGAGCAATATCCCTCTACTTGCTTCACAAATATCCACGAAGATAATTCCATTTCTGCAAAAGGGTCCGCCAAAACCTGCACCTGATGTTATTCAGCCAGGAACTAATAAGTGCATAAGTAAGACACAACAAAGGCCGTGCATAAACACAGGACCGCTAAAGATAGGTGGTGCTCACATGTCTTCTGACAATAAAGTTTTATGGCTAACGTTCCACGAGTCTTGTAAGAATCCTGCTCCCGGACCAGCTAGACAGATTATTTCTTGCATACGCTTAGTAGAGATAGATACAAATGCGGGTCAAATAGGTTCGCCTAGAGCAGTCGTCACGCAGGACTTCGATGTTATAAAAAGAAATATGGACTTTTATTATCCCACCGTGACTTTTGATGGTTCAAAAGCACTTGGCACAAATGTTATGATAGCTGGATTTGGAGGATCTAATTCTACAGTTTTTCCCAGCTTATTCGCTTTCGGACAAAAATCGACAGGTACTACTTTACCTGTAATAGAATTGAAAAGGGGGACAGGCCCCAACCCTCTGCCTCCTAAAGGTCCAGGAGGTAAACAGTTCGAAGCTAGGTACGGAGACTATTTTGGATCAGCAGTTGATCCTACTGACACTACGATAAGATGGATTGGAGGCGAGTACATGCAAGCTCCACCTTCAACAGGACGAAATATATGGTCATCTGCTATAAGTAAGGTAACACTTGCTTCTCCTTTGCCGGGATCCTCTCTTACTGGGAATGGTAGCGCCACTTCAGCTCTAAATACTTCTGGTGTACCGTCTGGAGCTTTGCAATGCAGTGATGGCGCTTCTCCTAATGCTACCACTAGTCTGTGTGCTGACGGTACTCAACCACAACCATCCAATGCTACAGCCGCAGCTGCTCCTTTGGCTCAGCAACAACCCTTAGTCTGTGCTGATGGTAGTGCCCCTGACCCTTCAACCGGTCTGTGTGCTGACGGTACTCAACCACAATTACAAAATACTAGTACAATTCCTGCAGAACAGCAGCAACAACAACAACAACTTGTATGCGCTGACGGTTTCCCTCCTGATCCATCCACTGGCCTTTGTGCCGATGGTACCCAACCACAATTACAAAATCCTAGTACAATTTCTCCTGAACAGCAACAGACTTTAGCCTGTGCCGACGGTTTCCCTCCTGATCCATCCACTGGCCTTTGTGCCGATGGTACCCAACCACAAACATTCAACACTACGGCATCTGTTCCTCCCTCCGCAATTGAACAAATATTATGTGCCGACGGAAGTGTTCCTGATCCCATAAGTGGCGGCTGCGCCGACGGCTCTCAGCCACAATAGCTCTTAAAATACTACGATATCCAGTTAGGCGTGAACGGAAATTTCAAACAATTAAGAATCCTGATGCAAACTTTACCATAAAGTATGGTAACATTAGAAGATTAGTGCTTGTGCAAATCATTTTATTGTTTAAGTATTTTTTTGGCGTCCTCCCAGGCCTGCTCTCTCCATTTGTACACGGTATTTATGTCCAAACCATTAAAAATTTCAGATCCAATTCGAATTCCAAGCTGCGTTTGTTCGATCGAAGTCCCAGGTGGGCGGAATATTCTGGCTAATTCAAGAAACAAGCCCGCCTGACTTTCGGGGAATATCTTCAGAGCTGCAGGCCCAAAAAAACTTGAACGGAAATAATCCAAAGTAGGAGGATTATTAGGACAGTATTTACTTACGAAGCTTTTGTACGCCTGAACAAAGGCTTTGGGCATATCTCCTTGAATGTGTGCAGGAACTGCACTTTCTATACTTACCTGGGCACCTGTCAGACTTACCTTGGCATCTTGTGATGATTTAAAATGGTTCATCCACTCTGCAGGAATGTTTTGATAATCTCGTTTCATATAACTGTCAATGGCCTGTTTATAAAGTCCAAAAAAAATCGGTATAAAATGAGCAATCATGGCGGGGTGTTCAACTTTATTTAAGTCTCTGATTTCTAAATAGGTAGTATCTGAATATAACTTGGCGAACCAGTAAAGATTACTTATCGGATATTGTTTGATTCCTCCACCTGCTTGAAGCAATCGTACATAATCTTTAGCATTTAAATCGGCTTCCTCTAGCGTCTTTCTGGCTTGTGGGAGTTCAGCAGCTAGCTCACCGATACATGTTGTTGATTGACCACCTGTTGCGCCGCCAAATTGATTGCTTCCCGTGGCAGTATTGGCGGGAGAAGGAATGACTTCAGAATTATCTGTTGGACTAGAAATTGGTGCATTACCATCAGGACAAGTACCCTCCGCAGTAGGAGGTAATCCGTCGCTGCATAATGGTTCCTGCCCCGTACTAACAGCAGCATCAGGAGGAGACACCTCAGAATTATCTATTGGACTAGAAATTGGTGCATTACCATCAGGACAAGTACCCTCCGCAGTAGGAGGTAATCCGTCGCTGCATAATGGTTCCTGCCCGGTAGTAACGGCAGCGTCACCAGTAGCTAAGAACGAAGCTATTTGCCCTTGATTAAATTCGCCCGTGGTTTCATTCACTGGAAATTGTTGCTCCAAACTACCATTTTCTTGACCAATGGCTAATTGTTGGCTTCCTGGTAATTGGATCTCTGGAGAGGCGCTTTGGGAGAAGTTATTAAGATCTCCTGTTGGAGGTAGAAGTCCATCACTGCACAGCCCAGTAGCCGGATCTGGTGATAAGCCATCAACGCACAACTGTTGTTCGTTAACTGTGTCAGGAAATTCTTGTGCATACACGTACCTGAAACTCGTCGTTGATTCGGATGACAAAGGTATGCTTAGTCCAGAAAAGATTAACAATCCTACACATATGAAAAACAGGCTGGCCTTGATAAGAGAATTCATTTAACTACTAGATTGAAGCATTAGCGTAGATAACGTTTTCGGAAAAAGATGTCGACGGTATGATTAGCCTATTACACTGAATACGGGCGAATATGCAAGTTCGAATAAGTCCGAGAGATACTCCATTTTTTGAATTCTAATTAGTGGATTAATCAAGGAACACGTACTGCAAGATACAATGATTAAACAGCTTGCGAAATTCTATTAGATCCTGATAGAAATGAAGACATAGCATAATTTAAGAAAAGTATTAAAAAAATTATTCATGCTTATGCAACACCTCGATCTAGCCATTTCTGTATTGAGCACTCTTTCTTTTTGGAAGAAATATAAGTTCTTGATACTACCTTGCAATTTCGCAACTACTATTCCGCATGCTATACTAGTGCCATTTCAACCATAAGCTATAGATCAATAATAAATCATTACAACAATAAATTCTCAAATATTCTTAATAATTTCGATCTCCTTATTTTGAATTTGAATTAAAGCATCGATCAATTTGATCTAAAGTAACTAGAACTCTTTTATATAACTTAAATCCGATAATGGTTAAAGAAGGGCAATTATACTGATATCTAAAATGAAAGGCGGTCGATTTGGCATTATCTTTGTTTTGTCATTTATGATCTTAACATCGGCTGTCTTTTCTGCTATGAATACTTCCATTAAAACTCATGACACGTGGGCACAGACGCCTCCCGTGGCAGTTATTGACGCAAATCAAACAAATGTAAGCGAGCTTGCCAACGTTACCCTTAACGCCTCAGGCAGTTATAGCCCTGAAGGGACAGCGATATTAAATTACAATTGGACTCAAATAGACAGTCATCCTCCCATATCTTTAGTGAGTAACGGTTCAACTACTTCTTTTCAAGCTCCCGATGTACCAGGTCCTTATCCTGTGAACTTTACTTTTAGTCTAGTGGTAACAGATCTAAATAATTTGTCTTCTGCTCCTGTTCTTGTTAATGTAACCGTAAATAACATAAATCAAACGGGTCCTGCTGCATTTGGAACTCCGACTACAGAAGCACCTGTTTCTTTACTGCCGACTCTAACACCAGCACCACTTGTAACCGGAACATTTCCTGCAAATAGTTCTACAAACATTCCAACAGAGATTAACAAAATAACTGCTACCTTTGATCAAGATATCAACATAAGTTCTGCAAAGATCACACTCAAAGATGGTGTTGGAAATGAAATTCAGACGGATTTTGTGGCAAAGGGTCCAACAATTACTATCGCTCCACTATCAAATCTTACTGCGGGTACTAATTACACAGTTACTGTCGAACACGTAATTGGGCTTGGACCAACCAACGCTAGTAGCACAAGTTTTAGTTTTGCAACCGTGGCACTTCCTGTACCAGAAGCATCATTAGCTCCTACACCTCCTACCGAGCCTCAGCCAGCAAATAATCCGCCCCAAGCATTGGACCAACAAGTTACGACTGAGGCTGATAAGCCTATAGCGATCACAATTGGTGCAGCAGATAGTGATCCTAATGAATCATTATCAGCTGCTATAGTAACACCACCCCAACCAGATCAAGGTTCGTTGGGTGATATAGACCAGAATACAGGTAATGTAACTTATACTCCAGCTCCAGGTTTTATTGGAC
>DATBFR010000077.1:0-99956 GCA_036558405.1 Nitrososphaeraceae archaeon | reverse complement strand
TGTAGAGCTGATCATAATTTCTATACATACGTTCTGAATAATTTTCACTAATACAAGTAAAATCCTCTTCTCCTTTTTTAACACAAATATCTATGGTTGGTAATTTATTAAACTCCTCTTTACATTCCGTACTGCAAAAATTAAAAGATATCCCGGCAAAATATCCTCTACGATCTTCCTTTTCCACTCTTATGCCACAGTGAGGACAAACGTCATTTGGTAACACATGTTCGTATGTCATCCACATAATTTTTTTAGAGGTAGGAAGAATTCTTGTGAAATTTTGTTTCCTCTCGGCATTCGAATCTCCAAGCCTCTTCATCAATGCTGCATAATTTTCTTCTTTCAACAAATCTAATTGGCAGAATAAACAACGTGCTAGAGAGAATCCTATTCTTTGACCCTCATATTTGTCACTATCTTTTGCATACTGAAATTCAGTCAAGTATTCATATTGCTTCTTGCACTTGATACATTCTTTCATTATCCGTTCAGGCACATCTATACGATCTGGTTTGTTTTAGTAAATAGTTGCTAGTCAATCTTTTTATTGAGTCCCTTATTCAGTTCTATTTTTATTTTATTCCTTCTATCAGGGAACATGATTCGCAATTGTGCAAAAGTATCGTTTAATCCAAATAGGACATTGATGGTTGGCATAAATGATTAATGAAAAGAACTAATTAATGATAAGGATGACAAAGTACGCGCCAAGTACCTGCTTACTCGCTTAGAGATATGTCAAGCTGCTTACAGCCAGACTTGGAATCATTATACATCATTAACACGATGTTTAGGAATCGATATCAAGTCTGCTTGGAATTCATTTCAGGTTTGCAAACAAACCGGTGGTACAAACGAGTGTTCATCATTTGGGCCAGGCCATCTGGTCCTGCCGTAGAATTGGGACCACCACTATTTCTATTTCAAAACGGAAATGAAGTGAGAGTAAATGGCGACAGTAACGGCTAAACCAATTATACCTAGGATTGAAAAAAACTCAATCTTTACCATCTTTTCCATATCTGAATTTCTAAAAACTAGCCTATTTGAAAGTGCGTAGTCAATACGTCTGCCACCTGGCCGATACAGGACATACTGCGTCAGCCCGGACACTCGGGTCCTTATCTGGTAATATACTTGGATCTCTAAACACTTTGGGTAAAAAGAGCGCTATTGTCCATATTTGGAAATGATGACTCAATTGTCTATAGTTGGAAATGATGACTCCATGAACACAATTGTATCAAGGAAATAGTCGAGTAATTAAATACATTTGAACTTCTTGATGGGATTTTTGTTATCAATTCTTTAACATTATTCGGAGAAATCGCTTCAAATCAAACAGCCAAGGATCTAGCCGCCGACCTAGACATTACAAGAGAACTGTATCGCAGTAGAATTGCCCACCCTATCGGAGACTGGCCTAATTGGGAAAAACGGAGGTAAATATCCCATGACGACCTTAGAAGTCACAAAATATCATTAGAAGATAATCATGTATCTTTCAAACTCGTTGACGCTTATCATGATGTCAGTAGTATTTGGTGCAGTGATACAACCAATTCACGGTCAAGCCGCGGGCATTAATACAAATTCCACAGTTACAAAGAGCATACCAGTAGCAGAGAATACATCGTCTGCGTCTGAAGATTCAGCAATCCCCATTGTCAGGTTAGTGGATCCAAATTGGTGCAACGCTGTGGGTAATGGTACGATCCTAGTAAATGGGACATCCTCAGACAACGAAACTGGGGTAAAATTAGTCCAAGTTCGAGTTGACGAAGACAATTATTTATTTGCCGATCCGAAAGGGGGTGAAAACTGGTCATCCTGGTCAGTGCCTATTGAAATCAATGATACAAATCCTCATAGAATATTGGCCAGGGCCACTGACTACTCTGGAAACAGAAATTGGGACGATATTACGATAAATTCTCCAATAGCAGTGGGAAATCTTCCTAATGAAACTGCAATTGTCAAGGACAAGAAAAATAGATTTGCTTTCGTAGAACCCACTTTTACCAATGCTGCATATAGCGCTAATCATTTTTATGCTTGGTATGACCTGTACGAAGGTTCGACTGATGTAGGCGACAAGATAACTACAAATCTTGATATGCTAACTGCTCCTGTTCCACAGGAACCTGATAGAGGATACTTTTCGAATTTTACTCAGCACGTGAAAGACTTTGTATCTAATGCCTCTGTGTCTATCATAAGAGATGAGGATGCTCACAAGGGCTACATATTTGGAGCGGACGGAAGCAACTCATATGATACACTGTTTCTATTACATGACGAATACGTCAGTGATGAGGGATATAATAACTACAAACGCTTTGTTAGCAATGGCGGAACGATAGTTTTTCTGGACGGAAATATGTTTTACGCACAAGTCAGATATGATCCTAAGATGTGTACGGTAACGCTTGTTGAAGGTCATGATTGGGTATTTGATGGCAAGGCCGTAATAAAGGCTGACCACGAAGCTTACTTTGATGACAAGAAGGAGTGGATAGGAAGTAACTTTCTGTATGGAGACATTGGAGTACCGGTACGTTACACAAATAATCCATTTAACTACACACGCTTCGAAGAAAACTATGTTAGTAATCCTAATGCCACCGTATTATTTGATTATGCTGCTCAAATTCCACAAGAGATCCTTGTAGATAACCCACAAGCAGTGGGTTCTAAAATAGCAACCTACGAACTTGGTTATGGAAAAGGAAAGGTATTGGTCATGGGTATTTATGCACAAAATTTGAATGGAAATGAGAAGTTCCTCGAATTTTTTGACCATATAATATTGCCGCGAGCACTCGGACAGCCTTACATTTTTGACGATCCGGCCGGAAATAAATCTATAGCTTACTGGTGGATGAATACGGGAAAAGTTACCGAAATAGAGCACGATGGACAATCAAATGGCGTAACACTTACTTTGGAAAGGGCGGCGCATCAAAAAGAAGACAAGTTAACATTTACACTACCTCGGTCTCTAGTTGGGGGTGAAGGCAGCGACCATAGAGCATATAACTTTACCATTTTGGTAAATGGCAATGAAGTGAGTTACAATAAAACTCATGATGATGTGGAAACAGGATTTGAAATTCCTTTGGCAGCTGATGCAACAAAGGTTCAGATTTCCGCCACGCAAAATGGCTACAAATAATTCCAGTAAATCACAAGACAAACGCAGCCAAAAGGGATCAACTCTAGAAAGCTCTAACGAATTTGCGCTCTCATATGACGAGTTATCTAACAAGGTTAGCGTATAGATCCATTGGGATGCTTTACCACACATCCGCGAATACCTATTCTATAAACCCAAAACTATCGCGTTACTCCGGGGCACCAGCACGGCTTGGCCAAACAATGATGTTAAAATCCGTACCGTCACCTCCGACAACTTGTTAACTAATGTTGTTAGGTAGTTTTTGTTCATATTCCATTTTTAATTCCTTTGGGACGTACTATCCTAAGGCGAGTCTGAAGGCGTCAAAGCAATCATTATACAGTTGGATTCTTTAGTCCAACAATATTTTCAAATCGCGTTCATCATCGTAAAAGTCTGGCCCAGTAGCAGCGAAGAAATTAGCTTTTGCTCAGTAAAGCTTACTTGATTAATTTCTGATACCTTGCTTGGGCCTTTACTCGAGATAAAATTAAGGTATTATGGAGTAAGTATAATAATGAATGTAGGCTGATTAGGCTCATCTTCTAGTGCGCCTTATATCTTAGCCTTGTGTTGCAGCAAATACAAGTAATATCTGTAGTTTTGAAATAAATTTCACATTTGCTACAGTATCTTGCTCCGTTCTTATAAGATCCGTTACCAAGACCAGCTTGTAAACAAAATCCAGTACAAACCATTGAAATTATATCAACATTGCGTTCAACTCAAAATTAAGAGCATGTGGGTATTTATTCGACAATAAGAGCATTTTATGCGCAAACTTGTCGAATTTGTCCTATCTTTGGAATCCTAGAATATTTTCCTCACAACCGCGTTGGAGTCGGCTGCGCCCTATCGCCATAAAATGATATATTTTAATTTTCAAGACGATAATATTCAATTAGAGATCTTTGAATCAAAATAAATTTATTAAAATTGAATTTATGGAGACGGGCCTGTTCGGGTACAAGTCTAGCGTATTAAATGAAGATGGGCCAATGTTATATTTATGATCACGTCGGCCCTTGGCCCGAGTGGAATTTCTTTGTCTTAGGGTAGGAAGTCATTCGTCAAGTTAATAGTGAATTTAGTTTGGTTATTAGCTTTCAATTTACCCCTTCAATCTAATCTTCTTTAATTTAACTAACCAAGTAGAATACCTCGGGGCAGCCTCTTCATTAAAAAAGTAAACTATTTCTGAATATTAGGGAAAATATAAAATTGTATCCATATCAGGTTTAATAATCCAATTTGGGGGACAGTATCATGCGTGAGAAGAAATATGGTTAAAAAATTAATAATGCCAGTAAGAACTGAAAGTGACGGGATTACTAGGCCTCGTGGACACTCACAAGAATTGTCGAGTGGGAATGTTTTCATCTGGAAGGCCAAACGTATAAGGAAGAACCATGGGAATTTCGGTGACATTATGATAGTCGTTAGCGCAATTGTCGTTACTTTTCTTATTATGGGAGTAGCGTTGGTAAGTGCGCAGCCTGATTATCCCAAATGGGAACCCATACTTGGCACTGACGAACCAGAAGCATCTCCGAGGCTGCAGCAATCTGAGGTCCAAGTTAACAGCAGAAATAATTGATGGACTAAGATATTTATGATCACTTAGTACCTTGGTCCACCGGAATGTCAACTGAACGGGCGCCTACTTAATTTTCCTGAACCATTTCTATCAATGCGAATTAATCCTGTGTAATTGGTAAGCATCTCCGAAAAATGACATGTAAAATAATTCCCCCCGGCGTCAAATTCAAAATGACTCTAAAGACAACTGTCTAAGTCATAGCTCTTGGTATGAAACCAATTTGGCTCCTAGATTAGTTCCAAATTTACATTAATCATTGAAAATCTTATGTAAGATCTTGTTGCTCAACTACTGAGGTAATATCAGCAATCAGTGTATAGGAACCAGCACTCGGCCGATAACACACCAACTGCTAATAACGACCCAGCTAGTTCTTGAAATCTGACTTGATGTCAACTTAAAGGCATCATTGAACTAGCCTACAAACGCTTATTAGCGACTCTCTCGCCTTTAGGTACTGCCATTTTTGAATTGAAGCGGCTTTACTTTTTTGGCAATGGTCCGAAATATTCCGTCATTTAAAATAGCCGCAGAAATAGAGCGAGCAAAATGGAGTAACTTTAGAGCATTGTTATCGAATATGAAATACAGAAAGTCGTTTGACCAACTTGCTACATCCTGAAGAAATCAATTATGTTTGGTTGGTGAAACATTTGCCATTTTTACATTTCATTAGAAATAGCCAGAATGTTCCATTGTCAGGAAACAATGTTTAGAGCAAACAAAATTGACGCCAAATAGTATCTTGCTTTTGACCATGTAGTAAAACGAAAGAAAATCTCGAAATAAACGTAATAATTGCAAAAATTCCCAAGTAGCCTTAAATAGAAACGTTATTCAAAATCGGACACCAGAACAAGACGGTAAACAATGACCAAAAGTGCGGGCCAGGATACAATGACCAACGACCTGACCCGCCTATCAGACGCGGTCGCAGTCTGATGTTTTAATTGTGCATTCAAAATATAAGAACTTTAGAGCCGCCATGGTTACTATCTGGTTAGCCTCACCGATCGCCCCCGCTGGCGGCCCGAAGGATAATGCTTGTACTCATTATGCAACTTCGAAATATTTTAGAATTCCGTAATAAAAGATACGTATCGACATACTGTCGCACCGTTATGTGTCTGGATCATAGATCCTTGCCACATCTTAATGTCCTGTATTTGAAACTAATTTTCAATATCGACTCGAGGTGTAAGATGTACAAGGTGAACAAGGTGAACTGATTGAAACGGAAAGGAACTATTACTCATCTTCACAACCTTCGTGGCATAAGGAAGTAATATTGGATACTGTTCCCGACAAATCATATGTCGTCTTAAGGGACTTGGTTCCACAATTGTCGTCTATGAATCCGTTCCCGTCATTATCCTTGTTGTCGCCACAAATTTCTTTATTTGTAAGAAAGGGATTAATTTGAATAAAGGAATCGTCAGCAGCAGCGTCAATGTTCTTTAGTGGGAAATATAACGAGGACAAGGACAGAAGAAGAACAATGATTGAAATCATTCGGTAGTCCAATGAATAAATAAATATATTAAATGTAATGATATATAGGGTAACGTTCTTTTTACTGTATCTGGCATTGTTTATTATTGAACCTTACATTCTTCTCATAGACTCTATTCTACTAAGATCCAAGGTACTTACTAGAGAAGAGAAATAGCGAACTAAATATTTAGATTCTTTGAACGCCTTATGAAGTATGAAAGATGTACAGGACGAACCTAGTACAAACAAAAGGAGGGAATTATTTATTTTATTGACGTCGCCTAGTAGCGGTAGGAGTTTGCTTCAACTAAGGCTTGGGGTATTCCTTTTTTCAAGTCTTCAATGCTCATTACAGGATGTATCTCTACGCGGGCACCCATTCCACTAAACAATGGCTCAACCACGACGGGTATCTCATTTGCATTCTCTATATCGACAACAAATGAAGCCACTCTATTGCCATCTACCTCAAAGAAATATGTTGCTTCAGCCTTGACTTTGTTTATATAAGTTTCAACTTTCTTCAAAAAGTTTGGATCCTGAACCATTTTGTTTCCGTCCTCCGTAGGAATTTTTGCAAGTATTATGAATCTCATTCTTGAGGGCAAAGATGTTCATAATATTTATGGTTATTGATGCATTGATGATTGAGTTCATTGTATAAAATGAGTTGAATTGAAGGATAAAAAAATAAAAAAAGTTAGCTCATTCTGGCTCTGGAGGATCAATCGCCCCTATTACAGCCTTTCAAAGTCATGCGTTAAATGCCTGAATTCTTTCCCTGCTTTCCTTGATGATGAGATAACTGTCCCGAGATCAAATGGCCTGGCATCGGGTTCTATTAAAGCAGTATTTTCTTTTCAAAAGGATGAAATATACTGCCCCGCAAATCAAATTGAACTTGAGATGCACAACAAGAATTGATGCTACATAAGTATTGTCATAGTTAAGAATAAGTGACATTTAATCAGGCAATAACTGCAATATTATTCAGCATACAGTTCAGAATCGTCTGCCAGCATTTTAAGGACCGACAACCCTATCTAATAAGTTCTGTCAAGACTTGTAATAAGATTATTACATTGCAATAAAATTTGGTGGTAAAATGAATCTATTACTGATATTAGTCAAAATCTCAGTATTTGCGAATCACGGAGCATTTTGCCACAAGATTACACGAAGTGTTAAAATAATCGTTCATTCCGAAAGGATTGTGAAATTTGGCGTTACCTCTTTACTAGTAATCGTCGTACTTGGTACCAACATATCTGCAACATCAATCATTGCAGGAAATCAAATGAGTGCATTTGCTCAAAGGGAAGTAAACATCGCAAACGTTACTTCAGACCGTATACAAGAACAAACTCAATTGAATACTGATATGAGAAGTCAAATCGACTCAAATAGTCGTGAAGACAGATCTGATAATTCCCAACCAGACATTCAACCTGACCTTAATACTCAACCCGACAATACTGCTACTCAAACGGACACTAATACTCAAGACACTAATCAACCAGACACTCAACCTGATAACTCGGTGATTCCCAATACTGAAGTCGGAAATTTAAATCCAAATGAAGTAGGGAGTGCTAATTCGAATGAAGTCGGGTCTAATGAAGTTGGAGTGGCCGCGGAACCAGACGAACGAGCAGAAAGAGCCGAAATTTACAAACAGGTAGTAGAGAATATAGCTGAAGAAGCCGCTGATGAATTAAAAGAGAAGGCTTTAGAAGCTGGTGCGAAATATGCTGACGATGCATTGGCTGCTTCTCAAAATCCTGTTCTTAGAGCTGCGGGAAAAGCTGCTTGGACTAGTACTGTTAATGAGCTAACTTCACAATTTGGAGCTTCTGTGGAGATAGTTAAAGTCGCGGCAGCCTTAAGAACTGTTCAAGTCTGTAACGCGAACAATCCAAACTGTCCTACTCCACCACCACCTACACAAGAACCAGCAGCATGTGACCCACAGGTAGCAGGCGATTGTCTCAAGTTAGATAAAGCTCCTTGCACACCAGCAGCAGTTGTCGATGCCAAATGTACATCAGGTGGACTGGAGTGTACTCAAACGTTGTTGGAACATGATATATTCTGCACAGCAAAATTTCCTGATGGGGGCTTTGTCAATATAGTTTACTTCACTCCGCCGGGTCTAGATCCTCAGATAGTAGAAACGCGTTGCACGCCTAATCCTACCCCACCACCCTTCAACGACTGTGTTGTAACCAGCAAGTAAGGGACAATCACTTATTCTTTTTTGGTCAAGGAATTGAGGCACATGAGTAACTAAAAGGCTAGGATGTTCCTAATTTGGGTAAGAGATGCATAACAAGATGAAATCTAAGCAAACTATTTTGATGTGAAATTCTCATAGGCTAATTATGCAATCTTTACATACAATCTCTTGACGGTATCCGTACCTTTTTTCTGTCAATTATGTAGCAAACATAGTATCTGTGTATTCACAATACTATTGCTTCCGCTTCACATCTGGGTTTGATATGTTCAATTGTTAATTCCTCTTTTTCTAAGCGTTTGTTATACCTTTTGCATTTTGCACTCTTATCCAATAGTTCGATTGGTTTTTTACATGTTGACATGTCTTTCCGATACTCTTCATTTCCATTACTAGTTTTAGTAAGATCTGCCTTGAGATTACATTCCACAATAGAATCGGCCTTAGGTTTATTATCTCTTGACAAGGAACAGATGTATTACTCCGATTCACTGAATGCATTAGGGCTTTAGTACTTCATATTGGGAAGATTGAGGAGATAACTTTGGCCTACGGGTTATGAATTAAATCTCCAATTGTTTGATTTGCGATGAACTCCCTGGGATTGAATCCATTAACTGATTCACAATTTTTATAGATGTCAAGAGTGTCGACGTAGATGAGATCCACCCCATCACCACAGTCAACAAAATCTTTGAAATCGCCGCCTCCGTCTGATGTAAGGTTCAATAAAATATCATAAGGTGGCCCTGTCATATTGAGAGACCGTTTCAGTGAGGCTGGAAGGCCAACATATATGGAATCATTTCCCCCTCCAGCAAATATCCTGTCTTCGTCTGGCCCTCCTGAAATTTCGTCATTTCCGTCTCTAGCCTCGATTAGATCCTTGCCGTAACTTCCAATAATAAAATCAGATCCTCCATTACCCAAAACGTAATCGTCACCAGGTTGAGGATATATGCCTTCACTGGCAGAGGTTCCCGACATCTTGTCATTGCCATTGGTACCAAAGCATAAGCGAGGATTAGGGTGAATGAATGCCGGAGGAGTAGGGTGAGCACAATCTTGTGTAAATACCGTGTTCGGTGGAATATGTAAAAGGTAGTCGGTGATATCATTTCCTTGTATAATATCCATCCCCCTAGAATCATTATGAGGAAGGAGATTAGGATCAAAATGTGATTGATTGACGAACAAGTCAGGTGGTTGGGCAATCAATGTCCGCACTAAGGGTAGTAATCCAACAAATAAGACAAGCAAAACAAGAACTAAAGGCAGCCTAATACCTTTACTACGGAAGTTATCCAATTCCTCCATGGCTCTCCAAAATTAGGTGAGATTGTCATTTTTATTAAGTATTATGGATACAATTGACTGTCACTTTCATCAACTCGGGAACCTTCATTAAGCTAGAAGCATGAATGGCCTGACATGAATAATGTGATATATCATTTTTCCGAACAACTTATGATATAGTTATCAGTAACTGCAAATGGAAGGAGAAAGTGTGTGAGTTCTTTGGTTGAAGTAACGGGAACAGAGATTAACGAAGTTCATGATGCTTCAGGTAAAATTACAATATCCATATGGACTGCTTCTGCGGGCACAGGCGAATTTCACGATTTTCAAGTAAATGTAGGTACCGATTGGGTTTGTATAGGGGGAGGAGCAACAGGGAGTAAGTATCAGCATATTCCAGGCCAAGGAAGTAGTTTCGATGCTATAATTGGAGGCCATTATCTAACAGCATCCTTCCCATCAGTAGACTCTAATGGTCAAGAGGATTTTAAAGGTTGGAGAATTATTTCTAAGGACCATCTTGTATATAGCTTGTCCCCTCTGATAGGATTTGCGATTGGTATGAAACACGGAGATTTAACTAGAGAGGAATTGAAATCAAATCTTAAAATGTTTCCAGAAGTCTCGGTCAATGCTGTTCATCATCCTGAATTGAGAGGGTATCTGGACCAGGGCTTTCTGCTTTTAGGAGGTGGATTTAGGGTACTAGATCAATTACCAGGAGGAGGTAACCTTGCAACTGCGTCATTTCCAGATTCGACTATTTCGTGGAAGGTACGATCACAAGATGTGGAGATAGATAACCCTTCTAATCTTAAAGTAATTGCCATAGGGATTAGAGAAAGCCTTACAAAGCCCAACTCAACTGCGCCTCCAATTGGCAATATCGTTACCACTTTTTCGAGTTTTGAATTTTTGAACTATCCTGGTTCGAAGGGATCATTTAGCCCCACTAGTGTTGCCAAACCATTACCAGAGTTTGCGTTGTGCGGCGGAGGTGGAGCAACCCATCCGGGAACCATCGGTGCCTATATCTACTCTTTAGAACCCACAGCATTAGCAAATTCTGTGATTCCTCCAGCGACGGCTCCAACTGTACGTATCCTTGATCCCTCGGAACAAACCTTCACAGCAAGATCAACCTCTAAGTATGAATCACATGTTAACACCGCTTATGCTATGGGAATCAAATTTCAACCGGCTACTGCCGTCCCTGGTCCCGGTCCTGGTCCCGCACCTACGGAGTGTAATAAAGAACAAACCCTCAGTCTTGATGCTGTTGCAAGCGGACAGCAAAGTCCGGGAGTCGATGCTTTAAAGGCGGTAGATGGTTCTCTAACCACACGATGGGTATCGCCAATACCCGGTACTCAAGACCCGTGGATAATAGTTTGGATTGCTAGTACTGATCCGTTACCCCTTTGTAGGGTGGATATTGCTTGGGCAGACGGGAACTCACATCCTTACAAGTTTAGTGTCGACGTTTCTGTAGACCAAACGACCTGGACAAATGTCTTGTCGAGTCAACAAAGCAGCGGGACTAGCAATGACTTTGAACCTTATACATTTCAGCCCATTATTGCAAAGTTCGTGAGAATAACTATAACGGATAGCGTTCCGGGTATTGCGTTTCCAATCGCACAAATTTCAGAAATAAAGGTCTATGGCGATAGCTAGTAATAACTGAATAATAGTAATGGCTAGGACATCGGGATCAACAATAGTAATAAATCCAACGCGCCATTTCTATGATACATCGCTGATAAACGATAATTGGGCCCCCGGGGTCAAAGGTAAAGCGAAGCCCGAGGCCCAGTGACGCGATCTAAGGAGTTATAATATACAAATTCAAGCAAACTATTAGCAGCTTAAAAGAGGTTTCAGAGGAGCAAGCAAAGTGGAGTGGCTTTAGATCACTGTTACCGATAATAAAAGATAGAAAGTCATTTGATGAAGTGTTCTCTTACGTTAGATATTACAACTCAGCTTGTATTATGCAAATGAGTTTTGTAGCTTTTCATTTTGTTTTAGTGTCCATGCTGTTCCATCACTACAAGCAATTAATGGAATTGACTGAAAAGAAAAATAAAGGAGAATCCCATTCATGGATCTAACTGAGGTTCAAAGTATCTGAACTGGATCGTTATTGAACGGAACTTGGCAAACGACCGATCTGCCTAAATAGTTAGTTACCTATCGCATGATAGGTAATGACTCCTGGGATTGAGATTGTATTAGTCGTAGGCCTAACAGTCTCAATATTTTTCAGTGGCCTTATTCCTTTACTTCTCAAAAGTTCAGAGGTAGCAGCCCGTCCTGGGGATTTTTTTAAAACTGTAACTAACCCCCACGGGTCATTAAAATGCGAAATTAATAAAGAAACTAGGCCGACCGAATTAGAGATCGTCGCTCACGATTCGGGGTCCACTGTTAATGGCCTTGTAACTTTCGAAGGCCCTGAATCTACGGCGACAAAATGGTCTGCTAATTTCTTAAACATTAATCCCGGTGCTGCTAGTTCAATCTTTATAGGTGCTACTTCTTCTTCCCTTTCCGGCGATGAATTTTTGGAAAGTTGTATTTTGTCGTTCCTAGAGAGATTCGGACCAATAGGTGTGCCTGAATTAAGGGTGAACGGGTTCATTACTGGTAATTGTTTCAATACCGCCGCTACTGATCCAATCTTTGATATTGCGGCTCGCGCCACCGGCAGGGGCGGTTTCTTTGTCCCCCTACTCAGCGGCAACTTTGAAGGAGGGCAGGTGCAGTGTTTTTCTATCACTCCTAATAATAGTCCGCCAGGTTGCAAAGTAGGAAATGGGAATACAGATAATCTAGTTGGAACTTCAGGTAATGACTGTATAGACGGTAGGAGTGGAGACGACAAGATAATTGGGGGTGCAGGAAATGACAAAATAAACGGTGGAGAAGGAAAAGATTTACTAATTGGTGGTGATGGTAATGATGAGTTAACCGGTGGTCCTGGTGCAGATACTTTTTCCTGTGGTTCTGGCACTGACAAGATAACTGACTTCAACCCATCAGAAGTCGATAAGAAAAGTTCAGATTGCGAACAGTTTTGATATCTTGATGACATTTAGCTAGCAACCTTCATTTTAATCCTTTTACAATCTCATTCAAAGGACAATACTTGTCTAAGTACTTGGAAAATTCTTTCATAATTATCCTAACATGTTTACTTGTTCTGATTCGCTATACAAATCAAGGCTTTCGTGCAAAATGTATAAAAATGAATTGATGGCGATGGCATTATTGGGTTCATAACCAAGTATCTTATCTTGCAGTTAAAATGCCAGAAGGAAGTGATTTCGCATCGCCTTCTACAGTAGCGTTGATAGGATTCAATCCGACTTTCTCAAGTACCGCTTTTCCTTGGGGCGACGTTAGAAAATTTCCAAAAGATATGGCACCATCCATATTTCGAACGGTAGTAGGAATGGTATACGAGAAGTAGATGGGATGACCAAAAATTGTTTGATTTGAATGAATGACGTAAGTAGATTGATTGTAGAATTTAGAATAATTTGGGTCTCCAAGATTTATTTGCGCAGGCAGGGTGACGTAAGGCAGACCCCTGGCTACTGCCTCGTGTTTATAGGCCACAATTGCATCGACCTGTCCGGAGTCCAGTAAAGACCTAAGAATCTCCTCTGGATAGATCTGTTTCTGATTCCTATCAGGGCCCAGAATTCTTTGCTTTATCGAAGAATCATTATAGTAATTATTTGCAAGTTGAGCAGCAATGACAGTAAAGTAACCTTTAGGATCAAGTTCGGGATCCGTCCTACTAAATTTGAACCCCTCTTTTTCAACTACATTATACCATGGAATTTCGCCCCTGGCCGCTTTTTGTAGGTCAGGCGCAAATCGACTATTAGGATTATAGGCAATAACTAATTCTGCCGAAGCAAATTTTTCAAGCCATTTTGAGAGGGGAGGATTGTGGTCCATCAACTTTTTTATCGGTAAAGTATCAGCGCTGATAAAAATATCTGGCCTCCTAAACCCATCCAAAATCAAATTTGCGAGTTGAACAGATCCTTTTCCTTCTCCTACAAAATTATAACCGGTTTGATTATGGAAGGACGGGCCTACAACTTGTTCCATGATCTTTACCAATGAACCAGCGTACATAGTAAAGACATCATATTGGGGGTCTGCAGCAAAAGAACTCCGAATCGCAACCGCAGACAAAAATAGTATCGTTGTAACCGTCACAGTTAAGACTGAGATCATTAGTACTTTTTTTTGGAGAATGGGAATACCCATTTTGTCGTATAAATAGATTTTTAGATCTAAATAAAGGTGTAACTTACATTAGTTTTTTTCTTGATACGACAATAATCTGGCATCTTTCCCCAATACCTCTTTAATGTCCTATGCCTTGTGTTGCTCTAGGTCTGCTTTAGACTACTTCTTGAGCCTCTTCGATCGGAATAATTGTTAGTTCTAATTAATTGCTAGTATGGCCTGAGATTATAACATCCGTATAACAGCGGTAGAGATTAAATCCTTATAAGAAGCCCCTTATCCATGAGTTTATGAATAACCGTGCAACATCCACATTAATATCAATAGGAACAGTAGCAGTACTCTTGACGGTTTGTTTTTCTTTTTCTGGAACCTATGTCGGTATGTTTGCTGTTGCTCAGACTGCTAATGATGATTCACCCAAAACTTTGATAGACCTGAAGGGTAAATGGGAAACAAGTGATCATCACCGTGTGGATATTTCTCAGTCAGGAACGAATCTCACTGTTGATATGTCGTCTTATGATCGTCCTAATGCCTACGGCTCAATACTCAATGACTCTGCAATTGCGGTAATCTTTCCAGATGATCAGAGTTATAATGGTGAGCTCGTCCCACCAGACAAAATTAAATGGTCCGATAATACGACTTGGAAGAAGGAGATTAAGTAATTCTGGGACGGACGGTCTGAGATTCTCATTCTGTTACTATCTTCATATTCCAGTACGGACTGGTTAGTCCCCATTTTTGCGCAACTCGCCGGTCTATCCTTTCGATGGCAACAATCCTTAACTGTTTGTGCAACTTTAGCTTGATTACGCTATTGGTGCGAACGATGGTGCACCTGTGGATATGTAAAACTTGAATGGAACCGACGAATCCAAAAGAACTAGGTACAGTTGGGGTTTGCATCCATTCTGGGAAAAACTCTTAATAGTATCCCCATTTAATGACGATAATGTGTAGTCGGTTAACATTGTCAACAATTTTGTTTATGACGCCAACCGTTTCGACTAAGCTTAGGTTAAGGAGAGACTTGAATGAATAAACCTAACATCGGAATTTCAATCATATCTGCAATCTTATTATTAGTATTTACTCCAAGTATTAGCCAAATTACTTTTTTTCAGCCGTTTGAACATGTAAAAGCTCAGTCTGTACAAGATTCTGATGTTAGGTACATAGGTCAGTGGGGAAAATGTGGAGTGGAAGATGGAGAATTTTCAGGGTTAGACTGTACTTCTTTTTCAGGTAGTTCAGAGGAAGGTGAGAATGGCACCCGAAAAATATTTGTAGAAACATTTGGTCGTGGCCCTGTAGGAATTGCAATAGACCATTTGGGAAACGTGTTTGTAACTGACCCGGATAATAATCGCGTACAAAAATTTACTAATAATGGTACCTTCCTTACAAAGTGGGGGGAGAGAGGCAATGGCATGGGCCAGTCTTTTAAGCCCACAGGTATTGCCACAGATAATGCTGGAAATGTGTATGTGGTCGAAGCTTTCGAGGACAGAGTACAAAAATTTACTAATAATGGTACCTTCCTTACAAAGTGGGGGGAGAGAGGCAATGGTAGTGGAGAGTTTGTTCACCCTACTGGTATTACCACAGATAATGCTGGAAATGTGTTCGTAGTTGATCCTCTAAATGACCGCGTACAGAAATTTACCAACAACGGTACCTACGTTACTCAATGGGGAAATAATGGAGAAAATAATAGTCAATTTAGGTTCGAACTTTTATCTGATTTCAATGGCATTACCACAGATAAGGCTGGAAATGTGTATGTGGTCGATGGCTATAACGAGCGAGTACAGAAATTTACCAACAACGGTACCTATGTTACTCAATGGGGGCGGCTCGGCACAGAGAATGGTGACTTTATTCACCCTGCCGGTATTGCTACAGATAATGCAAGCAATGTATATGTAATAGATATAGGGAGTTCTAGGGGTGTAAGGGATTTAAGTGAACAAAATCTCACTAAAGTGCAAATGTTTGCCAACAATGGTACGTACCTTACAAAATGGGGGCAATACGGTGAGGATAATGGTCAATTTAGCATGCCGTTAGGAATTGCGTTAAACTCCAACGGGACTATTTACGTAGCTGATTACCTTAATAGTCGGGTTCAACAATTCGAAAGCAAGTAAAAAAGCGAATTGTACAGTTTTTTTGCAATCACATATGGTTATTTACCCTAAAGATCAGGGATGCTAATCTAGATCGCTGTTTCCAAAAAAGGCAATGAACTTTGGGATGAGACTAAAAGAATAGTTGGACATCGAGACGTTGAATCGAATCCGAGATCCTAACTCATGATATCTGACTGCATGGTAAGAAATCCGCCAAAAGAATTTAAGGCGAAGAAGTACATTCATCATCTTGTGCCACAAATTATAGATTAGCGATGTTAGTATTAGGTGGTGTCGGTAAAGTCAGAGCCAGTAATTGACATGTGTTAATTGAACCCTCAGAGGTAGCCAATTTGCTCTCATCATCGTGTCCACATGTGCTACAATATCATAGAATAACAAGATTTCTATAGAATGTAAAAAGTAAATAAACTTCCAGGCGTAGGCTATAACATGCCATTGATGTCGAATGAATAAAGTATTCAAGGGGTTCCGGCCACTCAAACCAGAAGAAAAGAGAAAGGCGGGAAGTAAAGATAAAACACCGGGTAAGAAGTTCTGCGTCTCATGTCATAACGAGGCGACTCAATTCGCAATTTTTGAATTTGAGGGTGTGACTTTGTTAGAAAGGTACTGCGATAGCTGTATTAGTCAGAACAAGCATCTTGGCACAGCTAATTAAGACGGGTGTTGTAACCCTAGTTGGGATCAAAAGATGTCTTGGTCTTTATAGGACTTGCAATTATTTTGACCGTTATTATCGTGATTATAGCATATGCCTAGCAGCCAACCATTTTATTCCGTAGTCAATCCCATTTTTAGAACTGTCAATTTTAAATCTCCCTATTGAACGAATGATATGGTTTTGGTTTACGATGTCTTAAGACAAACTTTAGTATATCTGAATGTAATTATTACCGGTTGATAGTGCGGATAACATGGAAGAGCAAGAGAAATGGATAAAGTGTCCCGAATGTGAAAGAAGTGCGACATCATGTTTTTTTAAATTAAAGTCAGCAGCAAACAAATAGGCGTTCTCTTCGAATGCCTCGCTGTAAATCCATCCCATCATGACATTTGAAGAGAATGGACAGGTTTATCTCATCATGTGATTGCTGTAGAAATGCAATGCGAGATATGGACTATATTAAGCGAGCGTAAATCGCTTACAATTGCATTTATTACATTGCAAAGTTTCAAATGGAGAAATAGTATTTTTATGCTGCCTCCTTAAGTGGGAGCAAACACATTGATCAGTCTGCAACGGACTGATATCCATAGCCAATAAAAATAAGGCTGAGCCTGCTTAATAGTGTTAAATGTATTAGTTAGTAGGAGGGACGGAGAAATAGAAGTATATTGATAGAAGCCTACTGCAATATTTCCCTAAACAGTCAGCACTTTGTGTTTGTGGTATTCGAGCAATTTATCAATCTGCTATCTGGTACACATGGATCCAAAGTCCCGTTTATCATACAAGCAGAGCTCCTTCCAATTTCTCGCCCTTGGACCCGAGAAGGCGAATACGCGGACATTGGGTATCTGGCTCAAGGTATCCCTAAATAAGCATGTCAAGTCTGTTTCGTCATCAACAACGGCCAAAAACCTTTCCTCTGTTAATTGGTCCTTTGGGAATTTGTCTAAAGAACTTAAAATATTTATAATTTTTGACGCAATAAATTAAATATCTTCATAATGTTAAGTTAGGTTATAAGAAGAATATTTTAGGTGTAGTGCATCAACTTACAACTTCGAAAATCTGCAAATCGTAGAGTCATATTGCCTTCTCGAAAGAGCAGCCTTAAGACGTTTAGCTAGAACTGCTCGCAGTCGCTAGTCTTCCTATCGCCTTCAGAAGGTTTAAAGTCAGTTATCTTATCCGTACCAGGACCACATGAAAAACTATCAGGACCTTGGCCTCCAGTTAAGTCATCGTTACCATCTGAGCCAACTAGCAAGTCTTTTCCGTCGTTACCATTCAATTTGTCATTTCCTGCTAAACCAGCAATTTTGTCATCTCCCCTCTTTCCGTCTATACAATCATTTCCTGAAGTTCCAACTATGTTGTTATCGTCATTCGTTCCAGTCTTTGTCTTGCAATCAGGAGCAGGAAAACCTCCACCGGGAGTGCAGAAAACTTTATCATCTGGGCCACCTTTAAAACTACCTCTTGTAAACCTATCGTCTATCCCATTTGAAATGAAATCAATACCAGTTGCAGCACCTTCCGGACTACAGAACCCAGTAATGAGTATTGGGTCGAATTGCAGTCCAGGATTACATCCCACTCCTGGGCCCGGTAAAGTGCCGACCATTGAAAAATTAAAGCCACCCTCACTGTTTTGTTTTATTTGTAAAAAGTTAATATTCCCGAAAATTATACCGGCAGGAAAGTTGCCTTGTAGCTCGTAGCTGCCTGTTGTTTTTCCATTTTCTGTAGCAGCATTGAAAGTTATGCTAGAGGGATAGCTATTGGTAACTTTATCATTGACCACGCATCTCATGGACCCGCCCATAGGTTTTGGTAAATTTATCTTGTCTCCGTTTGTGAGTTGCTGTGCACTTGCATAGTTAGAAGTACCGACTATAATTATTAGCCCTAGGAGAAGAGCCACGTATTGGGTCAAATTTGACAATTATAGGTAATCTGATGTCTAGTTTTATTTATGCGGATCGGAATGGAATGGAATAATTTTTCTGTAATTTGGAGGTAGGATAACTTAATCACTCAAAGAAAATTTACCAGAACTTGGATCTAGTGTGGCTGTTACAGTTTTGTCTCCGTCTACAGCTTCCTTCCAAGTAAGAACATAATAGCCCTTGGCAAAATCTGCACTAACACCGCCAACCGTTTGATTGAGTTGTTTAAGTTCTGCTACATCGTCAAATTCATCATCTTCTTCTGCTTGCTCAAGAGCTATAGCAATTTCTTTAAGCGCCCTGATCAGTTCTGGTTCGATATATTTGAAAAATTCGTACGCTGCTACGCTGCAATTGCTTTCAGTTAATTTACCAGCATCGTCAAATGGGTAGACGCCAGGACAGATGTAGACGGTATAATAGATACCTTTCAAAGCACCTGCAGTACAACTTTGGGACGCATTTGCCGTACAATCGTCTGCTGCTTCGATATGAAATTTCAATGGAAACGGTGTATCATTTATGAAAGTCATATGACTGTCCCATTGTGGGAGCGGAGTAGAACCATTATTCTGGACAGAGCCATTAACCAGTGTCAAAGGAATAGTGAGTACAAGAGAAAATATGACCAGTACAGTCAAAATAAATTTTATTTGATGCCTATCAAACAATCCTACCAATAGTCATAACCAGATTACTCTTACTGATATAGTTTTACGAGTCGTTAGAGGGTTTACCAACATGAGTGATGAAGCATTCGTAAACCTTTTTTCCAACTCCTAATGTTTGCTTCAACTTGTCTGTTATAACCATAGATCATATTATTGTGCCTCGGGTTTTGCTATTGATCCCAACATTACCATGTATTTGAGATAAATCTTTTATTTGCAACCCTAACAGAAGAGAACCAAGCGATAATCCATTCAAGGATGGCAAAAATAAGATTCAAAGCGGTGGAGTCCAGTAAGTTTGATTGCCATGCGAGACATGACACAAAAAAAGCGGTTCAGGCGAGCTTTAGAGTAGTAGCAGGATGAGGACACTAAAAACGCGTTAAAAAAGGTGCAAAGTTAGTTGCTAATGGTGAATGTTGATCGATTTCTGTTTCCTGAAAATCCCAATAAACAATGTTCCGCTTTGCCTATGCTGTAAAGGCTGCAGTCAACATTCCAATGCCAATTCCAATGGCAATAATTGCGACCATAGTTATTTTTGTCATTTTCAGCTTTATCATGTTTATCGTATAAAGGGGCTGTGAAAAATATCAGCGTAAGAAACTTTGTTTCATTACGCTTGATAAAACTATTCTAACTATGCTAAGATACATTCGAGTTTAGAGTTGTACAAGTTATTCTCATTCTTGTTTCTTAGTGTGCCCTTCTTCATACCTCAGTTATACTTTATCTTGTGATTGAGTTTGTCTGCGTTGCTGCCTAAAAATCCAGCATTGTTGTTTGTTCTTGTCGTGACTTTACTTACCTCGGGGTTCAACTTAGCGGGGGTACTTGAACCCGTACCCCTTACATTTGCAGATGATGGGGATAAAAAAGAATGTAAAAATAATGAAGGTGGAAATAACTGTAATGATTCAAAGAAAAGCGCATCCCCTGAGTTAGAATGCAAACACGAAATTAAAGACAATGATGATAGTGTTGTAGATTCGGAATGTATTAACAATAGTCAGATTTTGATAGACAGTAACATTGCATCTCAACCTGGTGATGGTGTTGGTGGTATCAGAAATCCTAGCATTGAACTAAGTCCGACCTCCGGCCCAATAGGTACTTTGGTAAGCGTTACCGGTACTGGATATGGTCCGGATGCTGATATTCTTATAATTTTTAATGGGACCATTCTGTTTTTGACTTCAGCAAACATTGATGGTGAATTGAATACCGATTTTAAAGTACCTACTTCAACAGCGGGCCCAAGAACTGTTGAAGCCAGACAACTAGAACAAGGCGGGTTAATTACAGCCTTCGCAACCTTTACAGTGACCTCTTCGCTGAATCCTACGATTGCTTCACAAGGAATGTTACCATTTTAGTATTAATTCATTGCGTTTCCTTTAGTTCGTTTTATATGCTATCCAATACAGACTGAAATTCGTCCAAGTTTCGCTCTAAAAGACTTGTCCTATTTTGTAAGGCTTAAAAGATTTCACAGTCACTAGTCTTCTTATCGCCTTCTGCCGGGTTAAAGTCTGTTATCTTGTCAGTTCCGGGACCACACGAGAAAGTATCTGCGCCAGGACCACCCGTTAACTCATCGTTACCATCGCCGCCCATTAGCGTATCCTTTCCTTCTCCACCGTTCAACTTGTCATTTCCAGCACCTCCTAGTAACTTATCTTCTCCACTATTACCTACTATGCAGTCATTGCCAGCAGTGCCTACTAGATTATCGTTCTGGCTTGCTCCAGTTTGACAAGCGCTACTGGTAGAAGTAGGGATTCTGTTGCAGTCGACTTTGCCTTCAAAATCTCCGGTATAAAACACAGTTCCTGTACCTGTTCTCGGGTTGATAACTTCAACTTTAATTTGTAAGCGTGCGGGTACTCCGGTCCTAGAAACGCAATCGCTAAGGATATCTCCAGATATTGTTATTTTTGCATCAGGAAAACCTGGGGGTAAACATTGCACAAATGCCGGATCGGGCCTAATATTGCTACCTGTCCTTACTACGTGAGTATGCGGTGGGGAACCGTCAACAAAGTCTAAATCAAGGTTTGTTCCTCTAAAGGTTGCACCTCTCTCAGTCTTAGGTACGATATTTATGTCTGAGCTAAAGAGCACAAGCGACACCTCATTTGTTGAACCATCAGCTAAGCAGTTTAAAGTTCCAGGTAACCTGGGTGCAGTTCTAATAGAGTCCCCATCATGACCTTGTACTTGAGAAAATGTAAAGACTGACGGGACAAATCCAGCCAAAATTGAAACAGCAAAGCATGCCACCAACACCGTTTTAGTTTTAAGGTTCAACATCTCTCGTTAGGAGAATTACCGTACTATTTAAATCAAGCCAGCGGAATATTTGTTCATTTACTGATTCGGGATCTCACTTGATTGATGGAATTGCAACTATTGATGTGACTTACGCGTTTTCTGCAGCATATACTTGGACACATTATTATATAGACATCATATGCAATCAAATTTTCATTTGGCCGTTAGTTGTGTCCGTCAAGCAAAGGATCTGAAAATGGTCACAATATGTCCAATCGCTATAACTTTAAGAAACATCGAAGGTCATGGAAAATCATGAAAATCATTAGTAAAAGTACCGCTTATTTGTTAATAGGCGCTGCGGCAGTCATATTGCTTGGGACTTATGTAATGTATGAAATCGAGTCGAAGGTTCCTGATACAAAAATAAAAACTCTAGGAGACTCCTTATGGTGGGTCGTTGAAACAGTTACTACTGTAGGATATGGTGACATAGTTCCAATCTCTCCTCTTGGCCGGATGGTTGCTCTCGTATTCATGTTTGGTGGCATCTTAATAATAACTACAATAATGTCTGTTGTTAGCACAACGTTCTACCAGAAGAGAATGAGTAAAGAAGAAAACAAGAGGCGACAAGAAGAATTTGATCATCTCAAAACGGTCATCCTGAATAAACTTTCTAACATAGAGCAGACACAGACAAAGTTTGAGGAAAAGCAGGCGAAATTCAATGAATTGGTAAACGACCTGCGTTCATCCTTCGACAAAAGATGGATTTAACCTATTGAATATTCATTGTGGACTGACTATATCTATCCAACGTCCAATTTAAGTAACCGAAAGGAGGTTGAGGCCGGTTGAGTGGTAGTAGTATATTCCTCATACATTTGAGTTTCATTAACTGCTTGTAATGATGGTAGAATAGAATGGACATAATTACTGAGTGAAAAACTACTGGACATGCTTGCAAATGCAGTTTGAATTGAATTGTAAAGTCTTGCCACCAAGAATATTTGGTCAAACATGTTGTTTGTATTTATGTATGATTATTTCACTATGCAGACCACTTCAATTGGTAATTGAACCTGCGAGTGGCTCTAACCACCTCAATTACATACGTGCGTTTATAGTATTGGTTACTACATCAGATAACGATTCAGAAGTATCTCCCTGATCCAAAAATTTTCTTGCAGCACTTAGACACCATCTTTCCAATTGTTTCTGGCGAAATTGCGCTTAAAGTGTTCCAGCCTTCCCTAATAGTTTGCACCCATTCAGTAGAGGACCTTTGTTATGCAAGGGGTCCAAAGCGAGCATGATTCTAGAAATATTACTGGAAAATATACAATCAACAATTTTACACGAAATTATTATGACAAATACTTTGATCACAATTAAAATCAAGACTGCTTAATTCTAGATACCCCTTTACATGTTCTCGATCAATAATAATAATAGTAATAATAATAGCAGACATCTATGGAATTGCAACTCTTTTACTATGTTCAAAGTCGCATCCATTTTTGCACTTCTGATACTCGCGGCACTCATTCAGACGAGGCATACTACAGGTCTGCCTTCTGCGTACGCCGATGAGGCGCCGAAGTCTCCTTTCGTGTCATCGCCGCTTTCACCTTCTGTGTCACAAGGAGACTCTGATTCGATAACAAGGGCAAACTGCTCTGAATTAGAGATACAACAATGTACTCCATCCGTGGGGGTCGTAGTACAAGATGATATATCAGATAGCAGCCTTCTTTCTTTATGCGATAATACAACAGACTTCGATGAAGATGAAATCGAAATAAAGTCAAAAGATAAATCCAAATCTACCGACAGGACTACAACAGACATCGAAAATGTGACTAAAGGTTCGGTAAAACTAGTATTCATAAATTCTTACTGGACAGACAATACCATATTAGGAGGAGTTGACGCTGGGGTCGCTTCCGAAGAAACCACCGCACAAGCTCTCGATCCTGTACAACGCGTTGAGGTGGGACCTGGCGAAGGTGACTCAGTTCTAGCCGTTGTTTTAGTTAACAAAGGATTTACTGACCTTACCAGTATTGTTGCAGAGCTAGATTTGCCCGCTGGATTTCAGTCCATTGTTTCGCCTGCGAATAAAGACTCTTCAAAAGTATTCGCTCGATACGATGGTCAAATAGATCCTGGGCGGACATTTATTTTGAACTTTCCAGTAAAGATCCTTCAGGACGCTAAAGTAGGTAAAGAGTATACAGCAGACCTCAAAATTCATTATCTTAAGGAGACAGATGAGAAAAGAGGAAAGGCGAAAATTGAAAGAACTGATAAAGAAAAGTCCAAATCGGAACTTGAAGGTATTTGCTCTGACGACGATTCAAATACAAATAAATCCAAGTCAAAAAGTAATACTGACAGATTTATCAAGGCAAAGACAGTCCATACACCTTTCAATTCAAAAGATCAAACCATCAAAGTCCCAATCAAGATAAGCGGGAAAGTAATTTTGGATGTAATTGGTTTTTCAGGAGCAGTAGGCAATGGTAGTAGTACTGGTAGTAATGATGGTAACGGCCGTATTGTGCCCTCATCATCAAATACTGTAAATGTTCTAAGTACTATTCCTGGTATTGGTAATAGAATAAATTTAATAATCAATAATGAAGGTTCTGCCGCAGCGACAGGAGTTATAGCCACAGTTTCTGGCAGAGTTGAAGCTGCAACTAACAATAATCTTATCACACCAGAAACCTCCGGAAATGTGTCAAGAAATGTAGTACAACAATCGACTGTGATACCTGTAATCCTCTTGGGTGGTACGGTTTTTAACATAGGCTCTATTCCAGTCCAACAGGGTAAGGAAATAGATACAGTAGTTTTTCCAAACACTCTTGCGGCAGGTACATTGGAGACATTGAATGTCCAGCTGCAATACAATGATGCCTACGGAAATAGGAAAGTGATAAATGAATTAGTGGGTATTCAGATACTGCCACTATCTCCGCAAAGCGAATTGAGTGTAACAGCAGTGCCTTCTTCGTGAAACCTTGTACTGGTAGAATTACGGTAATGAGATCAGATCATTGCCATTGCATGAAAGTGCCTAGAAGCAATGGGGAACTATGTTACGCATTCTTATTAAACAATTGATTGCCATTTATTTTAGCAACATACTTGAACTTCTTCATTGAAGTGGCCCCGCTCTCGTCTCACTCCGTCTTGAATGGGCTACAATTAAACTATGGAAAGGTGAAGATGTTTAAAGTTCGTGCAACTTGCGTTATGAAATTCATTGCCAGTGCTCATCTTCCCAGTATCTTACCCCAGAAGGAATTATTGAGCGCGTTATCGAATTTGCCACTTTATTTGACCACAAGGGGACCACGACGTCGGACGCAGAAACCCAGACGAGCTAAATTGCAAAGTGAGCGTGTCTCATAGGGGTGATATTCTAAAAATGAGGCACCATAATTTCAGAGGATTCGCACTAAAAACCTCTAAATCCATTCGTCCAGTTGCCGTTTGCGACGATAGTAAAGCTATATTCTTCTGCTCTATATTTTTGTCTTTTCTAGTCTTTTTTGTAGTCTTCAGCTCCCTTCAACTTGATATTGAAATGTTTGCAAGCGCACAACAGCAGCCGACACAAAGAATTCCTCCTCCTCCTACATCCCTACTACAACAAAATAACTTATCTCAGAGTCTAGTACAGGTAACTGCAGGAAAGATTCAAGACATCTCTTTCAAGATCGATATTGCAAACGACACCTTGGGAACATCTGGTTTTCCGCAATCAATTACCAACGCAGTGGTATCTATTGCTTCTCAATCTGGATCCGTCAAGATAATTGGACCTACTACGTGGAACCTACCATCAATTGATCCAAATTCAAAACACGTTATTTCAACAAAGGTGTACGCAGCTCCTGCAATTATTGGGAGCCCGGTATTCTTCACAGTTACAGTGCAGTACATTAAGAACAACCAAGAACTCAAAACAAATTCTTTTGATATTGGTGCTATTGTTACCGGTGAAATAAAAATTGATGCAAATAATCTTGGTATAAGATACGTTGGTAACACTCCAAGTCTGGTTGGGAGCTTGTTGAATAAGGGAAATACGGGTGCATTATTTACAAATATACAAGTGCTACCAAATAGTAACGCAACAATAGCGAAAAATCCTTTAGGTAATGTCAAGCCTACTTCAGAATCATTTCAATACCTTGGAACACTTCCACCAAATACTCCATCTCCATTTAGTATCCCAATATTGCTTAATTCGAAGTTACCTGATTTAATTCAAATCAATTCCACTTCCAATTCCAATTCATCGAATTCAATTTTACCAAGACTCAAGCCAACTAATGATAGCATGGTAGGTGTGGGTACATCGGTGAATTCTACTTATTCCGATGTAAATAAGAACAATAATGGAAGTGACTTCAATAATGCTACTACTGCTGCAAATATTGACTTGTCAAAATCAAACTTACTGGGATCTCAGACAAATTATCTCGTTCCTATCAAGGTTACTTATACTGATGAACTTACAAACGAACACTCTGTAATTCTGAATCGTTCAGTTCCATTGGTACGTTCTGACCTGCAATCAAGCGATCTGGAAGGCCTTACAGGTACAGATAATGATTCAAGTCAATCAGCTTATGTTGTTAATAACGGTTTTATTGATGCTTATTGGGCGGAAAATGTCCTCGCCTCCGATACTAACACTTCTTCCTCATCTGATTCATCTGAATCTACATCTGCAAATTCGGAATTAGAGGTAATACAAAACCAAAGGGAAGTAAGCCCCGGAGAAGGACCGGCGATCTTGGCAGTAGTACTTAGCAATATTGCATTTTCAGATATAACAGGCGTTACTGGTTATCTCACACTTCCAAATGGCTTTAGCAGCATGATTGCACTTCCAATTAATTCATCGGCATCCTCCTCCTCTGCTTACGCCGTTACAAACGGAAGTAATCGCGCAACACTGCCTGCAATATCTTCAATTAAGGATATAGTAAAGGCAGGACAAACATATACTCTATACTTTAGAGTTAATGTCTTGGATTCTGCATCGGTAGGACCACATACGGCTCTTCTTAGGACATATTACTTTAAAACTTCAGACCCCGAAATTGGAGCGTATCGAGTGCAGACTACAAACGTACCATTCGTACTCCCCGGAAAAGTGGTGATGGATATAACATCTAGTTCTAATGATTTGACCCCTGGAGAAGTTAATAACATCAAGATTCAGTTGAGAAATAGAGGGACTGCCGATGCTAACAATGTGCTTGTAACTCTGAATAGCGCAAGTGGAAGCATAATTACAAATCAACCCACGGTATCAAATGATGGGCGTAGTTTGAGTGGACAAGGACAAGGAGTTAACGGGCCGAACGGGGACCTAACAGAAATACCTCGTCAATCCAATTCCTCGAATACTGAATCAAAGTTGATTGAACCTACCGGAGGGCGAGCTGCGGCATCCAGCTTGGGCTCTCGTGTGTTTAGCCTAGGAACCATAGCAGCTAATACTGCATCAGAGATAAACGCAGCTATTTTGCCTTCATTTTCAGCCGGAGAGTCGTTACAAAACTTGAATCTTGAGCTTACCTACACCGATGCTACTGGCAAAACAAGAACCTCTGAGGAGGAAATTGGGTTTCGAGTACTCCCTAATATTCCTGAAGGAGGTCTTGAAATAAATCCTAACAGAATTCCCCAACAGCAACAACTACCACCAGAGGTAATGGGTGATTCGAACAACAATACCACTAGCGAAATGAATGGGACTCTTACAAATCTGAATAATGAAAGTAGTGATAATCCACCACCATCTGGTTTGGGATTAAGAGTAAATCCTACAAGTTTACTCCTGCAGAAATTAAATAACAGTAATAGTAATGATGGCAATAATACAGGTCTCCTTGTCAACGGTAGTGCCATCGAAGCACCTCTGCAAATTAAATCCGCAGTGCTAATGATAAAACGAAATGACAGCTCACCATCTCTATATAATCATCAAGTATCCCTGCGTAGTAACAATAATAATAATAATGCAACCAATGCAATAACAAAAAATAATACAAGTGTAATTGCTGCCGGTAGCAGTGGCGATACAAATAGTTTAGAAGATATAACTTCCAAAAGTAATAATATCGGCAAGAGCAATATAGAAGATAATTCGCTAACAATAACTGCAGGCGAGGAAAGTGATGTGAACTTTACCATTACAAATAACAATAGATTCCCAATTTTGGATGCTGTAGTTTCACTTGAATCTCAATCCGGTTCAATTTCGATTTCGGGACCCTCTAAGTGGAATTTACAAAGACTGGATCCTGGTGCCCATCAGTCCTTCGCAACAACTGTCTTTGCGTCAACAGACTTGATTGGCAATCCTGCTTCATTCGAAGTAGGTGCCCAGTATATAATGAATGGACGAGCGAGAGACGACAATTTTACTATGGGTGCAAAGGTGATAGGGGATATAGATGTTGATGTCAGTAATCTAGCTATCAATAATATTGCTGGTACGCCAAATCTTGTTGGAAACTTGCTAAATAAGGGCAACACCATTGCTCTATTTACCACCATCCAGTTGCTTTCTCCCAGCAATAACACAGATAATGGTGGACCACATCAACCAAGACAAGAGGGGAAAACTCCTTATCAAGCTAATTCGTCGTCATCTCAATCAACATCTGATCAAAATAGCGACCAGAAGAAATCATCAGGTAATACAACACAGGTTCTAATTCCATCTTCTACTCTTCCTTCGTATCTAGGTGACCTGGATTCAAATTCTCCTTTACCTTTTAGCATACCATTAAATTTTCAGAATAACTCGTCTCCTGGTAAGTATCCCGTTTCACTCAAAATTACATACAGCGATGATTTACGAGCTAATCACGAACTAGTAATAAATGATACAGTTGATTTTAGTCAACGTGGCGGACGTAACCGTGGCGATTCCAATAATGACGAGGGTATCATGGGGATTATGCTGGGCGATTCTTATTCTTTAAAATTCGGAGGAGTTTCAATACCACTACTAATAATTATCATAATCATTGCAATATTGCTCATCGCTTTAAGGATCTATAGGAGAAGAAACGGATCGAAGTCAGTCAGTACTTATGTCACAGCGAGATCTAAAGATGAAAAGTTCTTTCTGGATGAAAAAAGAAATAAGGATGAAATGCCTACATCTAGTCATATTAATTTGTCAGAAGGTAGTAGAGAAGATAATAATAATAATAATAATAATAAGATCTCCACACCTGAAGAAAAAAGCAAAGAGAAAACCGATACACAAAGAGGGGCAGATCTAGCGAAATGATTGACTTGTGGCGGTGTTGGCATATACCACTCATTGGGGAGGTACATCTTCACGAATGAAGATGCGTGAAATATTCAAGCTTTCATTAGAGGCTTTACGGGAGAGGAAGGCCAGAGCCGCTCTTACGATTGTAATGGTCTTAGTTGGATGCAGCTTGATGGTCGCTTTGAACGGTATTAGTGCAGGTCAGAGTGAATTTATCAAAAAACAGCTTAATTCTCTGGCTCCCAATATTTTATTCGTCAGCAATGGCCAGCGTTCTTTTAGAGGAGGACCAGATGCGTCACAGACGCCAACCATCATAATAAATACTCTGGTAGTCGACAGAGTAAAGTCACTTCCTTTTGTTTCCGACGTCGTACCGGCATTTCAAGGCCAAGCGAGCTTGGATGCTACGGGAAACGTAATTACTGCTTCCATTACAGCACTAGATACCCAGAAGATATATCTTGTCAGTCCATCACTTGAGCTTACTCCAGGATCTTCAATTCAGTCAAATAATCCATCTTCTATAATTTTTGGAAGTCAAGTTGCCACCCCTCCTGGTAAGACCACCCCATTCGTTTCCCTTGGTCAGACTGTTAGAGCCACATTTAACTATGTTGACCAGGTTTCCGGCAAGCAAGAAGAAATCTCCAAGAGCTTTGTGGTAAGTGGGATTATACTACCAACAGGAAATAATCAAATAGATAATAGAGTTTTTATCAATAAAGCAGCCGGCGATTCACTTTTCCGCAAGGGTGGTAACTTTGATCAAATGATCGTTGCGGCTGGTTCTGCCGAATATGTACCGACGGTCCAAGACGAGATAACGAGCCTCTATGGAACCAACATTGGTATCACTACCCCCAAAGCAATTTTGGAAGCCAGAGAAAGATTCACAAGCGGAAATAATACTTTTATACAAAATGTTGCTTTCATAGCTTTACTCGTGGGGGCAATTGGCATTGTGACAACACTTTACAATGCAGTCAACGAGCGGATATCTGAAATAGGAACAATCAAGGCCATCGGTGCATCAAGATTATTTATTCTCTATATGTTTCTGTTCGAGGCTTTGGTGATAGGATTAGTAGGGTCTACGTTGGGTGTATTGGCAGGTGTGGCCGGCGCGTACGCCCTAAGCTCTAGTGGCGGTGCTGCTAGACCAGGCTTTGGTGGTGGAGGAGGCGGAGGTCCAAGAGTTCCAATCCCTCCGATTTTTACTGGCGGTGATATACTAGAAGTTTGGCTGCTCTCTGTAGCGCTAAGTGTAATAGCAGGACTATATCCAGCATGGAAGGCGTCAGGGCTTTCCCCTGTACTTGCATTGAAGAGATGAGGGCTTTGGACCAAGAATTGTTATCAAGTTGCTTACTGATTCTTGACGGTGGTCACAGATTTCACTCTCCAATTTGTATTCAGTGGGCGAGGAACGAGGTGGGCCTCTATGTTGATAGATGAAAGTAGAACGAAAACTGCTCTGGAAGCCATCAACATAACGAAGGTTTTTGCAACAAAAGCAGGAGTAGTTGAGGCATTACGAGGGATTAATTTTGCAATAAATAAAGGAGAGTTTGTATCTATCGTTGGTCCCTCAGGGAGTGGCAAGTCGACTCTGTTAAACATAATAGGAGCATTGGACAGACCGACCACAGGCGAGATATATATAGATGGTGTAAACATTTTCTCTCTCAGAGACGCCGAGATAGCAACTACTAGAAACAAATTGATAGGATTTATTTTTCAGTCATTTAATTTAATCTCCAGGTCTACAGTACAAAAGAACGTTGAATTGCCTGCCATAATAGGAGAATTGGATGAACAAGAGAGAAAACGAAGGGCATTATTACTACTGGATTCGTTGGGAATAGCCGACAAGGCGAAACTAAGAACATTGAGTCTTAGTGGAGGTCAGCAGCAGAGAGTTGCAATCGCACGCGCTTTGATAAATAATCCCACCATGGTATTGGCAGATGAGCCAACTGGTAATTTGGATACTAAAACAGGTAATGAGGTTTTCGCATTGCTTCAAAATCTTTCAAAAAAGTTCAGACGAACAATTATCATGGTAACTCATAACCAAGAACTTGCAAATAAGACTGACAGAACCATTTACATTAAAGACGGCACGATAGAGCGAGAAGTCCTTAATTAGGCAAGGCCGGCCCCAACAAGTTTTAGTACAAAACCTCGTCCATTCTTTCTTTTTTAATTACTTGCCTCTATAGCATCTATTACGATTTTCGATATATTATCAGAAGTTTTTCCTGATCCAAAAATCTTTTTACGACTCTTGTTTCGCTCTATCTTTTTAGACGCCATCTTTCCAATTGTTTCTGGTGAAATTGCGCTTAAATTGTTCCAGCCCTCCTTAATAGTTTCCACCCATTCGGTAGAGGACCTTAGGGTTACACATGGGGTTCCAAGCAAGTATGACTCTTTCTGAACGCCTCCCGAATCTGTCAAGACTCTGTCAGAATTCCTGATCAGGTTGATAAAATCCACGTAGCCTACAGGTAGTATCAGTTTCAAGTGTTTAAATCCTTTAAGAACACGCAAAAGATCCAGTTCAGCTAATATTTTACGTGTCCGAGGATGTATTGGAAATACGACTGTTGAATAGTCTAGTGTTGCTATCATGTCAACTAGGCTTCGTAAGATTCGGGGAGAACTTGTATTCTCGGCTCTATGTATTGTTAACAAAAAATATGAGTATTTTTCAACGCCAATTTCTGCCAAGATCGAGGACTTTAGCCCCTTTGCTTTTTCTACTATCTCGACAGAAATATCTCCTGTATTGATTATCCTGCCTTGAATATTTTCCTTCTGCAGATTAAATAATGCTGTTCTTGTTGGTGCAAATAGATAGTCACTTAAATGATCGGTAACGATCCTGTTTATTTCTTCAGGCATATTTCGATCAAAGCTTCTAAGTCCTGCCTCTACATGACCCACCGGAACGCTGCATTTATTGGCCGAAAGTGCGCCGGCCAGCGTAGAATTAGTATCGCCGTATACTAACACCATGTCAGGATGTTCTTTTGCAATTACCTGTTCCAATTTGGACATCATCTTTCCAATTTGATAATTTGCGGTTCCTGAACCTACTTCCAGATCATAATGAGGAGCTGGCAAATCAAACTCCTTAAAGAAAATTTCGGACATTTCGTAATCATAATGTTGTCCAGTATGAACAATTTTGCTAATTATTTTTTTAGAAGAATTCAATTTATTATGAATCGGGGCCATTTTTATTATATTTGGCCGCGCTCCCACGACTGAAATTATTTTTTTAATTTTTTTTGTCAAGTTGTATATTCTGAAGTAAAGCTACATTCAACATATTATTAACTTCATTGAATGTCAGTTGTCAAGTGAGAAGAGATCGACGTTCGTTGCAGTAACAACAGATCTTGTTAAGTAAGCATTACCCATGAAAATTGAAGACAGGGGAGACTCACATCAATTTAACATGTACCTTTATAAGTAATACAATTAAAAGACTCAATTGGTCAAATCAAGTCAAAGCCGGTAACGGATTCTTCAAGCCTCGACTTAACAGGATTCGTGAGAAAGTAATTACTATATACTCACCGAACCTTGTAAAAATTTGTATTAACAATTATGGAAAACCTGCCTTTTACATTCTCTTGAATATCTGAACTTAGTTAAAGATGCTACATTGAGATCTTATAATTCACGATACTTGTATGAGGTTAATAGCGTTTAGCCGCTTGTATCACAAATGATTTAGCCATTTCAATAGCAGAAGAATGCTGCTGGTGAGTCAAAGCTTTGTGTTCCATTCATAAGATTTGGCTCATTGGCAAATCCAAGACAGATGCAATTACTCGGCCAGAGGTTACAGTTCCCACAAACCGACCTCTGGCTTTTCTATTACGGATTATAGTGACTGTAACTCAACCAAAACATCGGTTGTCAACAGCAGATCGTTGGTTAAGGGTACTAGATTCGCCAAGTAGTCAGTATTGATCTCTACCGCGAATAATATAGTGTGTTAATTAATCAGCTATGACTTTGAGTGCTGTACTAGTACTTGCAATTCCAAGTCATTAGTATGAATATTTTGAGAAGGATTAAATCAAACCTGCCTGTTGTGGAATGCTATGTGCACTAGGCTTTGTAATCAGTTTGTTTTTCATACCTCTAGCTGAACATTGGTAACATATACTTTCCACTCATCTATTTCTCAAAGTTTTATAATAATCTTCCAATATCTAGCGCAACAGATAGAAACTTCTATGATGATAAAATTAGCGGTCAGCCCTCTCAGCACGGAGGAGAAGGACAAACATTACAGCATTCTGTGCTTCGCGCAAATTATTTTTAAATTTGAATCATCAACGTTAATCTGACTAGAGTCATTGACTGTAACTTTCAATCCCCGTGCGAAAAGTTCATCTCCTTCATCTGGCCCGTTTAGTTGAAAACTCACCGTAACATTCTCCACTGGTCCAGATTGTCCCCGAGCGGTGTCTGCAGTCTCGGTGTTAATAATAGTACTGGCAAGCTTGTATTGCTTGCCGCTTTTAAGACCGAAAGCATCGATAACATCAAAGTCTGTGTCTGTTGTTTGCTGTAAATCACCTTGCTGCGGCAGAACTACAAACGTAAAGAAATGTATTTCACCTCTCAGGGCCACTGGTTCTCCGCCGCACCCTGTATTGTTCAAGTTGGTCTCAAATGGGATTACTTTCTTGGCAGTACTCTTTCTTGCTGCCTCACTTTCAAAATTACTGACGGCAAGCACGTAGGAAGCACAGACAGCGGTCATTACTGACACCGTGATAAATACAGCTAATATCGACGGAAAACTATTTTTTCTCACGGAATATATGATGAAACTGACAGTATAAATCGCTAATGCCTGCTAACTTAATCTAATGCCACATTCTCTGCAGTTTTTGCAGAGGGTAGTATTATACATGCAATGACAGTTATGACAGGTGACGTAATCATTCATAATGTTCATAGTATCTTAAGCCTTAATAACGCGCGTGGGAAAAATTTAGCATTCCCAGCGTGAACAGGACGAGCACTAAGATTTTCCTCTAATTACTACTAATTATTTACTTGTTTCTGGGGGTTAAAGAAATGAGTTCATCGTCTGCATGGATAATCCAATCTATAAGATGACTGTCGATCTTGTGATACTTCCTGAGATGCTCCTTTCTCATGTGTAACGGTATTGCCAACCTACAAACACCGCAAATCATTTGTTTTTTGACTCTGCCTCATGTATGACCAAGATTGAATATAAGGATTTGGACATTAAGTGGCCTTTAATAGGTGTAAGAAAATTGCATCTCCCGACAGAAACCGGTATTTGCTTGGGCAATAGTCCCGTTCATCTCAACATCTTGATAGGGCCGGTGTTACGAATATCTGTTCCATGGCGATTAGTACATATAGATTGACTTGACTCGCAAATACGTGCATCCGCTTGACTATCAACTTTGGCTTTCTTCCAGCATACCTCGTATCTGCAATTCCGCTTTAACGTGAGGTAGAGTCCGATATGTTCACACAGTCCAGTTGAAGCTTTTTTGACGCTATTTATTTACTATTAATTGGCTTTTTCGGTGCAAAACATAATTTCTGTAGTCATCATCCGCTTCCATTGCCGCCATGAGAAGCTTACTTTTGAAGGACTTGGATGATTGTAAAAACATCTTGGCGTCTTTGGGAAGACAATGCCCGCCAATTCCCTCCCGGGACTCCAATATGTCAACATTCCACTTTGTATTGACTGCACTCCTCAATTGAGCAAAGTCTATATTATTTTGTTGACAGTAAAGGTATAATTCCTCGGCGAAAGCAATTTGTACGTATCTGTAAGAATTTTCAACTAGTTTAGTCAACTCGGCAGTTTCAATGTCAGAAACAACATGTAAGGGCATTGATAAATTCCTACCATGCTTTTCACCGGGAACCTGATCGCTGCTGCTGGATTTTTTATAGTCGCCACCAGGATTCAGCATGAATCCGTCTCCGTTTGCTAAACCATAGAATTCTTGAGCCAATCGTAGGCAGCAACTACTTGCTCCACCTATGACTCTTATTTGATTCACTCCATGAACTTCTCTTTCTGGACCGTACCATCTGTGAGGAACATGAACTAAGTGTACTCTGTGGTTCATTATTTCAAAGATCTTTCTTGAACTCCCCTTTGTTATGGTACTCTCTATCGAAACGAGAGCACCGTCTTTTGCCTCAATAGATATCTTTTTAGCTATAGAGTATAAAGCATCTAATTCAGGTGCATAGATATTGCTTTTCTTATGTGTAGAAACGCATATGATGAATACATCAATATTGGAAAAGTCTTCAATAGTTCTTATACCATTGAGGCGGTTGGCAAGTTCCATGGTTTCAGGAACTATGTCGAATCCATAAGTCTCAAACCCCTGCGCTCGAATGTATATTGCTACTGGTAACCCTATTTGACCTAATCCGATAACCAGAACTTTTTTGACTTTTTGAGCAGAGACAGCATTTTCTTTTTTGAAAATCAGTTAAAATCGACCTGCATTTTCTTATGAATTCCCTCCAGAACCATCGTTGTTACCGGGATTTCCACCATTTCCATCACCACCATTTCCACCATTTCCATCACCACCACCATTTCCCCCATTACCATTATTTTCCCCCTCTCCCTCATTGTTATCCCCACCATCATCTTTACCTCCACCGTCATGATGCTCATGCCCCTTCTTGTCATCATGATGACCACTGTGGGAATCATGGTTATCGCCTGAGTTGTCATTATTGTCATCATCATGGTTTTCATGATCGTTGTTTGAGCTGGAGGAATGCGATCCGCTACCTGAGTCATGAGTACTGCCTCCTGAATTATCATCATCACCATTATTCTCTCCGTCATTGCTGTCTCCAGTCTCCTCAGCCGTTGTCACTGCTTGGGTTATATTGATACCAGGCAGCAGACAGGCATTATTCGTATCATTGGCGAAACCGAGTATAGTAGAGTTATAATCACCAGGTGCAGTTACATTTGTCAATGCGGGTAGCGTGGAGTTGCAACCAGCAGCCCCAGTTGTATTTGTTAATGCAGGTAATGTAGAGTTATTCTCTGCTTCTCCAGTTGTATTTGTTAATGCAGGTAAGGTGGTCACATGATCACTAGCTTGCGATTTATCGGAATAAGCTGATTGAGAATATTGAGGCAAAAGACCTTTGTAAGCAACACCGTGTACTTTAGACGCAGATAAATCGGCGCTACTGTTCTTATACGATGAGTAAGATACTCCGGCACTGCTGTTCCTGTTTGAGGATGATAAATCGACAATGCTGCTACTATCTGAGGCTGAAGAGCCTAATGTATTCAATGGGATGGATATTTTTGACCTTTGGTTATTACTAGTAGGAACACTAGCATTAGTTCCAGTAATGTTTACACTATAGAATTTTTTTGCGATGTTACCTTCTTCCGTATTGGTGCTAGGACAACTTATTTTTGAGGTAAGTTCGTTTATGCCTTCTGTTATGAGGTGGTAATTTTTAGCATATGTGAATGTCCATTTTGAGAAGTCATCTTTTCCTCCTGTACCTGCGGGAGTTACATTTTGCATTGGCTTGGCATCATTCCAATCCACAGATACTTGACAGTTAGTAGCGGGGGTATCAGAAGAAACGCCTTGAATTACAAGTTCTCCCGAAGGGACTGTCTGGTTCTGTTTAAGAGATGTTATCTTTACTTCTGCTTGTTGGGATGAATTATTAACAGGAGAAGTGCCCGCCTGAGCATAAGTTGTATATGAAACAGAGGTATGCGCGAATACCAGCAACGTAAAGAGAATCAGTAAAGAAGTAATTGACGCTAAATTTCTCATTATAAATTTTCGTACTACATCAGTTATAACGAGTGTACCATTCATATTATGACTAAAATTTTAGTTAGAAGGTTGACTCTATAATTTAATAAAAGATAGTTACAACCCAAACCCGTGTAAGATTGTTCTATTCCTATAGGAACAAAGTATTTTTTGATATGAATTGAGCTCCATATTAGCAGCCTTTAAATATTATTTTGGCATGTAGAGGGAACCATTCTGTGAATAGGTGCTATTCTGGGTTAGTAATTAAATATCATGAGCGCACAACGTTGTATCGTCATTCTACTTATCAGGTTGTACTCCACGCAGGCCCCACGATGGCCATAGTTCCAAGGAACCTAGTTGTATATATGACAAAAAATATGGTATTTCTCTAAGTTGTCGTCTATTGTCAAACTACTCTTTACTTGTTGTTGAAGTGACGATGGATGACTCACCCCATTGAGACAGAGAATTGCATCCTGTCATATATCTAGTGGGAAAAGGTTACATCATCAAAAAGTCAAACAATGTATATAAAAAAACGAAAGTTGCAGCCCCCATTATCCCCATACGGAGACTGCAACTTGTTGAAAAAGGAGTGTCTGCTCCTTGGTGCATGATTTGACGGCCTTTCTTATATGAATTACCTGATTTTAAATTGCAATAATTATTTTAGTCCTTAATTGTAAGACACACCAACTCTAGAATTATTGATTGTAATAATAATACTATGTCAAAACAATGATTCCTAAACTAAAAGAAATAATATATACAACTTTCCCCTAACAAGTAACAAGTTGTATCTTCTAATAGGAAGAAGACCTATGCTCAGTCAGATTGGCTTTGTATTTGTAAATCTCAACGATGGTTTGACTGGGAAAGAGATTCTCCGATATGCATATTTTAACGATGAAATTGAACTTCAGTTCATATCATTTTGTATACAATTTGGGATCGAAAATAAGTTTCTCCGGGCAGTGAATGGAGACGATCGATATACTCTTACCTTGACTGGTAAGGAGTTTGTCTCAAGTCAATTTGGAAAGCTTTAGTCACAAGGTTTGCAGCCTCCTGGTAGCAACTGGGAATAGGCAATGGCCGTTGAAACAAGAAAGTCCACTACAGACTTTGAATTCGAAGCTAGTATGCTTATTACTTGAAGTCAATTACTTGAAGGTTTAACTGGAAACCGCCACAGCAAGCACAATGCCGCCTGTGAGGCAGACATAGATAAGCTTGGTCAATAAGTACTATCCAGCTGACAATAGCAAAGTGCCAAATTTTCTGGGGTTAGGATATTCGACGCGAATAGAATTGACCCCGATTGCAACGGTTGTGTAACATCTACACTATGAAGGAATAGCTTAGATTCTGTGTCAATTTGTCGTACAGAATAGATTTCTGATGTCACAAACTGGCCATAAAAGTAAAAAATAAATCTCTGTCGTCAGCTTGATTGTTTTCAAGCTTTCCCGTGCGACCCGAACAGAAAGCTTGGTCATGTCTTCGGTTGGTGGGGTAAATCGTTCTCACACCCACCTCGCCAACCTTTAATATCTTAATTTCTATATTGTCTAAAAGCTAGAATCGTTTTTGACCGATTCTTTGCAATTGGACTAGAGGGACAGTCATCAGCAAGTCGTTTTGTTATTTCGCTAAATTTCCTTGTCAAGGTTATGTTCCTCCCTAACCTTATTTAGACATTCTTTACACAGCCTAAAATCTCCTCTTGCAAAGACAATACTCCTGTACTCATGGCAAGAGCTACATATTTTGTCTGATTCTTCTTTCATAGACAAGTAAACCTTTTTTCTATTATTCGGTAGCTGTATCTGTGCACTCGCGAAACTTCATACTATGTGGTTCAGCTTTGTACCTCTCTCTGGAACATGAAACCTCATTCTCTGGGTCAAACCAGTTGCTATTTAATTGAGTCATTCTCAGAGTACAATGCACAGAATTGGATTTATCAAGTACAGAGAGAGGGTCTCTATCAAGCAAATATGTGACTGGACCATAGGGGACCAGGAAGTTGCATATGGTCCAGTCATGGTGAGTAGGATTTGTTACTACTCCCTAATACCAGATGAACAGTAAAACTATTAATAGTTCCACATTGGGAGACCTGAGATTAGCTTAAAGTTTTTCTATCCATCATTAGGGACCTATATGCGTCAATCTACAGCAAATTCTAAAGATCCGAAGGTAGGTTATAAACATAAGACAGAATAATCTAACCCGTGATCTTTTTGGATCTAATTAACCTATACTGAAGCTTTTATGGTAATTTCAGGTCTAAGCCTATAACAATCATGACAAACCATCTTGCCAAGCAAGTTTCGTAGTTCATATGTTCTTTTACCGCAAACTTGACACTTCATGAGAGTGTTCATCAAATGACAATTACTGGTTCATAATATATAACACTTTTAAGTACGAAGACTGCCTCGCCGACGGCGACATTTAGCCTTATGTATAACCGTTACTAACGATTAAAATCTCTTTTATTATATTCACAGTGAGACCATATATCATTGTATCGGTCAATAATGAGCAAAAATAATGTCTGTAAATGTCGTACAACATAGGAGCTGATCCACCGGTCTCGTGCTGTGAAATGCTAAGAGATTTTCTTTTCTTCTGCATATGAATCCGACTTCTCTCATAACCTGCTATCAGAAGAATAAACACAGTTATGTCGAGATAAATATTAGAACGGATTACTTTCTGAATTTGAGTGAGTACTAGTTCCTAGTATGCCAAATTTTTTCATCAGCAAGTCAGAGTCCATGTCAGACACTTGGAATGACTGGAACTGTGAAGTTTGAAATGAATTGGACAGCGCAGGTATCGTTACTATTTCGGCATTAAATCCACAACATTCAAGTTCTTGCGTGGGAGTAGTTGTCTCGGTTATTTTGTCATGATCTAATGTCGCAACGGTATCAACACTTAACGCTATCGCTGCTACTCCGACATCTCCACCAGAAATTTTGTCCTGTGAACTTGTATACTGGCCGTCTAGAAATACTATGCCAAAGAATCTGTTGTCTTGTAGTTTATTATGATTTATCTTGCAGCAGCCATCTGGGGAAAATACGCCTATACCGACATCATTATTTTTAATCTTGTTGTTAAATATCGCAGAATCCGGATCAGATTGAAGTGAAAGTATCCCTATTGCCTGTATTTGATTAAAAAAATCGGGACCACACGCAGGATGTTTACAAATATTATTGCTGATTTCGTTATGATGAACAGTACCTTTAACACCTAACCCAAAAACGATACCCGTCTGCCCAGGTGTTTCTGGAGAGTCTGTCGCTACTATCTTGTTACCAGATACTAAAATAGTCGATCCTTCGCCTCCTGAAGTAATTCCAATTTCCCGATAACCCTGAATATTTGATCTGGTAATTGTTGCATGGCCAATTTGTGGACCTCCTGGGAAGCACATGCCACAGAATCCAACCAATACAGCCCTTGCAGTGCATCCATTAATCGAAGAGGTGTCTAGATTAATTGTAGCACCGTTTACGACGGCGATACCAAACAAATTACCACAGCTTGAATTGACTTTGCCTTGAATCGTGAAACCTTTCATAGTTACTTTGGCATTATTTGATAATTCAATTACGTTTGAGGTTCCTTGTAGGAATTGACTTGTTTTTAAATTATCTGGCGCTTTTATGATTGTTGATTTGGCCTCTGATCCTGAAAGGATGATGTTCTTGGTAATTATAATTTGTTCTTCGTAGGTACCGCGAAGCACTTTTATGCTATCATCAGGGGTTGCCGCGTCTATGGCGGCCTGTATGGTGAGAAAATCTGTTGGCACTGTTATAGTTGCTGCATTTGCAGTTGGAAGTGTAAAGAAAGTGATAACTATTAACAGAAATACTGCAGGAATCATCGAAAGACCCATAATTTTATTCAATGATGTACTATGACTAGCAATAAATAATAAAAGACATTTGCAGATTTATTTAGATACCAACTTCAGTTACTTTGATAAGGAATTATGATCCGACTAGGAGATGAGGTTAATTAAACCACTTGGAGAGTTAGGTTGCTTGTTATTTAGGTATTGTCAGGCTGCGACTAATCCTGTTACGCCTGTTAGTAAACCATCTAGTATGGTTAAGAATCACTTCATTACCTCTTTTGTAGATCTTATTTAGTTAGGTTCGCAGCAATTGATTGCAATTGAATGCAATTGAATGCAGCCAAAAATCCGTAGTCCTTCCGAAATAGCAGAGATAATTACCGTTGGAGTTGCTGATCCAACCTATGACTCGAGGGGATACCAGTCCAAGAAATCTAAAGCCCTTAAATCATTTGTTACCCTGTACTCTACCAATGAAGGGGAATGAATTCTCTAGCGCCAGAAATAGTGGAAATATTCCAAGCGCTTTCTGATGATGCATCATTTAATATCATTGACATCGTGATCAATAGTGCACAGACTGTAGAAGAGTTAAAGGAGAAACTTAACATATCAAGTAAGCGATGCTACGACAGAATAACCAAGTTGCGAGGTATTGGTTTGATTAAACGTAAGGGTTTGAATTATAGCATCACCAGTTTCGGCCGCCTCATGTATGAGGCACTGTTAAAAATTGCAAAAGCGGCACAGAATATCTCAAAGTTAAAGATGATAGATGCAGCAGCAAATATTGATTTGGCCCCAGATGACTACAGGAGACTAATTGATGCACTCATTGGTGATGCCGAAATAAAAAATTTTATAATTGCGCTACCCTTTCATAAGGAAAAAAGGAGAGCAGTAAACCCAAAAAAAGCTGGCCCAAGGCCCAAAATCAATAATCTTACTTTAGTTTTGTAATCATCCTGGTTAAAAAATCAAAGTCACTTATTTTATTGCTTAGAATCCTTTAAGCGAAATAATTTTTGGTATTGGCGCCTTGAACAAACAGAGTTATTACCAAAAGAATTATTATTCCTATTCACGCCAGCATTACAAGCTAGGAAATGGTCATGAACCTACGCTGCGCACAATTAGAATGGTTGAAAAAGTATTAAAAAATCACGAATTTGTAAACTCAAAAAACCATCTTTATCGTATATTGCCAAACAAGGTAATGCAGCAAACATTATCAAGAATATTAGAATATCTAGAAGAATCTAATAAGATAATTTTTAACAAGGATGGCTCAATAGTTTGGTTTTTTGCAAAATCTACCAAGTTTATCAGAGCCCTAAAAGGTTCAAAGAAATTTAAAATCAAGCCTACTTCATCTTAATTTGATTCAAAAATGGAACGGAATGGGCTATTGCATCCGACAGTCCGTTCCAGTCTTGATCGACATGGAGTAGGCTTGCCAATATATGGTCAATAAAATATAAGAATATTGTAGGGGGGTTAGCATATTTTTGATAAATTAATATCTTGTTTTAGTGACTAATTTCGTTTATCCAAGAGTATCTCAATCCATTTCGATGCGCTCTTAATTCGCAAGTCATAATCTATAGCTTAAATCGATGCGGAGTTGTCAAAAATAAAAAGCCAATTTTGAAGGATAAAAGCTACCTTTCCTCATAACGAGAATTTTGGAGGACCAAGCACTGGAGCAGCACTGGCCCTCCGACCCATAGCTTTGCATACAATGGGCAATAGTAATATAGTGTTTATAGTCTAAAAAGGTTAGTTGAGGTAAAATACAACTCAATGGCTAGAGTTAAAAAATGACAATATCACCCAGTTTAGTAGCTTTCAGCGTTTGAATAAACTAAAAATACAACAAATCCTTTCTTAAGGACCAAAGGGTACGAAACAATACTGACTGTGGATAAGGAACTATCGGTCCCCTACATACAACAATTTGCTAACCAAGGTATTCAATATGATTAGTTAAACGTATTATTACAAGATTGAATGACAATTGGACCCCGGCAAATCTTGGCCGAAAGACGGAGGCTCAAAGGGATTTGAGATCCTTATTTTAGCATCTGAAACAAAGTATTAGAATCATGTAACGTCATAGAATATAAGATGCGGATGAGTTAGCGAGTAGATACCTAATTTCAAAATAAAACTTTAGATCCTTGTATCAGATACGGTTTGATATATGGCGTGAAAAATCAGGATATTATTATATAGTTCTGCTAACCAGTAAAGTCCAACAAGAGTGAACAATGCTCTGCACTAAAAATTGTTTGGCTAATGGGTTTGTAAACAAGGAATACATTGGAGGATCAAAGTATTGCAACGAATGTAAAACATACCTAATCACGGAGAGTTCAAATTGCGCTTGCTGCAACGGAAAACTATACAAACCAACTACGACAGAGTTACCATTCCAAACGGAAAGAACTCCCTGGCTACGTAAGAATTTCCCAAGGCCAATAGACTAGTAGGGGAACAAGTCCTGCACAAATCTTATTTGACAAAATTTTAGACCACAGTTGTCGACAATGGACTCACTTTGGAAGAGCAACTATAAAAACTACTAATCAAAGAGTACAATTGAATTTGAAATACTGACTTGACTCGTTAATATCCGGAGCATCAATCATCGGAGAGGACTCCATATAACTGTACAGCGAATCCTATAGATAGCAACACAGCACCTGCTTGAGCGACGCGAGTTTCGATGAGTCTATGCTTTTCTTCATGGACATTTTCAGGACCTTGGTTCTTTGATTCCTTCTCAATAGTCTTTTTTGATCTAAAAATTCTTCCATAACTAATGAGCATTGACGCGATCAAATTAATTACTAGTCCTGTAAGAATGATGACTTTTGCCATTGCGACCTGATCAAGAGTAGATCTCTATAGGTAATTAAGAGGACATTAGTTTTCTACCTTTGTTCATAATCTTGACACATGAAAAATATAAGTGAGTCGCTAGGCACATCCAGTACATAAATCGCAGAAATAACCGCCTACATTCCTTGTGTGAGAAACAATTGAAGTGGGGCATTAGGGAAATATTTTTTCAGCATGTGAGCATTATCTAATTTAATTTCCATGATACTGCTGCGCATTGTATCAGGTAGACGCAGGGGTTTCAATTCCTGATTCTACTTGAAATCGACAATTAGTTACTACTAATTATAAAGGTGGGTAGGTATCACCCTTTTCAGTCTATTGATCATGGGCCCGAAGCGAATCCGCTGCTATACTTGTTCAGCTTTGCTCTGTGCGTCTTTAACCATCATGTCGATTTCTTGTGGTGTAGGCTCAGCTTCCCGCTCAAATTTAGCTCCAACAAGCCCACTAGGAGTATTGACGTATAGCGAGCTACCGTCGTAATTTACAATGTACTGTTTCGGGATATAGTAAATATGTTGCTTTACAACGCCCTCTCTTACCACGATAAATTCATTTCCTACCCGGTCGACGTCGCCCATGTCTATGTTGTCACTGGTCATAACGTGCTTGTGAATTACCTCTTCCCATGGTATATGCAGAGTCTCTCCGGATTGTTCACCACGCATTACTAGACCCGGTTCCTTGGCCATAAGGGGAATAAGTTCTCTGTATTGGGGATACTTTGATTCATGCGTTTTAGACATGTCGGTATACTCTTTCGACTCAAATTCCGACGATAGAGGAGGCTCATCTTGTTCAAACTTGTCTTTTATCTCGTCCTTCATCAACGAAACGTGGACGCGCTTGCCGTCGTACTCCTGGACGTATATCTTTGGTATATAGTAATGCTTTTTGTTGACTGTACCTTCCTTTACCTCAACATAATCTGGACCTATACTTTTGATTTCTCCTAGATCTTTATCGTCTGCAGACTTGACATCTTCTCCAATAACCTTGTCCCACGGCATACCTACCTGCCCGGTAGGAGCAACGGAGGCCGCATCTTGCTTATAAGCAGGTATAGCTGTTGAGAAGTTTGGATGTCGTTTTTCAACATCAGCTCTCCTTTCTCGATACTCTTCATTGTCAAACATTGAAGCAGAAAGTTCCTTCTCTGATTCGAATTGTTTTACCTCATCTTTGGATAGTGATAACCAGATGTGGTCACCATCGTAACCTTGTATATAGTGCTTTGGTACAAAATAGTATTTCTTGTCTAATTTTCCCTTTTCAACCTGAATAAATTCATTCGTAATAGCCTTGATCTTTCCAATTTTCTTATCATCTCTAGACTTTACTTCTTTATCGATTGTTTTATCCCATGATAATACTTCTGACATCTTCAATTTCAATAATGCAGTATATGATTTATTGGTTATATCCAGATGCAGAGTAAATTGTTATATCGAATTTTGTGCTATATATATTAATGTCAGAAGGTCCAAATGTTTTGTGGGGTTTACTAAAAGGGAAGAAGGTCAAATCTAATGATGGAAAAAGTCTGGGTGAAATAAGCAAAATATCTCAAAACTATATACGACTTGATAAAGGCAAAGTGAAGAAGAAAAAATTCTGGATTCCAAAATATTATGCGGACACTTATGATGGAAAAGTAATATGGCTATTAACTACCCGTGAAGAAATAGAATCGAAATTTCATTATGGCAAGGAACCACCGCCGGAACAGTTTGAAAGAGATCTAGAATCCTTTAAGAGTTCTCCTTACGGTAAAGATAAAAAGTGGGATGCCGATAAAATTGTCTTTACAAAAGAAAGAACCATAGGAATTCCGTCCACGCCTGAGGGATCGTCTGGCTACCGAAATGTTCGCGACCTAGGGTAATTTGTCATTGTTACCTAGAATGTGAAGCCAAAGTAGAGTGGCATAATACAAGATGGACAAGCGTTGAAACAAAATGATCTGATTTACCAAGATGTCCTTATTACTAGCAATCGATCATGCCGGATTAATTCACTTCCAGAGGCGTCTACTCTTCTAATTATTTCTAGTCGGCTTGATTCATATCGAATATTACAATTCTCGTCAGTTTAAGAGCTCAATCTGTTTGCGGGCAGCATGGAAAATATGTTGTTAGTGCGCTGACCACAACTCGAACTAGTCCTGATGAGCCTAACTCCCTACTCACAGAATTAAACGAACAAAATCCATGAACACTATGCTCATGCTTCTTATTTTGAGATGATCGTAGGGGAGTGACTTTTTCTGCGATTTCCCATACGAGTAAAGAAAAAGAAGGACTTAGCTTCCGAACGGTGCTTGGAGGTCTACTCCTGCAAATGCTGCAGCTGCGTTTGGATCAGCGTCTTCTCTTGGTTCTTCGGTAACCACAAATTGAGAGTATGTGTAGGGGTTAACTAGAGATTCCTGGTAGTGAAGTGTTCCATCATTTTGGAATTCTCCAAGAGATAATTGGTATTCAGAACCTCCTGCATCTACAAGCCATCCCTCAAAAACCTTCCCCTGTGCAGGCTCAGCTGTCATATTACCTATGATCGTCAGTGTATGCTCTGCTGGTGTAATTGTTACAGTTCCCACCTTCTCCCCTCCTGTTGCTTTCCCTTCGATTGCCTTAGTTATATCCATAGTTTGTTGTGCTTGGGCTACTGGAAGGCCCAAGCTAAGTGCTATACCGCTACCTGCTGATATTATCATTAGAAACATAAGAAGTTTGCATTTCATCAATAGCTATAAGCAGTAATAGTTAATATCTATTGTAGACCGCAAGGATGTTGATTTTCCACCGAAGAATGAACTTTCCCTATCGTTAAAATACAAATACAAATTTATTCTTAAGATTCAGAGTTGCGGTGCAGTTAACTAAAATTAATACACTCTTAAAAAATATCTATTTTATCAGCTGCATGAATACCGCCCAGACATCTCATTTGTGAATTCCTTGATTGGGGCTGCATCAATCGTGCCGGAGCAGCTGTGCGTCTTCCTTGGATATTTTGAACCAAAGGTTGTGCCCGTCATATCTTTCCACAAGATGTTTTGGGAGATAGAATTTGTCTTTGTCAACGATTCCTTTCTTCGTAACAATCGTATCGGATTGTACCTCATCAACTTCACCAAGATCATAATCACCAATACCCCTTGCTTCCTTCTTCAATACTTCGTCCCAATTAATATTTAGCTCGCTCATATTAATAATAATTTAATCTACAATCTTAATAACGGTTAAGTACCATCTACTTGACTTTAAAATGCTATTGAATATATCGGCCTTAGAATGAAATTAGCTGGTCAGTAGCGATTGTCTTGTTACATGCCTATTAAACATCGTTTTTTCCTGGCTGAAGCAATGTTCGCCAAAATAGAATGTTCAACAACCAAGTGTATTGGTAAAAATAATTACAATAAAAAAACCAAATATTACTCGGGGCTAAGCGCTACAGGTCATCAAGTTTAATTAAGATAATATTACTTCTAGATCTCAATATTGATATTTCTACACGAGGTGTACTACATACTATAATAATCATTAGGATTATTACACAGGTAATGAGATATCGGACTCGAGAAGAAATATTCGCAGCTATTCTGACTGCTGCTGGCTCTGGAAGGCGTATGACGTTAAACAAGTTAGTTTTCTATTGTTATGTTCCTCATTCCGCTGCCGTCAAATCTACGGCAATTCTCGTACAACAAGGACTCCTTCAGTTTGATAGGCTTGACAGAACATTCCATACCACTGATAAAGGTTTCAAGTACTTGCACTTACATAATGAAATGAATAAAGTATTTGAACTTGAAGAACCACTTCGTGTGAAGGCATTGGCCTTTTAGATTTACTTTGTTGTAAGCGGCAAATTCGCGATGTAGTTATTTATCTGTAGTACCAGGATGGACGACACTTGACGTGATATGCATTGAAAGAATCCGTATTTAGAATCCAGTGATTTATTTTGTGTTAAGCTCAACATTGTATTTTAATTATTAGATACATTCATAATTATGGAGCAACCAACACTAGTTCATATGCATCAGTGCAAGAAATGTGGTGTAGTCTGTGACTGTACTCTGGGTGTGCATTGCAGAAGTCAATTGTTTATGAACTATGTGTGTGTGATTTGTAAAAATTATCGATTCGTTTCAATATAATATACGTTTGAATTTACTTAACTTTAGAATATCTCAGCTTTAGCATTAATAATACTACGTTTAGAGATACGCCGATGCTATTTGCCGCGACAATCATCACGTCCTGTTTCATTATGCCATAAACGACCCATAGCGAGAGACCACCAATAAGGGAAATAATTAGCCATTTAGAAACGTCATCTGTTTTCTTAGTCCTCAGCGACTTTCTAATTTGAGGTACCGTACTCCAGAGAGTAAAGAACGTAGCAAATCCGCCTATGACAAAAACTAGATATTCGCTGGCAGCCATAAATATTCACTATTCGAGTTCACGACTAAAAACAAGATACAAGTTACGCTAAAGAAGATATTAGAACAAAGACAATCTCAATCTAGTTAATCAGTTAAGTGATAATTGTTTGATGGGATTTAATTTTATGATATTAAAAATTATCTATCACTTATTGCCGCTCTCTCCACATAACAATTTGTATTATAGCCTAATCCGTCATGTAAATCGTAACAGGAGTAAAAAGAAGAGAGGTGACTACTTCCAGCCGCCTGTCGAGTTATAATTCTCACCTGTACTTCCTGCACTCGACATATTTGTGCTGCTTGACATATTGTCCGTCATTCCACCAGCGCCTGATTGATTAAGGGTCGCATTTACTGTTCCGCCTATTACTTGCATCTGCTTGATGTCTTCTGGATTTGAAGTTGCGTTGGTCAGATTACCTACCGCTTGCGTTGTTGGTATATCCGAGGAGTCATTCTGTGCCGCGACTAAGCCGACTGATGTTGCAGCTAACAACAGAACCGATTGCATCGCGAACGTAACGTAGAATATTGATTTCATTACTAGAAGCTAATCACTATTGTTTATAAAGAATGATCGCCACATTTTTGCTGGTAAGTTTGTTAGATTCAGTTATAGATTTAGATTCTTTAAGCTAGAATCAATGTACTTTATCTATACTTTGCATGCACGAGTTTACTAACATGCGGTAAATGTATCATTAATCTACCTAGTAATTGACTACAGACTATCGGAACCGACCTCTTCATGATATAAGCTTAGAAATTAAGTGCAAAATATGAACATAAATTTTTTATGCTACTTACTCTTTCGTTTTGTCTTGCCACCCATACTAGCGTTACAAATCGCGTATGGATTTTTCACGCCGCCTTTTTTCTTAACTTTGGCTACACAGCTATCAAACTTCTTTGTACTCAAACCTTTCTTCTTACCTCTTGGCATAATCCTAAATGTACAAAATACCTAATTAGAGCTATAGGAATGATTGACTGCCATTGTCTCTAGTTCTGTATAACTCGATGACCTTTTGAAATAGTAGTATAGTACCGCACAATTGAATATTAAAAATAGAATACTTTATGATTCTAAACTTACTCGTCCATTCTTGGAGATTTCTGCTCCTTGATAAGCGCTATAGGTGTACCTTCTATCCCACATTCTTCTTGAACCCTAGGAAAAGAGTTCTCTATATCATAAGTCCATGTAATCATAATATCCATTGTTGCTGCTATATTATTAATGAATGAATGGTTAGACGATTACTGGAAACGAATTGGTCAAGTTGAACCAGATCCCAGCGATGTAAATCCTGAGCCGCAAGACCCGGAGGATCCAGGAGAAGCTAAGGAAGGAAAAAGTGTGTTATAAGCCATGAACGAAATAAACAACAAATTATTACACCTAGGACCCATTATACTCTCCATTCTTATTTTGGCATCGAACGCGAATACTGTTTTTTCGCAGAACTTAACTACTAACGCCTCAAATTCTGATGGAAACATAAGTACTACGGTTAATCAAACAGGCTCGCAGTTGGGACAAAATGTGTCCAGTTCCATGGGAAATGCTAATCAACAAGCTAATCAAACGGTCGCGGAAGTTAGTAATCAATCTAGCGATAATCAATCCCGCGGAGTGAATCAGTCCGCAGGTGCAGTAGGAAGTGCACAAGAGCTAAGTCGGGTTTTAGGGAACAATTCCCAGATGCTGCAAAACAATACCCCGATAGGAAGTACGCCAACCGTAGGGAATGCAACTGAATCATCAGCAAATATCACTCTTGATAAGTTAGGGGAAAATACCAGTGAAACTACCTCGGGATTGTTGAATAAAACTGAGGACGTAGCAAAGAAAGTTATTGGAGGGGCGGCTGATGTACTCACAAATATTACAGGGGAAATTAAGAAAGGTGTAGGTGCTAAATGAGTATAGTCAAGTAGTAACTATTTTGCCGATAGTAGCCCGGCGATGAATCCTTACTTTGTTATCTGCCAGACTATGAAAAAAATGTGAAATTGTTATAATTTCCAAACTCCATTGCGCATCATGCATTTATCTCCAATCATCGATTGCATATATCTCCTCTGTATGATACCCCGGATCATTATTTTTTGTCATCATTACACCCTGGAAATCTGTTTTAAACCCCGTGGAAATCATTTTTTTGTATGCTCCGCTATTTCCAACATTTATCCCTGCCGTAAGTTTGGACAAGCCCTGACACGCCGCAAAAAACTCGCAAGACTCCAGAAGCCGACTGAAATTCTCCGCGGCAGAGTAATCCTCACTATTGACAGCCGTTCCAAATTTTACGTAACAATTGTCGCTCCCAGCCTCAGTATGTGCCCCACAGTGACATATTGCCAAGCCAATTAATTCGCCTTGTTTGATATCATTCAATAGTATCGTATCACCAAGTTTTTGATTGGCAACTGACTCTATCTCTATTGTGAGGTCAAGACCTTCATAAATAGAGTTAGTCAGTGACGTACAAATCCCCTTTATTTTTGCTCTTTGTTCCTTTCTTTGAATAGAGGAATATTTCGACCAACCAATCGAGGTCTCTTCGCTAGTTTTTGCCTGGTTATATGTCTCTGGTATTATGGGCTTTGACATTACGCTGGTCAGAAAGCGAGGCCAAAAGTCATATTTTTGGTAAAGATGGAGGTGTTTTGGACTATGAGAGAAGGTAAACAATCCTGCATGATTCGTATGCAGTTTTTCAAAAATTTCCATTGTCTTGTCTAGAAGATGCCTCGCTATGCCTTTATCCCAAAAGAATGGATCTATTGTCAGAGGTCCAAAAACTCCCACACTCCCCCAATTTGCAATAAAGTTTGTTCCTACGAGCTTTGCGTCAACTTCTGCAGCAATTGCTAAGGGCGGATCAGCTCTGTAGCGTGTAGCTATTATATCCGCGTCTCCGTAAAAACTCATTGGGTCAGGCAAGCCGAGGAATGTCCCAAAAGAAAGTCTACAAATCCTGTCAGCTTCTAAAAGATCTTGCTCTGTTAAAGACCGAATTATGGGCTTCAGACTCCATCCATTCATCAACTAGAGGTAATGTACCAAGGTTTTTAGGGGTTTGGGACGGATTAACATTTTTATTGCTATGCATGTAAACCATATCTTTCAGAGAAATAGGCCCAATTATACTGCGGTAGTATTTGGATTATGAGTCTGGGTCGGAAGGGATTAGGGACTTGTTCATTGTAAAACCGCTGACCAGCAATGTTTTGACAATCGAGAGTCCTTTGGACTCAGGCTAGAATAGAACCTCTTATTGATTAGAAACTTGTTCAGCTCTCTTTTTTGAATAGGATTATCGCCAAAGTGGCACAGCCTGCTATTGCTCCAATAGTAACAGTAATGAAAAGCCATGTCAAGTCCATTAATTTACTATCTTTAATTTCTGTCTTAACTTATCGTCAGGCCCGGTTATGATAATATGTAAGATTATCAAATATCATAATTCATTTTTTTCAAAAATAGACATGCTGACCAAGGTGGCTGCTTGCAGCATGAACTATGTATTCACGGTTCAGATGAGTAAGGCACCTTCAGTCTAAGTGTACTTCAAAAATCTTTCACTCTGAAGCAAATGATCTAATCCAATTCAATTCAGTGAATGAACTATCAATCAATCTAGTTTCATTCTCAAAATTGTTGCTCTAGACCTGAATTCCTAGAAAGAGTTTTGTTACGGAAGCGACAAAAGAATCCAGGTTAGCTGCTATATCAATTGGATGCATAAATCTCATTCAAACTTCACCTCCTGTTTAAACAAATATCAGCAAGGCTCCCACAGCCAAGGCCAACTGTAACAGCAAGTGCAGAGGCATTGATTTCTTGTGTTGACTTCTAACATACTCCTTATTTGACAAATTCTTCAGTGTTTTACTCATGTTGTAAATTGTGAGAATTGCTACTAGACTAACAAGCAAAGGAGTTATCCATCCAGTATTTGAAACAAAGAAAGCAGTCCATGAAATTGCTATCATGCTTGCTGCTAATATGATGGACATCTTTACCGTATTCTCCGAACCAATCACAATTGGAATTGTTTTGCGTCCTGCCATTCTATCGCCAATAACATCTGCGACATCGTTAAATGGTGAGGTGATAAATACCATAATTGATAACATTATGGCTGGATAAAGTATATGAATTCCCATTGAATTGAAATCACCGTGATTCCAATACGATGTTGATCCCAAGCTTATGCATAACATCATTGCGGCTGCTATTGAAATAGTCTTTACCATAAATTTATCCTTGAAAGCAATTCTTGGTGCAGAATACATAATTCCTATGGCAACTAGTGAAAAGGATATGAGAAGACTAATGGAATTAGCTGTTACTGCAGACAGAGCTATTCCGAGGGCGTTAGTACCGATAACGAATATCCATCCTTGTAATTTTGATACTTCACCTGATGGAATAGGTCGTTTCTTCCCATTAGCTTTATCCAAGTCAGCATCGATTAGGTCGTTAAAAACATACATGCCTATTATTATGAACAGTGAACTAAGTGGTAACGTTACCAGACCTAATATTGTCTGGCTAAGAAGCTGTGGAGAATTCATCATAGATGCAAAAGCACCTGGTATAGTAAACATACCAGCTAGAGTAGCTAGCGCATAAATCATTCCCCACCTCTTACGATAGTTGAATAAGCTTAGTTGTGATTTCAGCAGGGAAACTGTTGTGTTCTGGAATTCGTATCCATGAACATTCATCTGAATCTGTGACATACCAGCCTAGGAACTGTATACTGCTTTAAGGGTGAAGTATCGAAAATTGGCAGAAATAGGGCAATTAGTTGCTTACGCACAAACTCAAGCAAGCGATTTCTCCAAAGATGGAGAAAAGGCCAGCGAATTCTGACTAGATTCCGATTAGAGATTTGACACGCTGGTCTTTCTTTAATCTTAGTTATTATCTTGAGCTAACTTGTAGTTAATTCTCTACTATGCCAAAATCTTTCATGCTCATCGCGTTCTTCCTCTATGCAAAATTTCAAATTGCAAGAGTTGCACTTAATTACTGCTTGTTTCGATTTTGATTTTGCTTGTGATTGTGTTTTTGATATTTTGTTAGAGTTTTTAGGTAAATTATGAGGTCTGGGAATATGAAAATGCTTGGATTTCTTCTTATTTTTATCGCTTTCTACAATACTTTGCTGGAAGCTTGATATTTGCGGTTTGTCAGGTAAGGACAATTTGTTTCCAAATAGATACATGACCCATTGTGATAGAGTGTGCTTCCAATCATAATCATATCCTTGCAGACATACAGATTCGTCAATTAATTTGCTGTATTTTGCTTTTTCATCCGTTCTTATCACATACTTTGAATTCAAGAATATTGCAAACTGGCTGCTGCTATCATCCGTCCATAATTGAATGCGAGGTTCAGACATTTTTCTTTATTTTTATCTGGTACAGGAGAGATCTCATCGAATATAAGCAATCATCAAACATAGCCATACGATAGAATTTCAAATTTACGTATCTTAACGTTTTGGCAAATTCTTACTCCTATTTCCAAAAAAGGGGAAAATCCAATGAAATGACACGAGATTGCAAGACTTCCTTTATATAGATATGATCATTTTAACGTCATTAGAAAGTTGATGCATTCAAGGGAAAAACAATCACTAATTGGCGTATTGGAAGCAATTGCAGATGCCAAATCACTCGAAATGTTTCGAGAGATAGCAAAGGGCTCTGTTGAAAGTCAAGTATTGAAACACAAAGGACTTAGCAAAAAGCAATATTATGTCAGAACCGGTCAACTGATGAATGCGGGACTTGTACAGAGAATTAAAGGTCGCTTTTCACTAACAAATTTGGGTACAATTATTTATCACGCTCAACTCATTATGGAAGCTGGTGTGAATAACTATTGGAAACTAAAGGCAATTGATTCAATTCAGGAATCTGGAAGAATCGGAGAAGAAGAACGCATGAAATTGATCAAGACTATCTTGAATGATAATGCAATAGAGAGCATATTAGTCAGACAAAGATAAGATTGCACTAGGTGATTCTCTCTCTCTCTCTCTCTCACGAAAGTCAAGGGAATATTCTTATTCTTTTTTTATTTTCTTTTATTCACCCCTCTCCTTAGGGAATAATTGACAAAATTTCTTCGGCCTTCAGTTTAGTTTAGTTTAATAGTAAAGGAAGATGTCTCACCATTTACAATTTTAAAGTGGTAACGGAAAAAATAATAGGTGAAAGTTGATCTCAATGATCAGCAACTAAAGGGGGTGAGAGTGTATCATTACAGCAATTTTGATACAAGATTCTCTCTTGAGAACAAATATGATGTTTTTAGTTACATATTATAAAAAAAATAATTTTATGAATAACTTTATTAGATTCATTGACTATTAACAAATGGGACATACTGTCATCTATTAAACGTGTTTTCGTATCCGTAATTGACGATGAATTAGACTTGGTGATGATGTTCAAAGAATTTCTCTCTACTATTGAAGAAGTAGAGGTTTTCGCTTTTACAGAACCGGAACTTGCATTTGAACATTTTGCAAGTAACAAGGATAACTATCTGTTGGTAGTATCAGATTTTAGAATGCCGAGAATGAACGGTATTGAATTATTTACCAAAATGAAGAAAACTAATCCGAACGTAAAAACTATCTTGATAAGTGCTTTTGAAATGTCAGATGAGATCTTTCAAGGATACAATTGCATTGATAAAAAATTACAAAAACCAGTACGTCTCCCTGACCTTTTATCTGAAATTAATGGCCTTCTACTACAATCGGCGCCCTCCCAAATTTAGGTCAAAATAGACAAAGCGATTTTTGAAAATTCAATTCTGGAGTCAGTGGATTAGGCTGACTCCAGTACTAGATGTCTTCACGCTACCATAGTGTTCCTTTGGCAATTTAGGAACAGCTCATATCTCAAGTGTTTGGGTATTTATTTCAAAGATACGATTCTCAATTCTAAAAATCACTTGCTTATTTAGAGGGAATCGGACTTGAATGGAATGGATCGGAATGTTGCTCCATACAGTCCATTCCAGCATTGATTCAAATCCGGTAGCTTACTAAAATGAGATCAATTAAATATGTTAAGATTCCAAGAGGTTAGTATATTTTACAATAAACACATACTAATTATTGATAACGTACTTCATCTAGCCAATTACCTATTAATTTCAATTTATATTTACTTCAGTTACTGCCGCCCAATCAGTCAAGTCGCTAAAGTCATCTGTATTTCCATCAACTATTAATTTTACAAATCTGGCAGGTGTACTACCTGCAAAATTGTATGTCTCCGGCGTCAACCTGTTTCCACTGCTTGTTCCTTCGTAAACTTTTTCAAAATTGGTCCCATCAATGGAAAGATCGATTGAAAAGGTACTTGATCTTTCATCCCCTTTATACCATGCAATATCCATACTGCAGATGAGATTTTGCGAACCCAGGTCGAACTGAATCCAAGATCCTGTTCCTTCATGAGACCATCTGGTTTCTAGATTGTGATCATAGGCATTAGTTGCAAAAGCGTCGTCTCCATCATAGCCAATAGCCTTCACATCAGCTATCGTTACGTTCTTTGTGCTGCATGCATTATTTTCGTTCCTTACCGCAGCGTCCATGGTGCCACTAAGGTTTACCCGTGCAGCTGAATCTTTATCAACGTTAACTTTCTCATTTCCGTCACCAGTTACGTTTTCATTAGAGGAGTTGGCAGCATCGCCTATGACATTTATGCTGTACCATTTTGTACCATATTCACCATGAGTAGCATTGGTGCAAGTTATTTTGGAAGTTAGCCTATTTACCCCCTCAGCAATACGGTGATAGTCATCAGTAAACGTAAATGACCATCTTGAAAAGTCATTTTCTCCTCCAGGACCTGTTGCACTTGCACTTTGGTACGGTCTTGATTCATTCCAAATAAGCGAAACATAGCAATCAGTTGATGGATTGTCTGAAGATATACCTGAAATTGTTAGGTCGCCAGTGGGAACTCTCTGTCCCATAAGGGGCGACACAATTTTTACGGCAGGAATTTTATTTGTTAACTCTTGGGCGACGTGATCTTGCCCTTGCTGCGCCAGCACAAAACTAAATCCAAAATCATTATTATTAACACAAAGGTAGAACAGCAGTGCTATTAATGCCGAAATGAAAAGTAGTATCAAACCTCCACTCTCAGGCAAATGCTTCAAGACCTTTAATTAAGAGAACGGGTATAAAAGAATGTTAGAATTATTTGCAATTGTATTCTGTTCCTATGTTTTAAGAATTGACATCGAAAAGATCTCTTGGTAATTTTATTTATTTTTGTTTTTATTTTTTGATCGACTGGGAGTATCTTCTATTGCTCCTATTTATACCTCCATTTCTTTTCGAAGCTGAACTCTAAAATTCCATCTTCAAAGCTGGAGCTTCATATTATCTTAAAGCTCTGGAAGTAATGGCTTGATAATGTCTATAATACCATTTAGATCCTCTCATCAAGAAAAATGCTAAAATCATCAACCAAAGGCCGCTAACAAAAGAAAGCGTTAATCCTATAATCACCCCTGCCAATACAAGACAGAGTGAAATAATCATTCCAACTCTAATAGCTACCTTAGTCCCCCTTATATGATCGTCTAAACGCAAGGATAGAAAAGCTCTCAAGATTCTACCGCCATCTGTGGGAAATATTGGGAGCAGATTGAATAGACCAATAGCTAGATTGATTAATCCAGCGTAGAACAGGATGCCAGCGATGGGGGAGCCGGCTGGAGAAATTATATGACTTTCAAATACTATTAACCAAAGCGAAAATGAAAAACTAGAAATAATAAAACTTATCCAGGGCCCAGCAAAGGCCATACGAATCTCTTTTTTAGGATCGGTCATTTCACGAGAGTTTAATGCTATTCCTCCGAAGGCAAAGAGCACAATCTTTTCAAATTTTGTTTCGTACTTGTTTGCGATGGTAGAATGACCCAACTCATGAAACAGAATGGAAAAAAGTGCAATTATGGCGCCTGCAAAGCCCAGTCCAATGTATGCAGATAGTTGCAACCCCGGATAATATACAGGAAAGAAGTTGTACGAAAGCGTCCAGGTAATAAGAGTAAAGACCAAGGCAAAACTAAAGTGTATACTAACAGGTACGCCACCTATCTTGCCAATGAACAAGGAATAACGATCGATCCAGTCCCTACTCTCCGTATTAGCCTTTGACCTTTCTATTTCACTATTGTTCATGACTTCGGTTTACTGGCCTCGTTTCACTATATTCTACGTCTAACGAATATATGATTCATTGTTTTGAGGGGAATGATTAGTCCTTTATGCCAATTATCGAACTCAATTATTGATTGGTGTTAGTCTATTGATGGGGAGAAATTTGATAATGTCTATCAGGGTACGAATAGCAGGCGGGGAGGCAATTAATCTCTACCTTTAGTTCTCGTGCTAGAATATTTTAGGTCATCAATTCTGTGTTTCATATGGTATCAACATTTAAAGTATGCCAGAAGAAGAATCTTTACTATAATCCCATGTTGAAAAATAGGTTGGAGAAATCTCAACGATAACAGCATCCCCGCTTTTAGTCATGCCCATTAACATTCTTGCTCCCTCGCTCTCAAGGCCACCCATATACTTGACGAGAATTTTTTCTTCTATACGGACATTGTGATGGGTGTCACTATGTACAGTAACTTTCCCTTTCCCACGCACGCCCTTGTACGGAGGTTTGGGCTCATCTACACAAAAATAAACAGTGTCATGATTTCTTAGATTAGCTACCTTTTTTGACTGTCTTCCTGTTCCGATGTAAAATGAATTCATGGATGAATCAAAGAAGAACCATACAGGATGAATATTTGGATCTCCTTTTTGATCTATTGTCGATAACTGCAGATTCAATTTACTATTTGTTAGAAAGTCAATTACCCCTTCGGCTGACATGGGGGAACCAAACCCAGGATTAGCATTAACTATATGCAATAATCATTGTTCTTTTTACAAATGTATAACTTTTGTGATGCGTTTTCTTTATCTGCCTTCCCCAAATGAATAGAGCAAGTGATTCTAGTGATCAGGCTAGAAAAAAGAAGAAGAGAAAAAAGAGTGAGAATGGTAAAGATAGTTAATTTACAGCTATCTTGTCTGCTGGTTGTATATTAGTCACACATACCGCATCAAGGTCGTTTGGGTCATTCGGATTAAACATTGATTGGGATCCAATTCTTTTAGTTTGTACGACGTAACCGTAATATTCAAAAATCTTTTATTTACCTAAGCTATGATTAATTGATCTGAAATTCTTACTTCGAATGGCTTAGTTGACTCTCTACTTTTTGGCTTAATAGCATCAAGCCCTTTACTTATCGGGTGTTTGGCATCTCTATATGGTAATTTATCACAGAAATTGATAACTACTATAATGGCTTTTGGAAGTGGAGTATTAATTGCTACACTAACATTTTCAATAATAGTTGAGGCATTTAATGTCACTCATACACTATCAGCCACCTTGATCGGATTCATCTTAGGAGGTCTGTCATATGGTATTGCAAATGCAATTGTGGACAAAAAGTCAAAAACTAGGGTACGTAAAAGTGAGAACTTAACTTCTAAAAGTAAAGTTACCATTGATAAGAATTCCAATTCTGGAAGGTCATTATTCATTGGGTCTGTCATGGACAACATACCTGAGAATGCGGCGCTTGGAATTACCCTCGCATCAGGCGGTATGATAAATATCGCCTTCCTGGTAGCAATCTTCGTCTCAAACCTTCCTGAAGGACTGGCATCAACTAATGATATGAAATCCTCCGGGCTTAGTAGAAGATATATACTGGTTTTATGGGCTGTGGCAGTTGCGATAGGAACTTTAGCTACGGCGATGGGCTATAGCGTACTGTCTAATGCCAGCCCTCCAATAATTTCAATTTCTATAGCATTTGCGGCTGGGGCAATTCTAGTGATGCTGGGAGAATCCATGATCCCCGAGGCATTTAAGAAAGAGTCATTTGGGAAGGGGCTTGCCTTGTTGACAGGCTTTGTAGTTGCATTAATCCTGACAAAGGTACAAGGAGGCTGAATCCAAACGACCATGATTTCTCTGCATCGACTCCTTGATATTGCCGATAATCTATTTTCTCTCTTTATGCGCCATTAAAGTATTCCCGATTCAAAGATCTTGTTGCAGATAAGTAAATAATACATTAGTACAATTCCCACGCATACATACGATATGACTTAAATAAGGATCGGCCCGGACTTAAAGGCCCTCCATTTTGCTGTCTCCATTTCAGCAGCTATTCTAAATGATGGGATTATTCTAGCCATTGAATAATCACATAAAGCTTCTAGATCATCTTTTGTACTTTAACAAGACTGATTTAACGATACTGAAAATCCATTCGTACGTTATCATACGATGAAAGATCATTTCTTTTTCTACAAAAGTTTCAGCATTATCTATTTCTTTTTCTTCCAAATCTATATCATCTTCTATTCGCAAACAAAGTTCATGTAGTGTCATTTGAGGATTTTTGTAAATAAATTCTAGCGTGTCGCCTATAAGTTGGATTTTTGTACATATAAGGCGCATGTAAATTGGTGAATGGTCAAGGACCTGTAACTTGTATAATTTTTTTACTTCACTTAACAATCGCTTTCTTAATGCTTGATATTCTTCGCTATTAGCAAGTTGGCATTCCATAACTCACTTCAATACTATTCCAGATATAACAAATAAATCACCAAAAGGAGGAGGGGCCCCCTAGCAATCAGGATTCCTCAAACTTTCCAATAGTTGGCTCATCTTGGATACGCGAACGCAATATAGTGGGTATAATGGTGCGGTGGGAATTTAATTCCCTTTGGAACAGATGGTTTTTTTGCATCTGACCGCTACCCAATACTATCGCCAAGTCATTTGAATATTGAATTTGGAATATTTCGCATTTAAATCGTAAATCTTTCGAGTGTTCATTATAAAGTTTGCACGTCCTTTACCTTTGGAGAACGGTAATGCTCATTTGCTAGGGTATACCCATAAAGAGAAATGAGAAAAAATAAAAAAGTGGTTTATAGAGTATTTCTATTCCGGCATTTTCTTGATGTCTTTTTCAGAAGTAGGGTTACATAGCATGAGATCCTTTACTTTACCTAATAGAGAATTGGTCGTGTTCTCTGCTTCTGATACCATAGTCTGGTTTATCAGATTCGTCAGCATACATTGCATGTCATTAGTTTGATTCAAACCATCTGTTTTATTCATCATATTCATCATAGTTTCAGGTGCGCTGGCCGATAAGTTACTGAGACTGGACATATTTGACACCTTGTCCCCTGCAATACTTGATAGGGCTCCCATTATGTCGCCAATACTACTACACATCACTGGCGTAGTCGTAATGACAATGCCCAAATTTGACATATTCCTCCGCATTTCACCTATCTTATCGGGGGGATTTTGCGACGACGGGCTGTGTATTTGACAGTGTCGTTGACATTATACTAGCACCGATCACTGCGAAGACAAAAATGGCTCCAATTCCTACAAGAGAAATTTTCCGAAACATTAGCTAGATCTGGAAATACATTCTAGTAAGTATCTCAGGAATTATGATATGGCAAATTATTCTTGTTCTGTGAAATCAGCTCTTATTACACTTCGTCTAAAGATCAGGATGGACATGTTTACTGGATCCTCCAACACTTGTTGTCACTCACAGCGTTGAGTTTCCATATCCAAGAAGGAAAAAAGAGTTGGTTGCAAAATAACAATCTGGTGGTAGATGGAGCTAGCATAACACAACAGTCTGAGTAATTGCTTATTTACTGTACTGTTACTTCGGCCCTCACATTTTCGCTGGATACGGTCATTTCATAGGAGGAAATAAAAAGGATGTCTTAGCAATCCCTCTACATGAGTGAGCTTAAGCAAAAAGCTATTGCAACATGGTCATCAGGTGATTACCGTAGTATAGCAACATTTATTCCGCCTATATCGGCACATCTGGTAAGATTAGTAAATATAAGTCCCGATAAATCTGTTCTGGATGTCGCCTGCGGGAATGGAAATACAGCCATCACCGCTCGCAGAATGGGTGCAAGTGTAACGGGGCTAGATTTGACATCTGAACTTCTGGATCAGGCTATTGAAGAAGAGAGGATGGCAGAAATTGACGGTATAGAATGGAAGGAGGGAGATGCTGAAGACCTTCCTTTTGAAGATGAATCATTTGATATCGTGCTTTCAACTTTCGGACACATGTTCGCACCTAATCCAGAAGTAGCAATTAAAGAAATTCTGAGAGTTACGAAGAAAGGTGGTTCTATCGGGTTTGCAACTTGGCCTCCAGAACTTTCGGTGGGAAGCATGTTTCGTACAATAGGAAAATACACTTCAACTTCGGTTTCTAATCCCGCACCTTCTCCGATGGAATGGGGAGTACCAGATTTAGTCCGAAAGCGTTTGGGCGGAGTCAACGAAATTTATTTTGAACGAGGAGCTGTTAATGTTCCAATATTAAGCCCAAACCATTATTGGATTCATTTTAGTTCAAAATACGGACCTTTGATACAGGCTATTCGACTAGTCAAAGGACAAGGCGAAGAAAAAGTCGATCTCTTGCGAAAAGATTTTCTGAATGCCATTAAGCCTTACATTTACGAAAACGAGCTAAGAGTAGGATATCTTCTTACGATTGGGACAAAAGCATAGCGATGCATAAGCTCACTCGTCACTGTTGATATTAGGGCTTATCTGAGTGACATAATTCTTCAATCTCACTTATATCTTCTGGTAGGCAGTACTTGAGATTAAAGAAATGACACTTAAAACATTGGTTGGCCCTGGAGAATTTAGATTTGATTACAATTGAAATGCTGGTATATTTAGAATGCACGTATTAGTTAGTCGAGTCTGGCTGAAATTGATTGATGATGAATAAACTGTATGTCAACTTGTAATTGTATGTCATGGAATACAGTAATACTTAATAAAAAAACAGTGGATCTGAAATACCAGGTAGGCCATATATTAAATAACAATGTCTAGCATAGTACATTGGGACAGGCTAATTCACAAAGGTGTAAGGACGAAAGATGGCCAAGATTTGGGAAATGTCATTGCCATAGATGACCAAAATATAACTGCCATGCAAGGGCGTCACGAGTTCATCCTACCGCGATCATGTGTAGATGACTTCAACGGAAGCGAAGTATTCTTGAACATATCAGAATTCGATGCCCAAAAATTCAAGACTACTACCTAGTGCCCGATATTGAAAATATAGTCAAAAATCTTGACATAGTAACGAATAATGGCTACAGAAAATGCTGGAAGGACATCCCAAGTTGGTTCAGTACTCATGTGTTCAAATTTCCCTATGTATAGTTGCTGAAATGATAGAGAATCATTGAAGTTAATGTTGGCCACTGGGCTTGCATTGTTAATATCAATCGGAGTTCCGAGTTTGTGCAGGTATTGCAAGTTCAAGTTTCCTCGACTAAAACCAAATAACTCTATACAAATAATACTTTCACTAGTCATAATGCAGATTTGTTCTAATGAGTAATGTTACAGTCTTACAGAAAAATTGGAGCAACGGGTACAAGCTAACTCTGTAATAATACAGTACTGACAGGATTTGTGCCTTACAAAGAAAGTTGAATACATATGGGTACAAGAAAATCCTTACGTTCTCAATTGCAGATAGAAATTTTCAGTATCAATATCCAGTAAACTCTTCAACTTTTATAAGCTCTTTCGGAATTTGAATACTTTGGAGTAAATTCCTAATGGCCTCTACCATGGCAGGTGGACCACAAATATAGAATATAGACTCCCTTAATTCATTATCTCCCAAATACTTCATCAGCATTGCCTTATCTATTCTCCCTTTTTCTCCTTTCCATTCATCCGACACGAGTCGATCATGATCTTCTTCTGTGAGAGTATAAATGATTCTCAAATGTTTATTTCTATTTGCACAATCATCAAAATCGCTTTTGAACAGAACATTTTCTAGATTTCTATTGGAATCAAACATAACTATCTTTATTGGAAGGTTTCTATCAGTGGCATACCTTATCATACTTCTGAACGGAGTAACCCCTATACCACCGGATAGAAAAACGGCAGATTTCGAATAATTCTCTTGCAATGTAAATTTTCCCTGGGGACCTTTTACCTTGACTTTGGTCCCTCCCTCTAGTGAGGCTAGTGTTTTCTTATAGGGGCTTTCTCTTATTCTTGTACTTAACATAATAAAATCTTCTGTAGGTGATGAAGAAAGAGTAAAGTGTCTAATTGGGCCTTTGGGATCATCATGTACTCCGCCTATATCAAAAAAAGCATATTGTCCAGCGATATAATCCAATGTTCTTTTAATCATTTGATCTGGGTTGCCATCGTCGCTCCACTTGGTAAACTTAAACGACATTACATCAGTACCCTCATGTCTGTGCTTTTCTTGCAACACAAGAGTATATTCTGTGGATCTGTTATCTACCACTCCGAGCTGTTCATTACCACTATTAGACTGTTTTCTAACCAGTATGTCCTCTCCATCTACTTTCACTTCATACGTCGTCTCTGGTTCGCTTGCCGGAGGAGCTTCCACCGCACCGGTCCTTACGTCGAAACGCGATTGATGCCATGGACACTCCACTTCAAATCCTTCAAGTACGCCGTCAGCCAGCGGACCACCTTCGTGTGTGCAGATATTATTGATAGCATAGTACTCCCCGTCAATATTTGCCACACATACACTTTGGCCATTAACTTGAACTTCTTTCATCTGGGAAGGTCTAATTTCCTTTCGCAATGCAACCTTTACGAAATCTTCAATATTATCCAAAATGAATAAATCACTTACAAATTGAGCATCAAACTCTATATGCATTTGCTAAAATACTTGTATTTCACAAAGTTCATTCTGTAAAGCCAAAAAGTTGACTTGGTTGTAGTAATGGTACCAAATTCTATGTTAAAGTTGTCAGGCGTTTTCTGATCATCAATATCTCATAAAATACAAGTTCTTTCCGCCCAATCACAGAAAGGAAAATTATTCATCATGCCAAGTGTTTCATAATACAGTTAGTATTTCAATTTCCGACATTGCCCGAGAGGAAAATAATGATGTTATTTTTAGGTCGAAATTATTTCCACTGCCATACTTTTTCTAGAACATGACCATCGGCACTAACTTCGGTGTCAAATACTCCGATCAAATTATCTAAAAAAGTTAATTTTCCAGTTGGAGTTGAAGTGTAAAAGACGGACCCAAGCCATCTTGCAACTCCATCTTTATCCAATTTGCCCATTCCTTGAGCACGAGATGTTGCCATATCTCCTTCGTTGGTAGTTATAATTCCCCGTCCTTCACCATAAAGGCTACCGTCTGGTTTTCGAATATTCCAATAGGTGATGATAGATTTGACATCCACATTGTTCATCTTCCCATATAGGCTTACAGTTGCCTCAATCTTAGGCGAGGTGTTGTCAATATCTAATATCCTTTGACTTGTAATATTACCAACTAGTTCCGCAATCTGTTCTCCTAACATAGGCTGAAATAAGAACTGCTATGCAATTAAAATATTACACTTTATAGTACTTAAAAGCCCCTAATCCAATGGCTTCGATTCATCAAAACAAGAGTAGTGAAGCAAAATTCTATATTTCCGCTTCAAAACAAATCACTGCAGTCACGTAAACAGACACACATTTTATCCTATTTTTAGAAAAGCAAAATGGTGACAGACGCGATTACTTCTTATCGATAATTGATACGCTAATTTATTTATAGGGAACATTTTCAATAGAAAGTTCATAAGATGTTCAAGTGTATTGTACACTATTGATGAAAATATTATTGGCGCTTTCAATTATAGTGGTTATAGCTGAAGTGGTACCAAATAGTGTCATGTCAGCGACTGAAGATGAATTAGATTCTATCGAGTCTTTGAATAATACCGATCCTGATGTTTCTAATTTGGTTTACGGTCTAAATTCCCAGCCTTATAATGTTTCATATGCAGACTGGACTGCAAAATGGTGGCAGTGGGCATATTCTATTCCATGGGAAAGAAGCCCCTTCTATGATGATATAGGGAAATACTGTAGCGAAGAGCAAAAAGGACCAGTATGGTTCCTTACACAATCTTTTGAGCATGATGTTGTGCGTACTTGTCAAATTCCAAAAGATACTTCTTTGCTTATTACATTGTTAAATTCTGAGTGCTCTTATGCGGAATTTGAGTCATTAAAAACTGAACAAGAATTAAGAGACTGCGCAATGACTATTCAAGACGTTGTAACTGGTGGGTCAGCAACGCTAGACGGAGTAAATATTACCAACTTGGAGGAGTATCGGGTCCAAACAAGTCTTTATAATATTACCCTCCCTGAAAACAATATCTTGAATTTGAGCTCCCAAACCACACAGTCTGTGGCTGATGGGAACTGGTTGTTTCTGAAGCCCTTATCTACTGGCATACACGAATTAAGGGTAAAAGGTGACATTAATAGTACAGTCTCAAAAATAGAATTCCAAGGGAATCAATTTGCTGGGCCGATTGGATGGAATCAAACAACTACGTATATTTTGAAAGTCAAATAACATTCTTTTTGTTTTTGAACGTATCTGGCAAACTTTAATTTCTATTTTTTATTTGTACGTTTATGGCTAGTCCAAATGACATGCAATGTTCATATTTTGAATGTCGTATAGGAGTTGCTGACTACCAAATTTGAAAAATTGGGATTTTAATACATTTTTGCGGCAAGTGGTCTTGGCGTAACCCTCCCTTGACCGATATTAGTTGTCCTCCAATATTGACTTTTCACGGGGGAAAAATTATTAATAAGAAATGATACGTAGAATATTATATACGATTGAGAGGGCTGCATTACGTTGCACTTACGACTTTTGTCGTGCTGACGTTCGTTAATCCCGAGCATATTTTCGCTCAGGCCAACCTTGACAATTGGATTACTTATATTGATCCAGCAGGCAGATTTACAATTTTCTATCCATCAGAATTACATGCTCAAGGAAGAGAAAATTTTTTGAGCAGCGTAGATTTGACACTTGGCAATCCAAATTTTCCAAGGGAATTTAAGATCACAGTTACGTACAACGACGATGACCCATCATTAATCAATTACGCACAAGGTTTAGAAATATCCCCAGAAAGATATCTGCTGGCTATAGAAGACCAATTACGACCATCGTACCAAACTTATAATTTAGTTGACAAACCAGCTAATACAGACAGCCTGTACGGTTTTCCTGCAGTAACCAATACAGTAGAGTTTACAAATTACCTCGGAGAATCTGGTCGAACAATGAATGTTCTTGCAGTAATAAATGGCAAAGGGTCGTTTATCTTTTCATATTCTAATAGTAATGAATCATTCAACGAATATCTTCCAATAGTCAATCAAATTACAAAGTCTGTGGTAATCCTAAAGTAGTCATCGTTATAACACGCAACTTTGAGTCCGTACTAGTTTGCCTCGACTTTTGAATTACATGTCATTAAAATTCCCACAACTCGAGACATCCATATCCAGCAGAGTATCTCCACACAATTTTAGAATTAATTACTCAAGCATTAATACAAAAAGAATTACAATGTCCAAATTGTAAAAGTTATTATCCAAAGCTAATCGGCGATCCAATGCTACTGATCTTGGACAGAAACGATTTACACTTTACTACCTGCAATTATGGTTTTGCCTCGTAAATCATATTAAACGGTGTCTGTGTTGCACGCCTGAACTTGGTAAATCCAGCCGCCAGTACAATCTCCTTTATTTTCTTTTCACCTGCCTGCGCGCCTAATGCAGGACCCTTTTCAGCTTGAGAATTTGGTACACATACAAGTGTGGATGCTGCATAGAAGGTTCTGCCTACTAGGTTAAGATTGTCTTCCAACTTGTCATTAGCCAATGGTTCTACTATCATACACGTCCCGCCTTGCTTAAGTGAATGCCTTGCAAATTTCAAAGCTCCCAGAGGATCTCCCATATCATGAAGACAATCAAAAAAGGTGATTAGATCATAGTCATCTCCAATGGTTTCATTATCTGCAGCGACAGAATTAAATTCTACATTCGAAATACTGACACCTGCTTTTTCCTCCTCCTTTCTTTGTTGGTTTTTGGCTTGTTCGATAGAAGCGTTATGGTTATCAAAACCATAAAATCTGGAATTTGGATAAGCCTGGGCCATGAGAATTGTTGATATGCCATATCCGCATCCAATATCGGCAACTTTGCCTCCTTGCTTCAGCTTTTGTTCAACTCCATCTAGGGAAGGAATCCAGGAGCTCACCAAGTTTCCGACATAATTGGGTTTATAAAATAGCGCGCTACCCTCAAAGAGATCGTGATCATGCTCTCCCCATCTTAATCCCTTTCCACTTTTGAACATTTCTACGAATTTTTCTTCATCTTTGAAATAAGACCTTATAGCTTGATATGCACCAAGTAAATACACAGCACTATTCTCGTCTGCAAGTGCCATTGCTTGTTCGGGAGGAAGAGTGTATTTACCATTCGAGGAATCATATGTTAAATATCCTCCAGCTGCTTGGTTTGCTAACCATTCTCTAATGAGCCGCTCATTAGTCTTAGTCATTTTAGCCAATTCTTCCGGCGCAAAGGCTTTACCTAAATCTGCCATGGCTTTGTATAAACGAAGCCTATCTCCAATAATTACAAGGACTGCACTAAGAGTACTTCCAATATCTCCAACCGCCTTTAGCATAAAGTTCTGTAGTTTTTGGTCGTCAATATTGCCAGGATCAGTATTTGATTGCATTTTGCTAGTATTATGAATAATATTTGCTATTTAATTTTTTAAACTCCTGAGTTGATTGCTCGTCATGTTTTAACACTGCTAGTTCTGTAGTTCTATCTTCATTTTTTTGCCTGATTCTCTTTTTGATTTTCGTCTGATGGGGCAGATTCTAGCACGCCTCCCAATAATTCAGAACGGTAAATGTATATTTTTTGATTTTCAACGTCGTAGTCCCAGGCCAGTTCTTCTTGGCGTAAATGCGCTTCGATTAAAGTTCTCGCCAACGGACCCTTGATAGTAGAAAGCAACGTCTCCTTATACCTAAGCCTTGTACCCACTATCTCGACTATCTTGTATCTTGTATCTTGATTAGGCTCCATTTCATTATACACTAGCGGAAGCTTGGGCATGTTGATCAATTCTAACTTTTCCTTTTTCGTTCCACCTTGGACATCAGGATTGGTGTTTACGACCTTCTATGGCTAGGATAGGCAGTTTTCTTGTTTCGCTAATTGACCGGACTACCACTTCTAAGCAAACCTTAACCATAATCTGAAAAATTATCACATTTAGAATATACAACAATTATATGTTCTGATAAGGCTAAAATTGCATTATAACATCCGATACCCCTTTTACCCTTTCTCTTGTAGAGGAGCTTTGCTAGAATCATGCTCTGGAGCTGAGAATTTTTCCAATCTGATCTCTTCCATGCTTAGCTCCAGGGTTTTTAGCCTGAACACCCTTACAGGTATTATACAAACTTTGTGCAGATTCATGTTTATTTGATGAATTGACTTGCAGTCAGCTGGTAATGATAAATTCGTTTATTGTCATGATTCTGATAAGATAAACAACATCAAGCCAAATAGAGGGTAATAGAAGGAGTGGCTATAGGCGTTGTACAGTAACGACTGGAATTTGAAGATAATCAGTCAGGTATCAGGAGCGACAACAGCATGCGCTTTATCAAATCCCAATATTCAAAGTCATCCAAGCTCTGTGACCCGACTAGCAAAAGCTGGAATGCGATTCCATCACATAGCGCAAGAATGGCAGCCGCACCTTTAGGACCAATTTTTGAATTGAAATCAAATATTCCCTTGTTAGCAGAGATTTTCAGTGCCTCTTCAATTTCTGCAACGACCTTCACCATACAATTCATCAATTCCTTTTTGATCCTTTTGCTACGTCTACTTGCACACCACATTTCGAAAAGAAATGCATAAAAATCGGGATTTTCCCGTAAGTTTTTTCTGAAGGAATTTATGATATTGTCTACAATTTCTTGTGCGGATTCTCCCTTAACACCATCAAGTGATGATTTTAGTATATTGGTCGCGTTAAATGCCAACGCCTTACTCGCTAGGTCAATTTTGTCTGTAAAATAATAATGCAGTATCCCTCTACTGACTCTGGCAGCCTTAGAAATATCTGCGATGGTTGCGTTTTCATATCCCTTCGAGGATAGTACAGATACAGAAGCTTGCAGAATCTGGTTAATTTTTTGTTCGCGAGTTTCACGCATACCTACTATTGGATTAATTCCCTTTATATAAATAAGTTGGACGAACAACCAAACTTTTAAATATTATCATACGTATATATTGGTTGGATGAACAACCAAATTCATGGAGCTCTCGTGCGAAAATTGGTCACGGGCCTAGTTCTCGCGTCATTCGTTTTATTGCCAGCCACCGCAACTGTGGCTGCCAGCCAAGAGAGTGTCGTAGGAGTTAGTTCGGGCAATGTGCAGGATTACCAACTGGCCGGTTTCAGTAATATTGGACATCAACAATCTGAATGCAATTACTTTCTGCTCAAATTATGCTGGTAGGACCTAATTTTTTTCATAATTGATTTTCTGTTATCAAGGTAAAATTTTGCCCCGTCACTTCGGTGAGCATACTTACCTAAGAGCATGATCGGGGCTGAGTGCAAATATATTCGAAAAACCAAATTTCGGTAGATTATAGCAAATCCAAAAAAAAAATTACATGTTTATCGTGTCTTAGTTATTACATTTTATGAAATAATATCATGATTTATACACTACGTAACCCACGGTGTAGCAGCGCCTGCTTAAGAAAATTATTCACAATTAGCTCGGTGATTCGATTTCCTAGTTAGCCAAAATTTCTGGAATTACCTTATAGCATCTATTACAGATCATCTTATCAAGCCAGTTCCTGAGTTCATACGTTTTTCTCCCACATACATTGCATCTCATGAGAGTGTTCATTGTAATTGTCTTAGTGTTAATCATTATATAAGAGTTTTCTATCACCGCTGACATTGATAGGCTATATGATTAACCTCTACATAGTCGAGAGCCGTTTCATGAGCGTAGGCTAGCAAATATCTAATTTTAAACTACATACCTGAGCTAGATGAAAAATGAGTAATTAATAGTCATAAAAGCTTGCCCTTGCATATCTCCATTCCTCCTGGATTTTGTGTCCGATTTTAGCCTTGTTCGCACAATCATACAGTACTTGGTCTGCCCAGAATTTATTTTATTTTGCGGCTCTAAGCAAAAAAAGAAAAAAAGATGGATTAGTTACCTGCAGTGAGAAAAGTCTCTCCCATCTACTCAAGTTTTAGAATACGAAAGCACTAAGTGCCTTTAGCGTAATCCTTCGCTCCAGTAAAGTCTATCATAACACAGGGCTCATCTCCTACGACCCATGCGTTATGCCCAGGGGGTATAATAGCAGCATCTCCTGGGCCTCCTTCAATTTCAGAGCCATCATCCATTACCACCTTGATTCTTCCTGAAACAATGTAGCCTGTATGGGGGGCCTCGCAACTCGTTGTCTTTACTATTGGCTTCACACACTTTTCCCAACTCCATCCTGGTTCAAACGTACTTCTTCCGATAGTAATGCCACTGTCACCAAGAGTTACAGTTTCAATTTTTCCCTTTTCAAAGGTTCTAATTTCATCAGGTGAGTTTAGACTTTTACCCACTAGTTTCGAGTCTGTTGACATTCGCTGATAAACATGGGTATTTTCATTTAAATTTTGTGCCGCACATGGTTTCTTGACCTCTAACACTTACGTATGGAAGACTTGGCAAGTGCAAATTACTTATAGGCTAAGAGAGGGTGCATTTCAGAAAATCCATAATACGGACAAAAATAGATGCAATATGACATCTGGAGGGAAATAAAAAATAAAATAATTCCACTTGGCTTAAATAATTTTGTGGAATATGAATGAATTGATAGGAAATGAGATACCCCGTATCCATCTCTAATATCTCCAAATCAAGACTCACGAGTGAAAGAGTAGAAATCGTATCCGGAATTTCCTTAATGGTTTTTGTTTCTACTATACTAATGATCCCGCCAGGAGCCCTTGGTCAACCAGGGAACTCTACAACAGTCCCATCGGACATCGTAATGCTGAAGCAGCAGTACAAGTCGAGTGGAGGCGACTATGATCTCCTTCAGGGTTCTATAAAGAATATTGGAATTAAAACTGCTAAATCTGTAACGATTCTTATGAATTCATATGATAAAGACGGAGCGTTAATTCGAGGAGATGCAATAAATGACACACTCGGTAACTTAGTCCCAGGGCAAAAACTTGGATTCAATTTATCTTCTCCCAAGGAAAATTTTGAGGGTATGTATGACTATACTTTGTCCCTTCAATGGCTCGATGAAAATGGCCAGCTACAGACAGCAGAAGATGTCTCAACTTTTCCTGAATAATAAACAGTAATTAACTTAGGTAACTACTCGTGTGTACTAGCTTTTTTGACTTTGAATCCGCGAAATATTGATGTCTGCATTAAGTGATAAGCTAATTCTACGATGTTATTGATAGTACGCCTGTACTGAATAGTTCTGTATTTTTTCCTGGGAAATACTGATCTCCTCTGCCAATGGAAGGTCGAATGATGCGTTACCTCCGGGAGCTATGGTTTGGGGTTCTGCATATGTAAAGCCAGTGCCTACTATCTTGTTGTCCGCATCATAAAACACACCAAAGACCTGCACAGATGTGATTACATTAGGTAAGCCATTTATTACCTCTCCAGTCACGTGAAAAAATTTGAGATTATCCACATAATTACTTGTACTCGAAACCTTTACCTGGTCACTCGTTGCACCAAATACGAAACTAAATAAACTTATTGACAAAAATAGAGTGACTAGACTAATCTGAATCCGCAGCATCTAGTAATTCTACAATGACCAAGTAAAAATTTATTTCCATCTGATATTGCAGACGATTGTTGTTTTACACTCCCCAATATAACAGCAAATCCCATTGGAAAGACGAATCTCTGTTTTGTCCTTATTGCACATACAAATTAAGATCAAAATCTGGCAACGTCGTGTATAAGGAAAAGCTGATGAGCTATTCGAGCACAGAAAAGACAAGCAACATACCCGCAGACTTACAGGGCAGTTAAACTTTCTGTTAACCGGTCCATATTATCCCATTTTCGTCGTATTGCAATCCCGAATAAATATTGATATTAATTTCCCGTACGCAGATATTTTTTTGACGCTACATGGGAATTTCTCACATTTGGCTTGCCAGTAGATGTTCAGATGAAATAAAAGAAGTAAAATTTTCTATTCGTAATTTCAGATAAAGCTACGTAAATAGCACTCTATTCGTTTCTTAGCAATTGTTCTTTAGCACACTACTTATGCTTTGTTTAGAATCAATTGCTTGATAGAAAATATGTATACAAGGAACGTGTTAATCTTTGTCGTATTGTCTGCAGCAATGCTGACAGCAGTTACGACAGCAGCAACTTCACTTCCAGCACCCGTCTACGCAAATGACGAGAAAAAGTGTAAGAACAACGACGACAACAATTGCAATGACGTTCACAAGACTCAAAAGATAAAGACTAAAAACGAGTGTGAAATAGAGAACACCAATAAAGATCACAGCAGTGATAATACGAACGACAATGAACTTATCTGCGTTAATGAAGCACAGAATTTGAAGGACGTTGTCCAAGAGTCTATCTTCGGCGATGGTGATGGAGGCGCAGAAGCCGCTGCCGACGAAGCAACTGTAGACGAAAACCAGACCTTAGAGCAATAAGAAAAAAATAGTCACGGGCCAAAAGGTCCAGGTGCTAACAGGTAGTAAGAAGTGAAGTGTTACTACCTTCAATACTTTTTTATGATTTATCACTTTTTTCATGCTCTGATTCCTTTTTTAGGTATACCAATGCCATATCTATAATAATTGTCTCAAATCTAGATACAGGTCTTCAGAACGAATGGACAAATGATCCAGTCCCTTAAATTAAGTTAGTTGGTTACAATTCAAAATTGAATGTTACGTTATGCAAGATCGAACCAAATCATCCTTGACAATGCATCGGATCTGATGCTATTAGTTGGACTCACTACTGTTACTAGCAAGCTTTCCAATATGGAAAAAGGTTCTGCGAATTAAGTAGGCGGGTAAGCCAATCACAGCGATAGCTATCGATATTGCTAGCATATATTCACCTGCAGTATTGTGGCTACTGACGCTATACGGAATATATATTCTCTCATTTGCCATAGATAATCCCACGCCTGACATTAGCATCATCCCTACTAAAGATATAATGAGAAACAATACTATTGACTGCCCTAACTGTCTTAATGTAAGGAAAAATAAAGCACCGACCACAATAAAAGTAAAGTGTTGAAGAAAGTGTACAGTTTCAGAATAGCTTGCCAGATCAAAAATTGAAGGTATGTGCCAAAATGCAACCAATATTATCGCACAAATTATTGGAAATAATCCGTTACTGGTTACAGTATTGAACGATCTAACAAGTCTCGTCCAGGTGAGAATTAGAGTTTGGAGCCAGATAGAATGCCTTCTCATAGGATAATGTGAAGACGATGGTTCTTGTCTGGTTGAATTGACAAGACTTTTAAGAATGCGTTCAGATACTAGTAGGGAAATATAACCAATTGAGAGGAACACAGTATGTTCTACAAGCATATGGGCGCCTAAATCTGATTCTAGATGTCCAAGGGATTGACCCCCACTTACAGAAATTATTACTAAAACTAAGATGGCCGCAAGCAAGAATAGTGTCTTTGTACCAAATAGGAAATGATTAGTGATAGTAGTAACATTTGTCATTTGGAGGTCTCTCCAGTATGAATTACATTTCTCTCTTCAAGTTCACGTTTACGCTGTACATTAACAAATCTATCTTCTTCTATTGTATTTTGCTTTCTCCTAAGAGTTCTGAACAGGTTATACACAAAAACTATCTGCCCAAGACCTACAGTGAGTGCAAAGAACAGTAGAGCGGGCATTGCCCACATGAATTGGTCCGGTATTACTGCTTCTCTTCTAATGACTCCAAAGAGACCAAGGTACATGAACATGAATGCAAGACCAAAGCCACCCACAATAGTTGTTACTAGATGTATCGCACCCAGTGACTTGGCCAGCTTTTTCTTGGTAAGATCTGCAATGATAGAATAGACAAGTCCAATCCCAAGAAGAACGCTCCCCATTAGTAATACTAGGTGAATATGACCCACAACATTCAGTGTGTTGTGGAGATACACATCAGTCCCCCACCAGCCTGTTTCAGCTCCGGCAAAGCCCCCGTAAACCCATCCTACCAATCCCGTTACAATGAATGCTGACGCAATGTTCCATCGAATCCTAGATCGGAGAATATACATCATTATTGTCATCACGGTCAATGCTGATGGGAAGATAATGCCTTGGCTTGCAACTGTTGCAATAATTTGCACCATGATAGGGTTGGGCATATCCATATACGAGTGATGAGAGAAGACCAATACAGTAAATATGAAATAAAATGGCCATGACCGATATGCCCATTTATCATATGGAACAGTCTTTTTTGTAAACTTGGGTATGTAGTAATAAGCAGCTCCTAAGAAGGAGAACAGGGTAAAATACACTATGGGGTGCCCAAAGAACCAGAACGCATCTTTTGCAAAAAGCCAATTGGGCTCAGATTGCGGGTCAATCAAATAGGCAAATCCGATGCCCAATTGAGTGAACAAACCTACAGTACCACTCAAAAGCGCCACAGAGTTTACAAAAATTCCGACAACTACTACTGATACTGCTGGAACTAGTTTGCGATACCTTCTTGGAAACCATGAGCTTATCCCCAAGAGTGATACCCATCTGGTTGCTACTGGGAGGTTTTGCATAGGCAAAAGATCTATTCTTCCAGAGTCGCTAAAGTCAACGGGCGCCCTAAAAAGCGAATCACCTTCTGGTTCACTCTTTTGCACACCAGCCGCAACCTTGCCTCTTAAAACGGTAGCAACCACATTACAGCAAAAAATTACTAGTCCGATTCCTATACATGTATCTGCTATTAGGAACAAGGTGGCAGAAAACATTGTCCATCCACCATTTTGCGGGTGAAAAGCTAAAGGCATGAGATTGTACCATCCAGCTCCAAACAACATTAGTGCACAAACAATCAAGAGAATACTTCCAGCGTTCAAAAACCCATAAGAGGCCGCGGCCATACGCATACTAAAAAGAGGTTTCTTTGCGAACTTGCTAAGCAAGTAGTAACTCAATCCTACAGTCAACATGCAAGCAAAACCAAAAAACATCAACTGACCATGCGCGGTGAGGGCGGCATAAAAGATCCCCATGTTCTGTTCTGGATTTGCTACAAAAACAATTTTTGACTGGATGCTTCTCATAATAATAGCCAGCGTACCTGCAACAAGAAAAAAAACTACAGCTGAAATGATGAACATTAGCGTAAGGTCTGAGAGTCGTTTAGAGATCTTGTATAACGGAGAAGGACCATGCTCGTGATCATATTCATCTAGTATTGTTGTAGAATTATTTTCATTATCATCTCGCTCTACCATATCTATCTCATCTCCAAAACTTATATCACGTGCACAGTAATGCTAGATACCATATACGGGTGATTCCACCCACAATATTCAAGACATCTAATGGTATATGTGCCAGGTTCATCAAAAGTGTAATAGAAAACGTTATCATAACCAGGTACAACTTGCATTTGAAATAGAGGTACATCCATCTCATTATCGCTCGAAAGAACGCCAAATCCGTGGTTTACATCTTCGGATCTGGCAACAAATTTTGTAAGCTCGCCAGTCTTTATATAAACTTCATTGGTTGCTGTGCCAACAGAACCTACCTGTTGTGAGGAGGCGCCTTCAGCAGTAGCATAACCCCCATCATTGACTATCCAATACCACTGACCTGCTGTAACCTTTACTGTATGAACCACTTGCGCGTCTCGCAGCGCATTGTCAAATGAAATAGGAGGCATCCAGGGATACCCCAAAAACCAAAATGATATAAGTAATGCTCCGACAAAAATTGCCCAGTATCTCTCTACATGATACTTATTTAGCTCGTACTTTACCTTGTCAAAACCCTTTAACGCAACGTGATTGTACTTGGTAGAGAGCAGAACGTATGCAAAAAAAGCAGAAGCTACAAGTATTGCAAAGGTTACCAAAAGTATTAACCACGAGCTACCATACCCAAGGTCAGCTGCTAACTCTACACCTGTCGTCATACCAAAATCAATATCCTTTGGATTTTATTGGCTCCGATGGAATATAGAAATGGACAAACAAACCAACTCTCATCTGTAGTTTCAGTATAAAAGTTTTGTTCATCTAATAGATACCAATTTATTGTGAAGATGTGGGCAATGATATTATTTATTGAAGAGCTTTTCAGATTGACTTAATTAAGAAGTCACTCGCGATTTTGAGAAACAAGGGCCGACCAAGAATGAATGCCCACTGATCCGACTTCTTGCTATGCCATCGCCGTCAGTGACAAAAATGATATAAGTTAGTCAAGTCAATAGCCTTTTGTCATTTGCAAGCTATTGGGAATTTTGACCTTCATTTTGACCTTCATTTTGACCTTTACTTTTCTCCAAAATCTCTGAAAAGAAATTATCATGAATTCTACGGCTTCTAAGGCAATCTTTGGTATTGGAATTATACTAGCGGCTGCCGCATTCATATCAATTTATGTTGCATCTATAGCCCTACAAAATCAAAATTCCCAAGGAACTCCCGGTACATCACCGTCTAATACTTTAACTCAAACCCCATCAAATTCAACAGCAGCCTCGACCTTATCAGCAGCAGTAACATCAACAATAAGCGATTCAGGCAAATCAGCTGGAAATCAGACTGCGCAAACCTCAACGGGCGCCATTAGTTCGATTAACATTGCTCAGGGTTCTGCGGCTCAACAGGTCAAAATTTATTATCAACCTACTCCAGCGAAAGTTGCAAGTGGATCAAAGGTTACTTGGATCAATAATGACATAGCACCACATACGGCAACAGCGTCAGACAATTCATTTGATACAGGAATAATATCAGTGGGATCTTCGGGCTCAGCGTTAGTCAAGGGACAGGGTAATATTTCCTACAGATGTACAATACATCCGTGGATGACAAGTACGCTTCAAATTTCTGGCTCCATTCAATCTAGTGTTACCCAAAACTCTTCAAGCAATGTGACTAGCACCCCAAGCAATTCTACTACTCCTACTGTGGCAAATGTTAATGCTCCAAGTGTTAATGACACAAATCTTAAAGTTTCAGAAGTTATCTCGGGGTTGAATATGCCCACCACTATGGCTTTCTTGGGACCTGATGACTTTTTGCTTTTGTTAAAGGGTGGGTCTGTAGTTAGAGTAACAAATGGGACCGTAGCAAGCACACCGCTTCTCAATGTTTCTGTGGGAAGCGGTATCACGCAGGGGATGTTAGGTATTGCATTATCCAACTCTTCCCTGCCAAATAACGGAAAGTACGTATTCTTGTATTACACTGAAGTTCTGGGCAATCAGCCTGGAGGTCAACTTCAACAGGACAACCAGACTCAGCCAATCCAATCATTGCAGAATAGATTGTATCGGTATGAATTTGTTAACGGGAGTCTCATAAACCCAAAATTACTATTGCAGTTGCCAGCAAAGGAAGGTTATATGGATAATGGTGGTTATTTGAAGATAGGACCAGATAATAACTTGTACATGAGTGTAGGGGCAGTTACTGCTAGCGATGTTTCTGAAGTACAGACTCTCACCCAGAATTTTGTAAATGGAACGCCAGTTGATGGCAGAGCCGGAATCTTAAGGATAATGCAAAATGGAAGTCCAGTCCTCAATGAACAAGGCCATGGTCTACTTGGGGATGTTCATCCGTTGAATTTGTACTATGGTTATGGCCTGAAAGACAGCTTTGGCATTGACTTTGATCCTATCAGTGGTAAGTTGTGGGATGCTGAACCCGGTCGCATTATAGATGACGAAATTAATCTTATTGAACCAGGATTTAATGGCGGGTTCGAAGCTTTACAAGGGCCCAGTGTGTATGTTCCTGCAGCAGTAGCTGATCTGGTGAACTTCAATGGCTCTGGAAAGTACAGCGATCCCCAATTTGTCTGGAACCAAAAGGTTGTACCAGTTGGTCTGAAATTTCTTACTACAGGAAAACTGGGTGAAAAGTATGAAAATGATTTGTTTGTAGGCAGCTTTCTTAACGGCAATATATATCACTTTGACTTGAATAGCGCCAGAGATGAGTTGATAGTTCCCAGTTCGTTCGTTTATAATCAGATGGCGACATGGAATTCAACAGGATCTGAGGGCATTACTTTTGGAGAGGGATTCGGAGGGATTAGTAGCCTTACCGTCGGTCCAGATGGTTATCTGTATGTGATCTCGTTTACAAACGGAAAAATCTACAAGATTATGCCTGGCTTCTGATCACAAAATTTTTCGGCTAAAAATAAGGTCTTAACTAAGATTCCCATTGTTACATTGTCAACAAAATAGAATTATCTGAAACATGGAATCAAAAATTCTAACTAACTAAATGTCCACTAAAGAGTATGACATGTAAATGAAATATGAATTAGGTCTCGTGTAATTCGTGATCATAGGGTGACATATTTAATTATCTATCTTGTGATTGATTAGTTTTACTCATCAATAATAGAACTGTAAAACCATTCCTCTAACGAGAAACTTTCATTAGCGATATTTAATACATAAATAAAATGTTTCAAAAGGGATTTTGTAGGCTTGAAATCTTCCGACATCATGAAAGTATTGGGCAACAAAGATTCATTTGAATTATTCAATACCATTGTTGAAAAGGTCAATATCAACAGTCGGGTTTTGCAATCTACAAGTAAATTATCAAGAAACGATACTATTCAGGAATTCAAAAACTAATGGCTTGTGGCTTGGTGAGAAGAAAATCTAAGAATTTTTCTCTTACTTCTTTTGGCCAGATCATTAATGATCTAAAGGTAAAGATGGACTCTACAGTAAATGAATACTATAGGCTAATGGCATTTGACTTGGTAATAAATTCAAAAGGAATGGGAAAAAAAGAGCGCAGGGAGTTGGTTGAGGAATTTATAAAGAATATTGAAATCAAGACAATTTTGATAGGCAAAAGTAATTATTCTGAAGTGACTGCAAAATAATGCCACCCTGAAGGTGGAAGGCTGAACGCTAGGAGTTCAAGCGAATTAGAATTGTCTTGATCAATCGGAGTACCTGGGGTGTATTCAGTAAAGATGAGTTTAAACTCATGGTTAGTCATTTTGATTTATTAGCAACCCACCACAATTTTCATATCTCATAATTTGTCATGTTATTTTTGCTAATCTTCCTCTATCCTAATCTCGGGTTTCACAATTATGATTTAAAAATTTCAAAACAAAACAACAATTCGCTAGGATCATATTCCTATTCGAGCTTGTTACCATCTCCATCGGCATCCCTTGCTCCTTGGAAAACTTTATAATAACAAGCCTGAACGTTGTCCAAAGTTAGCGTGCCGTTGTTATTGGCAACCCTAGTGACACAATTATAATACCTCGTCAGCGCATACGTTGAATTAACGAAAGATTCATGAACCATAGTTAGAAAAACAGCTGTAATAATTGCAATGCTAACAACCGTTCTGAATTGTATCCTTGATAATATTTTTTGTACCATGACTAATTGATCAATCCCTATCTTCCTTCAGCGATTTGCCATCGCTGGTATCCACGTAGCAATTGACAACCTCATTCCGAGTTGGCTCGTCCCTAAAGTAAGGGTCTTTTTGATCACTCTTACTTGATTTTACAGCATCTTCTATGCAATCGTAGAACTTTGGCAAAAACTTATCCAGTGTATGGTTACCACTCTCTATGGTCAGTAGCGGTACAGCGCCTGCACCATATGCAGTATTGTAGATACTATAATCAACAGCTAAAAATACCAAAAACAGTAATATCGGTGCCATGACGTATGCGAAAATACGACATGTACCTATAATTTTCAAGCAGCATGATTTGAGTGTATTTGGTATATTTGCTTTGTTAAAGGTTTTTTACTAAGATTCGATCTAGAATATTTTCTGCAACAGAAATGAATTCTTAGTTCTCTGTTATGGTAATCCGTTAGTCCGACACGTATAGGTTTATTTCGAGGAAATTATATGATGTTATCTCACCGGTAATGCCTTTTACTAGTCGAGAGCTTCAATCTTACTCCATGAGATCTAAACTTCGCAGGGCTCTATGTTCAGTCTGTTTACAACTCAATGATAGACTGAATATTGACGTGGTAAAATATGGTGACTGGAAAACTCATATTGGGCAATCTCCAAAATCAGAGGTTTGCTGGAAGTTTTCTCTATAGAGTTCCACCACAAGCTTATGCTTCTACTCTTCTAGTATTATTGTCAAGGGTTTTTGACCATCACAATATCATCAAATTACTTACAATAATTAATGTCAACAAGTCATAACTAGCTTCGCAAAACAGCATTAAACACCGCAAAAATGGGAATTTCAAACGAATGATTTAGCTACCGGATCGAAATACGATGAGTCTATCAGTACCAGATTCGGCACCCCAGACTTCGCCGTTACGACCTAGAAGTTGACGGACTTCCGCTCCAGCGCTAGGTAAGGGAAATACTGCAAACTTTTCTTCTACTGGACTGAATCGTACAAGTGCATTTGAACCAAAATCAGTCAGCCATACTATATCGTTCTCATCAACATATACTGCATAAGGTTGAGGGTTCGACCCAGGCAATGACCATTCTTTCCAAGAATTGGTAAAAGGATCATAAAGGCCAAGATTTCCTGCATTCCATTCGCTGAACCAAATTTTACCATTAGAATCTGACCAAATGCGACGAGCGCCCTGCTCTAGTGTGGGTGGTTGTAAGGTCGTGACATTTCCAGTTTTCGAGTCAACACGTGCAACATAGCTTCCTGCTAACGAAGCAAAGTAAATATCACCAATTGGCGTTGTCGTAATGCCATATGGACCTTTTCCAAGAGGTGCTTCAAAAACTTCGACTCTTCCTATTGAAGGGTCCAATCGTCCGTAAATGCCACTCTGTCCAGTAAACCAAAGGATTCCTTCAGAGTCAAAAGTTGCAGTGTTCAAATTTGTATAGCCGGTGTTATTAGGAAGTGGGAAGGTCGTAACCTCCAACGTGTGGGGATCAACTCTCACAATAGCGTTCAGTCCCCCATCTGTTACCCATGGTGCTTCATCAGGTCCTACAATTACACCATGAGGTGCCGATCTATGGCCTAGTGAAATATGACGAGTCTTGCCTGTGGCTGGATCTAAAATCCCTAATTCTCCCGAACGCTGTGCTGTATACCAAACTGATCCATTATTTGCCGGTGCTACATCATGCGGATGTGATCCAGAAGGTATTGAGTACTCTTGTATCGAGGTTGCATTGGTATCAAGTGCTGTTCCAAACACTATTTGCAGAATAAATGATTGTGCAATTAAAATAGCCACTAATCCCGTGAGTACTAGTACTACCCTATTTGAGTTCACCGACGTGAATTATTTCCTTAGAAACTATTTAAAAAGTTTGTATTGCAATGCTCGCTCTGCTTAAGTAGCTGTCAATTTGAATGTGATGGAAACATACAGCAATGGATAGGGGTAAATTAATTAGATACAGAATGCACGACGTACTTGTTAAGCAGTCGGTTTAACTTGAAGTTGCCAAATAAAGTTTTATTTTCTTTGATTGAATATCAAAGTAAATTGTTTGTTTTAGGGTGCATGGTATATCACTTGTAAATTTGGACCACAGTTATTGTAGAGATCAAATTCACTATACATCATTGATATATCTCATGATTTGTCTCTGATGGATTATCACAAATATTTGAAGATTCAATTATGCAAAATCATATGAAATGGAGGATTTCTAGACATCGCAATACACTTACTAACTGCACAAATTTAAAGAATAAATAAAAACATTCGACACCAAAATGACAAAGCAGGAGATTAAGATATTACAACTTTTAACATGTGTTGGTATAATCTTGCTTTCTTCGTGAATAATAATCAATTTTCGTTATACAACACAGACAATTCCAAACATGTAGTCACAGAATGACAAAAAATAAAATGCTTTTGTAATAGTGTAAATATACTGATGCTATATTCAGAAATGAATCCGGCCGAAATTATTGTATTGAGTTTCGTGAAATTAGGTATCTGTACTGATGACCTATTTCGCGCATCAAAACTTGACATAGGTGAACTATTTCCAGTAATTGATAGTCTTAAATCATCTGGATGTTTGGAAGAAGCGCAGAATATTGAGTTAGCAGGACAAGGCTCTTCTGTCCGATACGCCCTAACATCTAATGGCGATCAGAAACTAACTTCTGTAGTGAATCAACTAAGTGATACATGGGGACATATTATAGCTGCTGCCGGTAATATTACTAATAATGAAGTTGATATTTCGGCATTTGTGAAGATAGTGTCTGATAATGAAGAGTGGATATATGTTATGGTTTTACTGGGACTAATCTCCCAAGACTCTGCGCTGGAAATATTTGGTATTGTAAATAAATTGGTTGGAAAAGCCGATCAGCAATCGAATAATAACGATAAACTGCATGAGTTGCTAAAGGATCATGTAGAGAACTCTGCTGGTTCGTTCGTACAGTATGACTGACTGGTGACGTGGTGGCACTCTAAAATAGCTCTATCAATATTTACTAGTTAAAGATCGTAAGGTTGATGAATTTTAATTACTTTAGGAAGTGGGCTTAATCGATAAATTCGTCCATCGCCATATGAGAGAATGTAGAGGAGGCCATCAGGGCCCGTCTTTATATCAGAAATTCTTCCAAATCCAGTTCCAAATGTAATTGCAGATTGTTTTTCTGGTGTGTCAATAACTCTATCGGAAAGAGTACCCCTTACTCTAAAGTTATCCAGATTTATATCATTCCTCTGTTCATTTATTATAAAATAATATAATGTTCCCCAATTGTAATCTCCAACAAAAAGGTTGTTGGTATAGCTCTCCCCCAATTTTGAAGAATTTAAGAATTCTAATGCTGTAAGAGCTGGCGGGCTTCTCCAACTTAAGAGAGGATCCTCATAATGGGAGCTCGGAAACATTACCAAATCTTTAACTATCACTCCTGCGTCTGCAATTGGCCCCATCACGATCTGCCAGCCGCTGTTAAATCCAGGCCTTACAATATTAATTTCATCAAACATGTCAGCACCATTTTCTGTATCCCACAGGATGCCAGTGAGAGGATCGATAGCTAAACCAAAACTGTTTCTAATACCGTATGCAAAGTAGTTCGACTTTGCATCACTTATGTTTGCCATGCTTCTGCTACTATTTGCAAACGGATTACCTGCTGCGGCCGTACCATTTTCTGCGTTCACACGAACTATAACACTGGTATTATCTGGTTGATTCCCATCTTTCAAATTTTGAAGCATTCCGTTATGGTTCAGATCGCCAATTACCGCGTATAAGAAAGCATTATTCGTACTTTCACCTGAAATTAGCAACTTGCCCCCGTTATGATTTGGTCCGGGCTCGCCTGGTAGATCTAAGATAGAAATTGGATTGATTAATTGCCTCCCATCCCAATCATACTTGTAAATCTTATTTAATACTGAACCAAGTGGAGAGGTCTGACTGAAATAGAGATAGACCTGGTTCCCATTCATGCTATCAATTCCAAGTAACCCTCTTTCACTTTCAGTTCTAACATCGATCTTCAATATCGGTTCGTCGCTTAGAACCCAATTTGAAACGAGTCTAACAGATCCTGACTTTTCGGTAACTAGAATTGAATTATTGTTCAAGAATGTCATACTAGTTGGTTCCGAAAGCCCTTCTGCCACGACTTCAACTTCCAAGCTCGAGTCTTTGATCTGTGGTTGGGCCATCGTATCTTTAAAGGACCATAATGCTGAAGCCATCAATGTAATGGTAACCAATACTACGACTGCGAATCCCGATTGACCTAAGGTCAATATGATCGAGATCTCATCAAAACTATTATGCCTTTTCGAATCTAACTCTAGTATGAAGTTGTAGATTTTCAAGAGATAGGATTTCAAAATTATTCAGATTAAAAAAAACTGAGGCATCGGTGTAAGCTCTAATGGGCATCATGAGTTGCTGGTGTGGCGATGAATAGTTTTGAGTGCACTCGGTTTACTATGGTCTAGACAGGCACCTACAAATATTGTATTCTAGTAGCAGGCGCCAGTATTTCATAGTCTATTGAATTAGGACTGCATGTGTTAGGCTGATTGCACTTCTCCTTTACTAATCCCACAAAATATCAATTGTTTATGGTATATTGCATCGTACAAACCTAGATAATTTTGACAATTAATGGCAGAGGAGGGCGAACAACATTTGAATGGGGTGGAGTCATTCCAACCCTCCTCCGCGTGGGTTGATGATCGTAATAATAACTTGAGACCCTCTACTATATGAGAATCCCTTACCTTTGTTAATCCAGTTAGTTTAAACACGCTTTAGCTCAATACTGCCCGAATTTTGAGTAACTATAAGCGGAAAAAAAGGATTGACGTATAGCATATCAAATGTACGGAGATCGTTGAAGACGATGGCAATTATGCAAACTACAAACAACTAAAGAAAGGATATGCAATCTCCTGTCGGCAAACAGCGAAGGATTAACTAAGTTAATCGACTTTCTTATACCCTTAGACCTAACATATAACTGCTGCAAACTGCAAGTAGTTCAAAGTGGGAGTGGAGACTCGGTAATAATGCAATCCGTCTCTCCGCTCCTAGTTGTTACTACCGGGAGATCTCTAATTAAGCCATGTTCAATTATAAGAAATTTTTCCATGTCATAGTTCCTGATTATACTTACTCTATAGTTTGTTAGTTCTTTCAGACTCCTCGAATACTTCATGATTAGTGCAATGTCCTGTAAAAGTAAACTTAAATAGAGTAGACATATTAACTGTGAAACTTCAAGAGAAATGAAAAGACAGATCTTGATTCAGCTACGTTATTATTCTATTGTCTAAATGCTTACTATTCCCTTAGTCAGCCTAAACTCCATTGTATATCAAATGAATTTGAAATGCCGCAAATTAATTGCGGTTTAAATTCATTAACTCTCGATAGTTAGTAACTATAGCTGCACGTTAATCCTACGGTTAGACGTTGTTTGAATGTTGGATTGGTGGAGTAGTAACCAATTTTACATACCCAATGTCCTTTTTATTATAATAAAAATCAGAAAATTAATTTAACTCAACAACAAAACTAGTTCAACTAAACAGCCGTTATTACAGAGACTCGTTTGGAGGGCGGTATTTTTCAATAAATGTGGTGAGCTCGTCTAAAGACATTGGTTTTTTTAAAGTTTCTTTAATACCACTATCTTTCAAACGTTCTATCAATGTCGAATCAGAGGATGCTGTAAAAATTACAATATTATTTTTTTCTAATAATCCTTCCTTATTCAGGGACTCGACTACGTCTACGCCACTAAATTCTGGCATGGCCATATCAAGCAGTATCAAGTCAAACTTCCCCTCTCGTATGGCCTGCAAACCTTTAGTTCCATTGTTGGCAATTACGCAGTCAATGCCAACAGATTCACAATATGTAGTCATGACTCCAGTAATGTCAAGGCTATCATCTATCACAAGCATCTTCAACTTGCAGGTCCATTTTTTTCATAAATGATACATGATAAAAGCTTTTAGGCAAACTAAAAAAATCATTGATCATATCTTAGATCAATAACTTTACGGATTTCTAAATCTAGCACATACAGTCGATCATTATTTAGCCTGCTGGATAGCATCAGTAAGATCATCTATCGATATTGGCTTCTTGATGACCGCTCTTACGCCGTCTCGTATGAAACCTTGCATATCATCATCGTTCAGCTCAGACGCAGTTAATACAATTATGTTTTTCTTCGATAATACATTGTCGCTTTTCAATGAGTTAATAATGTCGATGCCACTGAAACCTGGCATTGCAAGATCGAGAATAATTACGTCGAAATTTTCTTCTCTTATTTTTTCAAGACCCTCATTCCCGTTATTTATGACCTTGCATTCGTAATTATCTAAACTTTCTAGGTATAGTGACAGCATATCCGTGATCTCTTTGTTGTCATCAACAACCAAAATTTTCATTGCCGCAATCCCAATTCCGCCGGAATCACGTTGTTTTATTTCTTGCAGCTTTATAGCCTTTTATGAAGCTGCTTGATGAAGAAAGTTATTGAATTCGGATTAACGCTCGATTCTAAGATGCTCTCGGTACCAATGTACTCATAAGTTTCCTATTTGTTTGTTCCATTAAGTATGAGGATTGCATCTGTCAATTTTGCATTAGTTGAGTTAATGTGGTCACTTACCTCATCCGTAGTTGCATTGTCCTTTATCATATCTCGAAGTTGTTCACGCATCATCTCTTCAATTTGTTCCATTAAATCCCCGCCACCCTTCTCTTGTAAGGCAGACTCTACGTATTCAAAATTGTCTAGATATGCTTTCGTTGCCAGTTCCTCTGCTCCCGTAGAATTACCTTCGTTGTATTCAACCATAGTTTCGTTCAGTAGTTTTTGAGCAGTTCGCGCGTAATTTATGGCTGGATCGGCAGAATCGTCATTTTGTCCTGTGACCTGAGCCACTGCGATCGAAGAAAGAAACATACCACCAATAATAAATCCAAAAAAATATTCGAGATTCATGTCAACTAAGCATAAATTGTAGACGTAGTTAAACGATGTTATAATTCTCCAACGCCGAGAATAATATCTTCCATGGATATCCAATCTCGATTGTTACTGATGCATTGGTCGCAATTTATGATTATAAAAGCAGAGAATCGAGTATATTGAATAAATACATTAGAGATTCCAAAGCATTGTTGGCCTTGTCCCGACCCAGTTGGAGTCATGTAGCAGGCATTCAAATCACAAAATCGGGCGGTTAAGGCTAGCGAACGTGCCCTAAAGCGAAACCATTATCCTATCCGGCTAGTTGACGTCCCACCCAACACCGGATAGGACTTTGATATGCCATAACGGGTTGAAGAATTATACCGTGAGGCCTGAAAGAAAGGCCTATTATTATATTGATCTAGCCAGTTTTATGCAACGCCATTGCAGCAACATTTTTTTCCTATTCGCTCTCGCACAAGTTCATATCTAGTTGTAATAGTAAATTAAATTAGATAATAATAATTCCGTGTTATGATGTATGATCGTCGATCCTTTACAAGAATCAATTTCCAAAAAGCTTTATGAGCAAGCTACCGCTTACGATTTCTTGTTAAACAGTGTAGGAATAACCGGAATTACACTCCTAATTGTGGCTCTCGCGGCTCTTGGAATTGTGATTATCGTCATTTATACAGAATCTCAAATAGCATCTCTTTCAAATAATATAATCGAAAAAAAAGTAAATGGAATTAATGTTTTTGCTTCCAAATCCTCTCTGAGACTTTCAGATGCAGTTACTATCCTAAATATCACCGGAAGTCTTCCACAAATGACAACCACACCAAATACGAGTCTGATTAACCAACAAATGCATGGAATCCCACAATTTGTTGAACCTGAGAAACGAGGCATTGCAAAAACTATATTGAAAAATTATCCTAACTTTGATACTGTTAGTCTCCTACTACCTAATGGTGACGTTTACTTTGTAGAACCCTTCGCTAGCCAAATGAATCTTACACTGACGAATTTTGCATTTAGAGACTATTTTAAAGGAGTAATTACAACAGGGAAACCCTATATCAGTGAGATTATTAGGTCGAACGCAACTGGACATATGGTATCAGTTATATCTATTCCCGTTTACGATAAGATAAACAGTTCCCTTGCGAGTATCTGGCTTGGAGCACTCAACTTAAGGGACGTAAAGGTTTCAATCACACAATCAGCATCAAGCTCCGAGCTTATTGCTTATGTTGATCAGAATGGAAATCGGTTGGTTAGCAATAACGACAAATTGTATTCAGATCTTTCACAAGGGGATCGAACATTCGCAACAAATCTATCGTCATTCAAACACGCAATAGATGGGGAGTCAGGATATAGCATAGAGTCAATTAATAATACCCATATGTTTGTTGCCTATGCTCCTATCAATGCAACCTCATCTACTTGGGCAGCACTCTCTTTTGAGCCATACAATGATGTATTTGCAGTAGCAAATTCTTTGCGCCTGAATGGTATTTCAATGTGCTTGATTCTCGGTGGAGGTGCAGCTTTAGTCATAGTCTTGTTCAATAGATCATTTCGATCTCTTAATAGGCTCACGAATCAACTTATTAACAAAGATAAAGAGCTTCAAAAATACAATGACGAGCTGATATCAGTCGAAAAAGCAAAAGATGAATTTATGTCGATGATAAACCACGAATTAAAAACTCCTCTTGTCCCAATCAAAGGATATGCAGATATGTTGATTAAGACCAATATAATGGGCGAGCTGAGCGAGAAACAGAAGAAGGCAGTGCGCTCAATATCATACAACGTCGGGAAGCTTGAACTGCTAGTCAGCGATATACTTGACGTGTATAAACTTGATATGGGTAAATTGAGACTCGCAAAGAAAGATGTTGATGTACGTCAAATGGTAGACTCTAATATACAAGAATTCAAAAGGTTAGCTGATGAAAAAAATGTAAATATCAAATCTGATGTACAATACGAAGGCTTAGTTCATTGCGATCAAAGGAGAATAGATCAAGTTATTACGAATCTTATAAAAAATGCAATAGATTTCGTAGCTCCCAACACTGGTAGAATTTTGATTCATGTTTTTAAGGATGAAGATAAGAAGGCAGTAGCGTTTTCCGTAGAAGATAACGGCACTGGGATCCCAAGTGAGAAGATAGATAGTCTATTCAAGAAATTTTATCAAATTGATACAACCTTGACTAGAAAACATGGAGGTACGGGTTTAGGACTCGCCATTTCAAAGGGCATTATTGAGGCTCATGGAGGCGAAATGTGGGTAGACAAAGAATTCAAGGATGGAGCAAGGTTTATGTTCATTCTGCCAATTCAAGATGATTTAAGTTGAAAGTTCTAGTCCTCGACGACAATCAGGAAACAACTGACATGCTAGCTATATATTTTGAGACTCAGGGCGTTGACGTTATTACAATAAATGATGGAAGACAAGGATTGGAACTAATACGCAAGGAAAAATTCCATTTAATATTACTGGATCTGGCCATGCCTAATTTTAGCGGCATTGATATTATTGACCATCTTGACAAAGAGAACGTGATAGGATCTAAGAATATCGTGATATTTACAGCATCATCTGTAAAAGACGAGCTTCTCGAAGAATTAAAAAAGAGTATAAAGGGCATACTAAAAAAGCCCATTGATTTTGATGAGTTAGAGGCATTAGTAACTAAGTTTAGAGAAACATAGGTAGAATCAAATCCATTTTGATTTTGGATCTTCGTCTCGGATTTTATGCTATCAGTGATATAATTATGTCATCTTGTAGCACTGACTTGCAACCTACGTAAGCTCTAGTTATCCTTAACTTACACCTTTGAAAAGGAAGGCCTGTGTCAAATTCATTCCAAGGTTAACTGAAGGTACAAGGTCTTGATACCAATATAATATACTATCTGGAGAAACTCCTTTAGGATAAGATAATCCTTCGTTAGCAGTAAAATTGTTAATTGTCAACGCCTTTACACCCACGACTCTAGCATCCAATAATATTGCAGCATCGCGTGCATTAAACCAGGCATCTCCCATAGCCTTTTCCATTACGTTAATTCTTTCTTTATCCATAGTATGTCCAGTTAAACCGAACTGTACCTTGTCAATCCTATTTACACCTAGTTTACCTACTTCGGTGATCCAATTTGGAATGTTGGCCAAATCTGAGGTATTAACAGCTATATTTCGAGTTACTGTATATCTTGATAAATTATCTTGCTTAATTGAGAGCGCGGTTGTAAAAGCTGAAGAACCATTGCTTGCAGAGACATTACCACTCTGGCTTTTGTTTTTGGTCACATTTTTTGTCAAGAAATTCATAACCTTATCAAAGGTTGCTGAATCAGCATCTAATGCCGCTTTTTCGCTGTCCTTGGATGTAATAATATTAAGTGAAATTATTGCAAGGTCTGGTTTTACTGGTATAGACCCACTACCTTTGACAGTTATGGTATTTTCGGTGGCACTTTCATTTCCAGTTTGGTCACTACGAGTCTGCTGCGTTGAACTATTTGACGGAATCTGATCCCCCGTGTCGGTTGCTGATTGTTGGGAGCTGGGGTCAAATGGGAGGAGGTCACGAATTGTGACCCTGTCGGAGCCTTTGCTTGCAAGAAGGCCGTCGGTAATTGTAGATAGAGAAAATACAGACCCGAAGGAAAATAGAATTGCGATAATGGCTATGACATTGCGGACCGATTCAAACAAATACAATAAGTAATTACATGTCTTCTGCCTCTAATTTAGTTTTTCCATCAGTAGGGTAGATATCGCTAAATCTCAGTAAATTGGAAGGATCTAAAATATTTACCCTTTAGTTATGTATCATTATTATGCACAAATACTATGATAAAACCTATAAGAAGCATTAATGTAATGTTGGACAATTAGACAGAATATGACCGCAGTTAGAAAGTTTGACGAGAATATCTCGAATTCCGGAGATCCGCCCTCGTATACGGCCGAGTATAAGAATATCGTCAATTCCCTTTTAGAATCCGCTATATCCTTGTTAGACACCTACGAGAAAAATAGAACTTGTGAAGAAGAATTGTTGCGAACAGTATCTAAAATTTTATCTGCATCCCGAATGGAGGACCATCCTCAAATAGCCTCATTTGCAGAGAAGATTAAAACTATAATTGAATCAATGATTTCTGGGAAAATCATTATAAGTAAACCTACTTTGAACACTATCAAAACTTCATTGTTGGAAATTCAATCATCTGTTCAGTATAACAATTTAATTAGCAATCCCACATTACTTCAGGATCTTAAGGCAATTCTTAGAGGTGCTAAGAGTGACGAGAAAGATTACTTATTCATAAAAAAATTGCATGTTTTGTTGATCGATGACGATGAATTTGCACAATACAAGATCCGAAAAAGCATTGGAAGTTCAATAAATTTGGATACATGTTCTAACGTTACTGAAGGTGCGAACAGATTAACTAAAGGCCATTATGATGCGGTTGTGTGTCATTACGACCCCTCGGACAAAAAAATTGTTGGATTTTTTAATCAGTTTTCGAGAAAGCTCCCAATTATTGCAATGTCAATTTCTGAGGATCCAAAATTAGTTCAACTTGTTGGCAAAGCTGGTGCCCGTGACTATATTATAAAAAATGATTCAAGCATCAATAGACTACCCCGATCCCTACATAAAGTTACTACTGATTGGGCCCGTAGATCTGCAATATCTGATTACCAAAAATTATTATCAACCCCATCTGTTAGAAAGATTCTAAAAGAACTAACGAGTGGAGCTCGCCTAAGTCAGAAGCTACAGTCAAAGGTAGAATATGATTCAAAAGTCATAAATTCAATAAAGGACCACGATAAGGCCTTGCAGAATCTTATCAATGCAAGCTATCTTGTTAAACAACCAACCCAGTTAAAACTTGCCTGTCCTGCATGCAAATCTATAAACCTTGTTACTAACTATCTTTGTCAGAATTGTAGAGCAAGTAATTTCACTAGAGGTAATGTTTTAGAGCACAACAAATGTGGTCACGCAGATTTGGAGAGTAATTTTCAACAAGATAGTAAACTCGTATGTTCAAAGTGTAGTAAGGAACTCAAACTAATAGGTGTAGATTACTTTCGAATAATATCCGCGTTGAAGTGCAAGGAATGCCAGAATATCTTTACGATGCCTGAAATTTCATATGATTGTAATTCCTGTGGTAATGCAGGTTTCAGTCTCTCTGATGGCAGCTGGGCTCAAACTTATAGTTATGAAATAAACCCCGATAAGTTAGAGGAGATAAAACAGAACATAATATCTCTATCTCCTATTGAAGATTTTCTCCGAGGTAAGGGCTTTGAGGTAAAGTTGGATGAAGCAATTTCTGGTCATTCACAACAACAACATGGTGGCCAATTCGATTTAATTGCCGAGAAAATAACGGATCTGATTGTGGTTTCGGTAATAGGATCTGATATAGAAAATGCAATTACTAGGCTACTTGATTTAGATAATATTGGTAAATTCGATCAGCGGCGGATTACCAAATACGCGATTTTACTCTCTGAACCTACAGAAGTTGCACGGAATTTGATTGAGAAATTTGATATGATAGCAATACTGTTAGAAAATGAGAAGGAAATGCTTGCCAAATTTAGAGACAATTTTAAGGAATGATAATGATTATGATCGAATTAATATTGGTACTAGAGAACCGGTGAAATGATTCTATAAATAAGAATTCTTACTAATGTGGAGCGTATAACTGGTTTTCATTGCATTTCTCATTTCTAGTAGAGATTGCGCAGACTATTGACCTAGGATCTTTTGTTCAAGGTTACGTTACCTGGTTGCATGATCTCACATTTTGGCAATTTTTGGGAATTATTTCATTTGTACTTGTTGATCTGTTGAGGAATGTTGGCAAGCCGATTGCGCTTTCAATCCACCATTTGGTCCGAAAAGTTCGTCCCTTACTTTTCCAAAATATCGAGAATGCACAGATCAAAATCAGTGTATTGGTTCCTGCACACAACGAGGGTAGCGCTATTAAGAAGACTATCGATTCCATTTTAGATAACATATATCCTAACAAGGAGATTATTGTAATTGATGATCATTCTACAGATGACACGTTTCAAAAAGCCTATCCATATTACAAGAATGGGCAAATCAAACTAGTTAAACGAACCGAAGGTTCCCGTGGTTCAAAGTCTGCAGCCGTTAATTTTGGCGCTGTATTTGCCACTGGTGATGTTCTCCTTGTGATGGATGGCGATACACTTCTTGAGAGAAACGCGCTTACAGAAATAGCCAAATATATGACAGTGCCAGATATTATAGCTGTCGCCGGAAACGTTAGGATTTTGAGTGGAGATTACGATAAAACAAATTTGTTGACCAAGTGTCAGTCTTACGAGTACCTTATTGCATTTGAACTCGGAAGGCGAATTAGACTGCTCATGAAAATATTGGTAATAATACCAGGAGCATTTGGTGCATTTCGTAAGGGTGTAATAAGCAAAATAGGCTTTTACGATAAAGATACTATAACAGAAGATTTCGATCTTGGAGTAAAAATATTCAAAACAAAGGGAAGAGTAGAATTCCTGCCTAATGCGGTAGCGCAGACTTATTGCCCAAATAACTGGAAAGATTGGATTCAACAGAGAGTTAGATGGTCTCATGGACAGTTTACGACGTTATTAAAGCACAAAGATGTTGTAACTGGATCAAGCGTATACCCAGCTCTTTTCATTTTGGGGATCATTGACATGATGTTTATGGATATAGTTTTACTATTTGTCAGAATCATTTCACTAATTTACATATTTTTAGTATTTCAGGAGTCGCTTTTATACCCATTTATCTTCATAGCAATGATATATTTCGCAAACGAAATCATTGTAATAATTACTGCGGCCCTTTTTTCATCTAACAAGCGTGATTTAAAATATGTCTACCTAGCGCCTATAATGATCCTCGTCTATCGACCGCTTTATGCATTTGTAAGATTTTATGCATATTCTATTTCAGTATTTAAGAAAGACATAAAATGGTAGTTTAAGTTAAAAACAAATGGGCTGTAGCTGACTATCTGAATGTTGCCAGAGACTACACTGAAAGCAAATAAAAGGATATTTTCAAATATTAGCAGTCCTTACTTTATTTTTTCTATTTTTCTGATCTTATCAAATTACACCGTCAAGCAAGCAATTCAATGCAAATTCTGGTGTAGATAATAATAACAATAATGATCCTATTACAAATGCAGATCCCGTCACTTGTGCCTTGTTCTTTAAAATTTGTTTAGCCCTCCTGTCGCTCGTTGATGACTTTTAAGAGTCTGGACCAAAGCTAGAAATGACAAATTCTGCAGGGGCTTGATTTTCCTAGGGGATTAGCCTTCATTTCGTTTTTTATAGCCTGACGTTTAAATAAAATCGAATGCAAGATAGGGTGAAGATTAGGTATGCGAACTTGAATGATGCCAAGGCTATTATTGAACTCCAAGAGGAATTAGGAAGGCCGTTACCAGTGAACAAGTTTCAAGTCAGAAGATTTCAACAACTCGTAGAGCAGTACATTAGATTTAAAGGCAACCGTGGTATCTTAGTCGCAGTTACAAGCACTGAGCTTGTTGGGATGGTATCGTATGTTTTCATTGAAAGGCTAAATCGGCTGCAACGTGAGCTCTGGATTCCGGAACTAGTGGTGTCCTATTCCTACAGAAATAAGGGTATAGGAAAACGACTTATTCTAATGTGCGAGGACATTGCGAGAAGGAAAAAGTGCTATCGGATAAGGCTTGAGTCAAGAAACGACAGAATTGCTTCGCATGCTTTCTATATAAGATTGGGATTTTCGCAAATGGCCCTGGCATTTGAAAAGAATTTGGTATAATGTACCCTCGATATTTAATTTGACACCAAGCACATACATGACATATGCAAGTGGATTAAGCGGAAATGATAGCGGCCTAACGTTGACAACTAATCTGTCAAAAGTGCGTGAACGAACAAGATAGGTAGATTCGAAGACTTGATAAGATAACTTTGTTCAGCAAGACATTATATTTTCAAAGATAGCTATGCAGATGATCTCATCTAAGGCCTACAGACTAGGATTGCAATATTTGTCCCAAACACGTAAGTGCAATTCTAGTCTTAGGGCCCATTTCAAAATATATGCATCTAGTAAAATTCAGGTTAATATTTTGTATTTATTTTTGAATGAAATCCATTAATGAAGTCTGTTTTACTGACTTTAGTCTGTTACCTTTCAATTCCTCAAACTCTATCTTTCTTAGGATTTCTTTTTCTTCACCCCACGTTACTCTTTTTAGTCCTAACATTTCTCTAATAATATTAGAAGTTTCAGGTCCATAACCTGCATAATGATTGTTAGCGGCAACTAAAGCTGCCTCAACATCTTGTTCGTGTTCCTGGACTTCATTTAATCGGTTAGCCCATGATAACATTTCTGATGCTCTGTTTTTAAGAATAGTACCAAAATCTTTCTCGTTAATACTTCGATCTCCGATAAATCTCAAATATACAAAATCGCTTGTTACTATTGGCGGTGTTTGGATTGTATCTAACTGATTCCATGTTAAGCTAATGTTATTATTTTTAAAAAAATTGTATGCCAAATCAGAAAACCAACTTGGATGCCTAACCTCTACGGCATATCTATACATCTCGTCAAAAAAGAAATCATATTTTCCTAACGCTTCCAGCCCCTCTTTGACCCTAAAGTTTGGTGGAAATTGAATTAGCAAAGTGAGTAACTTGTCTTTCAATGGTAACATGGCATCGTAGAATAATTCTAATTCTTTCTCACAGTCTTGAAACTTTTTCTGGTGTGTTATTATACTGGGAAACTTGGCACTGAACCTAAAATGTGAAGGAGTTCTGATATCCCATAGCTTTACCATATTCTTAGATGGAATTTGATAAAATGTGGAATCAATCTCTACATAGTTAAATACCTCAGAGTAATATGGTAGCCACCACTTCTGTTCCAATTTCTCTGGGTAGAAAATACCCTTCCACGATGAATAACTCCACCCTGAAGTCCCAATGTAAAGTTTCAAGTGCCCTCCTTGTAATATGCAGATCTGAGATTAAAATCTACTCTATTACCCCTAGTGGTTGGCTTGGGCTAACTAACACCGCTATTAACAAATTCCCCAAGATTACTTGCCGCTGTAGAAGTTAACAAAAGCCGATAAAAGTAGTCAAGTTAAGATGTTGCGTTATAATAAGAAGAAATCTAGACAAATATCATCGATGTGAACCCAATTCTACGCTTAGAATCCTTAACCAAAGCGGTTCCCAAACCAAGAGATTATTGATTTGACTAGGCGCGGCATACTAGTTAAATAGAAAATAAATGCGTTCCTTGCGAAGGGAGCCTTTTTAATAGACGCAATGGCTTGTAATGCGATACTATCCGGGTCCAAACAGGTGTAAAGTCGTATTTTTGTTGTGATTAAGACGAAAGAGTACTGTTTATTCCAAGCAAATTATAAATAAACCCTCTTTGTAGCGAAGTAGCATGATTGGAAAGAATTCGTTTTTATCACCCAGGGGTATAAGTGCCATGACGGGCTTGCTTTTATTATTCACTTTTCTTGCCTACTCACATGCAAGTGCACAAACAGGGTCTACAGGCCAATTGATTATAAAGTCGAACATTACAATTTTGAATGATCCATTAAGGAATGCGATATTAACATTTAGCGATGGTACAAGTATTTTAGATCTCGACGGGACTTCTGATTTGCCTAGCGATACAACTGTTACAACGACCTCTGATGCTTCAGATTCTTCAGATCAAGCAACCGCAACTACCACCTCTGATGCTTCAGATTCTTCAGATCAAGCAACTACTTCTGATTTAAATTTGTCTAGAACCACAAGCTTAGATTCAAACAACAGGGCCACCACTGGTGAAGTTGGGTCAACCACTGGTGAAGTTGGGTCAACCACTGGTGAAGTAGGAACTTCTACTGGCGAGATTCATTCTCCTACGGGAGAGGTCGGCTGGTAATACGCTGCCTGCCGGTGTTATCTGGGTCTATTTCAATTCAACTTTAACAAGAAAACCCCTTTTGAAAGAATCTAGTAGCGACGTTATTTAGATAAGAATACAATTGCGATTGATATCTATGTCAAAAATAGCCCTTTTGATCAAGTAGATATAACAGAACAAAAATAAGGAAAACTATTGTACCTGCTAGAAACAATCGTCGGAGTGCAATAGGGTTCATTTTTTCTCTTGCTTATCTACTTCCCTATTAGAAACGCTCTTGATTTCGTGATATGTTGCTGATCTGGTGCCATGTTTTTTATTATGATGTTCTGTTGCGATGTCTGAATTTATTTTAATGGTTCCTCTACATAGCGAGCAAAAGTAAATGGTTATTTCCTCTTCACTGTTCCTCTTCCATTTCTGATATCAATTATATGAATCCATGATGGTGCCCTAATAACTTTGACTCTACTTTCCAATTGAAAACATAATCCATGTATTCTCGCTGTTGTGAATTAGAATGGGCCAGTTGATGATGCCTAAGTAGACCAGCTTAGGTACGAAATGAGATTTTGAATTTTAAGATCGATAGGATTTTGAACAGATATTGATCGCGTTCTTAACCTAGCTAAGTCGTGTGATTCGGCTGATTCAAATCAGACTGGTTTGCAAACTACCACCTATCAAATTCCAGAATTTTCGATAAAGCGTATGACTGATTCGTGTTCATAACTAATTTTTCAAATTTGAACCCAAATTCCTACTCTAATAACAGCAGCTATCATTAATTTTAATTGAAGTAATTGAGTAATTGCATATGACTCAAAATGAGAAAAAGGCCTGCAAATATCAATAAGAGATTTAATGGCATAAGAGGGACCTACTGGTTGACCTACGTCACTCTACTCGCTGAATCGTAAATTTTTTGAGCACTATCCGTATCTCCCAGAGCTTCCAGGGCAAATGCCTTGTTTACTAGAATTCTGGCACTACTTGGTTCAATTTTTAGAGCACTATCAAAAAATGTGATGGCGTCTCCATACTTTGACAAAGATACTAGTACGCAACCCATTCCGTTGAGGGCATCAACATTATTGGGGTCTATCTTCAATATCTCAGTATAGCATAATTTAGCTTGCTCATATTCCTGCAAATTCATGTGAGCGAAAGCTTTGTCACACCAAGCCCCTACATTTATAGCAGATAATCTAAGAGACTCATTGTAACAGATAATTGCATCCTTGAGCCTATTCAAACGCTTGAAAACTAGTCCCTTATTGTGCCATAAATCTGAATTGCTCGGATCTAGTTCTGTTGCTTTTTCGTAACTCTTGGCTGCTTCATCCAAATTATTAATATTATCATATACAGCGCCAAGATTTATCCAAGCTTCAGGGACATCAGGATAAATTTTCGTTGCATATAGAAGATACTTTAAGGCATCATCATACTCCTCTAACTCCCCTAATACCTTTCCCAAATTTGTCAATGCTTCTAGATTTTCTGGATCCAACTCAAGGGTTTTTTCGTAGTATTTTTTAGCCCTGTCAGGCTTACCCTCTCTGTCGAGCGAGTAGGCCATGTTCATCCAGTAATTAGGGTCGCTACTGCTTTCCTTTCTAGATGTCAAGATATGGAAATGTATGATCGTAATAGCAATTATACTTAGTTTTTGCACGGAGATAATTTTGATGTTAATATTTAAACGATATTCATGACACTCCCTCGAAAGTTTTATTTAGTATGTTTCAAATACACGGGCATGGGTAGGACTTTTGAAGAATGGTGGAGTACTGTTCCCGTAGATCTAAAACAAAAAGCGCGCAAAGGAGACGAAGGAAATAAGCCGCTGCTGAATCAGGTTAATTACGTCCTGTTGCACCTTCACTTGTCAGGGAAACACGATGTTAAACCAAGTCATGAAGAATTGAAGGACTGGCTCCACAGTGGACAAGTCGACGTAATTAGGATGCAAAAGAAGTAACGAAGCCTTAAGATTCAGTGACAAAAAAAATTATGGTATCTTTCCCAGTGGTAACTGGCGTTAGTGTGTTGAAGATTAAAGGCGAGCTGGTGACTATATAGGATATCCCATTACGATGCGATTGAATCTAGTCCCAAGGAATGAAATGCAGTTGCTATTAGCGTATTCGCTACTAAAAAGAATCATTTGCTTATATTTAGTCATTAGCCCAACCGCCATCCAGCGCAAAATGCCTCAATCTTGAATTATTGTCGGATCGTCAATAAATAATTTTAGCACGTATCGGTGGCAGTATGGATCTTCATCGTTCTCATAGCAAATGAGCCTTATTATTTCACCATCATTGCTACGTTGGCGAAGGTTCATAATGGCCTTTTTCCCCTTGATGCCCTTCATCTCAGCAGCATATTTTCTCGAAAATCTTTTCCAATCGTAGGGTGCCATTGTACTGTTCTTCCATTCATCAAGCGTTGGAATTCGGGGCGCAAGTTCTAAAATATGCTCATCACAATCGACCCACGCAAATCTTCTATTTGCGATCAAAATTATAGTTTCCTTATCCCTGCTCTTGCGTGGTGGGTGATTCTTGTTATAATCTGACGCGCAACCTATTCTAATTGGCATATTAATAATAATTTAGGAATTGGTATAACATGAGACATGATTTATGATAATTTAAGGGATTAGCCTGTTATGGACAATCATATGGTATACCATTAGCAACACATATGAACGTCAATTAATGGGGTTTTTTTAAAAATGTGTGGGTATAAGCTTTTGATAAATGTAAGAGCTGAAATAATAACAGA
>DATBFR010000076.1:0-14739 GCA_036558405.1 Nitrososphaeraceae archaeon | reverse complement strand
ACTTCATGTTAATCGTACAAATCAGACTTACTTGTGTAAGCCTAGATAGTCTTGTATAGTATTCATACTTTTTCTTGCTTGAATATAGAATATGAATGATAAGCCACCCACAGCTATTCCAAGGCCTAGAAACAGGTAATCAAAGTATGGAGATCTAGCAGATGCCTGCTGACTTTCTGATAGGGCCGAAGTTGATTCCATAGGCATAGTCATATTCATTTGCATATTGGCTTCGTGATCCATGTGTTCGGCTTCTGAAACCGCACTATTGGTGTTGTTAACGGTTGCACTAAGTCTATAATTGAGGTCATATGCGCTTAATCGTTGAACTGTAATCTTCATGTCCCATTGACTTGGCTGGCTCAGGTATCCTCCAACTATAGAATACATTCCAGGACTTATTCTCTGTAATTTTGCGATTATAGGTCCCAAACTACCATCACTTTTCTTGAATTCCATAAATACTTCAGAAATTTGGCTAGAGTTTTGGCTTGACTCAGGTATGGTAACTGTAAAATTGTTAAAACCAACCTGAAATGGACTTATCTGAAGCGTCAGGGGAACGCCCTGATTACTCATCTCTTGCACAAAACTTTTTTGGTTGGTAGAATTAGAGGGAATTTGAGAGTCAGGAGTGTTATTATTATTGATATAATTTGTATTATCCTGATAAGCAGGTAGGGGTGTTACTGTAAGAAATGCGGCCGCACAAAGAATACATAAAGCTAAAATTGCTTCAACCCTTATTGTCGTTCTAATCGACAATACTGCTTTGTCAGTTGTTATTGTATTGCTGCTAGGATTAATTGTATCTTGTTTCTGTCTAGCTGTACTAAATGGAATGAGCTTGTTGAATATTCTTCGAATCCAAAACTGGTGATAGGCTCCCAATAACAAAACTGGCAGAGCAATGGAGAGCTTTATTATTAGCACTTTACCATAATCAGAATAGAGTAGATCTCCAACTGAATTTATGTGAATCCAGGCTAGATAAAGACCGGTAATACCTATGATTCCCAAAGAGATTGACGCAGCTGTTGAGAATCTAGACAAAGTGAGAAGGATTATAGAATTGGATTCATTCCCCTCAACAATTTGCCGTACTCTACCTGATAATGCTGAACTAATATGCATGAGGTTGGGAAAAAACACAAATGAAAGATATACAAGCCCTCCGACCCATATTGAGACTACACAAAAATGAAGGAAATCAGAAGTGATTGCTACCTGTGCGGCTGATTCGACAGAGGCGCTATGACTTACCAGACTGTTTGTGGCTATGCCTATACTTGAAGCAAGCAAAATGATGGCAAACAAAGTCATTTTCTTTCGATATAGGAGAGCTCCTGGTTCTTTAACTTTAGAGATGGGTATGGTCACCCTAGAATACATGCCAAACGCCAACAATATAGCAGCAGAACTGACAATCCTTACAATCCAAACTGAGCCGCTTGATGTTTCGTATATCAATGAGCTCAAGTTTTCAAAATAATCAGTTCCTTTTTCGGTAATATCAAATGCTTGAACTACGATCAATAATGTTGATGCTACAATGATCGCAATGGCAGAGAACACGATAACTTTTTGAAATCTAATCCTTATTTGATCGTATATGGTAGAGCGTAACTCTAGTACGGGAATGCCCCGCCAGATAATGAAATGCGATATTACAAGACCAAGTATGCAGACTTGAGCTATTATTATGGGCGTTTTTATTGCTCCCACGATAGGAGTCAATCTCTCCTCATGCTCAACATTATTGCTTGGTGTCTGAGTTAAACCCGACATGGGACCTACTCCGACAACATAAGTCCCCTTCGCTATGTGGCCATCATCCATGGAGAGAGTTAGCCACGAAATTGAATATACTCCATTAGCAACCTTGTCTTTATCTACTAATACTGTGGCCTGTCTTTCATTCACACCAGTTATCCTTAACGTTCCGTCATCTATTCTGTTACCAGCCGAATCTGTGACGTGAATGTAACTTACTTTAGGATCGGGTCTTTCGGAAAAAATAATTGTAATATTTGAAGGAAATTCTTTTGTGTTTTGCAGTAAGCTGTTAGGACCTAATGAATAAGTATCGGGGACCGAATGCCCATTTCCCGACCCAAAGGTTCCCAAAAAATAAGTAATTACAAGCAGAACTAGAGCAAAAAAAAGGAAAGCGCTCGCTTTCACATTTTCCAATTCAGTTTTGACTTTTGTACCGTGACTTACTTACTAGTTGAATTTCCACGAAGTTCCTTTATCATATTGACCAGTTCATTGTCTGAAACATATGGCTCAGGAAACCCAGCGTCAGCTCTTGATGCGGGGCATCCAAATCCCCCGCGTTGTGCCTTAAGTGTAACGCCTTCTGAGATTTGCTTCGTTGAATTATCTTGTGACTCTTCTCCTTCTACGCCGCCAGGAATACACTGAAAGGGAAATGATATGCTCACATTATTGATGGTGCCAAGCAATGTGTAATTGTACGAAGTTTCAATAGTAGGAAAGAATGTCGCTTCATAATGACCTGGATCCTGCCATGCAGGTTCAACTTGTATCTCCTTCTTCTTATCTCCCGCAGTTATTTCAAATTTTAAGTCTTTTTCTAATCCTTCAACGTTCTTTGTACCATTAGAGTCTGAATTGAGCGGGTCTGCTGGGTCGGCCAAAACAATGAACGCTTCAGCGCCAGACTTGTCATCTACAAAGGCTGGTTCATTCATAGAACCTACAGTAATCCAATAATCCTTATCTCCAATTGTGTATAATCTTTCTTCGTGACCAAACGCACTTTGGTTAACTAGTACTGATGATGTTACTAATACAGCAGCTAACGTTATTGCTTCTACCAGTGATCTTTGTTTCATAGTAATATTCCGAATAGTAAGTCGATGTAATAAGGTGATTGGTACACGCATCGAATTACAAATTATTCTGTATGGGATTTTTTATTCAGATCTGCCAAAGATCACAATCCAGATGAGCAGCCTCAGCTGCATTGTAATTAACTCCAGTGAATATGTAGACTACTGATATGAAATTTCATAGTACGCAAATTTGATAATTGAATCTATAATGGACAGGATTACTTTAAAACTATGGAAATTAATAAAACTGGAATACGACTGATTCCCTTGTAAGTACATGACAAGTGCAAATATTAGACCGTAAGAGTGATATTATTAGTAAAGCAGATAATACTATCATGTACCAAAGATTTTGAACACTAGTAACTATCTAAAAAACAGGAGAGATTTCTCTTCGATTCCATCGTTCATAAATAATTGATTCAATCACTTTTTAACCTCAGATCAAACGCCATAAATGCATTAGGATGTATTTGTCCATGAACTATACTTGTTACTTCATCCAATACAGCTTTTCTCTTAAGTGCAGAAATAAGATTATCGATACCATTCCCTAAATCGTTTACTGAAGAAAGCCGCAATTGCATTGGCAGGCTCATTAGTCCCGTTGAGTTTGGCAATTTTGCATTCCGAAGATCATTTGAGTAAGTCGCTTTCAAGGAATCTGCAAGCATTATTGCTGTTTGGTAATTACCCGGATTTACTATCTTATTACTCGAGGTATTACTAGTATTTACCATAGACTTGGACATTGCCATACCTGACTGGTTGTCATCTGAAGATCTGCTAGTACTCATACTCATATTAGTTAATTTTGATGCAGCACTGGAATTAAGCCCGATTGCCACGCCATACTGTTTCATGATTTCGTCACCCAAATTTGTGGCGATAAGAGCATTTGTAGTACTGTTCAGGTTGTTAGAAATCAAGTTGTAAGTGTCAGCAAAGTCCTTGTCATCCAAATTGTCTTCCTTAAAATTAATAATTTTTCTTAGGAATCCGGCAGCATTTTCTGCATGCTCCAAAGCCAGTGAAGTGTTTTGAGGGAAATTACTTCTAGTTAGTTCACTCTCTCCCTGAAATTGTTTGATCAATGTAAAAAAGATGGATGCGTCATTCTTGTAAAAATTGTGAGCATTAGCTGCATTGAGGGAAAAAAGGAACGAGGTGGCTAGTATTGTTACTAGAATAAAAATTCTTTTCACGAGGAATTCAGAGTTCAATTTCCGGATTTAATTATTTCCAGTCTGGATAGTCAAGAAACTAAATCTTGCCCTTTCTCCTCAAGTAAATGGTTACTCCTGCTATGGCTATCGAAGCCGGAATAACATAGTAAATTATTAGCTCATCAAGGGGTATCAATTGATTTGGGTTAGCAGCTGGCAGGTCAAAATCAGCTTTAAGTGGTTTTTTCCCATAAACAGGATCTCCATTTATCTTAAATTCTACCGTTACTATATAGTCGCCCTCTTTTGGAAAAGTAAAGGGAATAGTAATATCACTGAATTCATAAGGTTTCAAAGGAAAGCTCTTTACTATTTGACCTGAGTCCTTCTCTTTAATGACAAGCGAAGCAGAAATATTATTTACATTCTTATTGTTCTCATCAAGAAGACTTAGGTTAATTAAAGTTGAATTATCTCTCGCAAGTGGTACTGTAGGATACGGGGAAAAGATAATTTGATAACCATTGATATTTTTAGTTGCCCCATAAAAATGTGCATAGGCGTAATTTGTAATTGGTACTCCTGTAACAGAGCAGCATGCACAAAGGTAGACTATCAATAGGATATATTCTTGCAACCTGAATTGTATCATGAATCTAAGAGTAAAAAAAGAAAGATGTGTAATAAGAAGGTTGATTGTATGGTGTCTTATTCTGTTTCAGTTGTATTTGTCCCAGCTGCCGCGGCTGCTGCTGAATCGCCAGAAGCGGCCTCTTCCTCACCTTCATGACCCTCATGAGCTCCTTTCATTATTTCATTTACGCCAATTACTACAGTATCCGTCGGTCCAAATTCAACTGCATCTTCTGTAGGATTCTGTAATGCAATATCAGTGATTATGTCAGACGCATTACCTCCGTGCATAGATTCTAGATCTACATGGTATAGACATACCTCTCCTGGATTAGAGAGCTGGCTTATTACTTCGAAATCCGCTGCAGTAAGATTCGGTGCAGAGCCAATCAGTACTTTTAGTGGGCTTTCTGAATCTTCGTTGCATGGTAACTTTGCAGCTACGTGACCATTCATTATGATATATGGCGTTGTGTCATATAGATGGATAAAGTCATTGCCAGGTAATGTTCTTCCACCCAGCAACACAGTAGCCGAGTCACGTACAACAGTGGGGGTTCCTTCAGTATGTTCAGCCCCAGTTTCACTCTGAGCAGATGCGACGTTCAACCCATTCAGTACAAACAGCGTCGACAGCAATGTGCCTGCTAACAATAGTCTTTGTGCGATCTTAACTTGTTTCATGACTCAGAGAGCAGGGTCTGACATAAATAATTTCTGGTACACGACTCGAATCGGTTAAAGTACAATGGTAAACTTTTCTCTTCTAGGGCAAATAAATATACTACTATCTTATCACTTTTCAGAATTCATAAAGGTATTATAGACTATTTATAGAATCAACATTATGGTAACCGGTGTACAGAATAGAATTTGTATAGGGATAGCAACATTGGGTATTATTTTCTTGATATTCTCTTCTTCCTTAAGTTCAGTCATTGCTCATACTTTCACATCGGATGAAAGTGCAAAATTCATCTCTCTAGTTGACCAAATTAAGGCGGCATTAGGATCGATTAGTCAACAAGAAATGTCAAACCACACCTCAATTAAAGATCAAGCACAATTTGCGAGAGCTCTTCTTACCCAAAGTGTATTGAAGGAGTTAAATGAACGAAATCAAAGGATTGGGAGAGAATTACCACAGTTACTTAATTCTATTGGAAACACCACTTTACTAGACTTGAAGAAAAACCTAAGTATGCTGGACGATCTATTGGGAGGAGCCTTGACCGTCAGAGTAGAGCGCGAGCAATTGAAAAATTCTACAATTCAAGCCATAGCCTTTGCTGAGGACATCAACAAGGTATTGACCGAATACAATGACGCTTTCAATCAGAGTACAACTCCAATGAATATGACTAATATGAATATGAGTAATATGAATATGAGTAATATGAATATGAATATGAATGGAAGCAGTAACTCCACGGCAAATGTCTCGGAAGACGCTATAAAAAACGTGAATGCTTACCAGCGCGCAGTATCTCTTACAGGTATTGCCATTGATAGATTCAATAATGAATTAAAAGGTAAGTCAAATGTTACTGACGCAATAAATAAAATATCTGGGGGGCTTGAACAACTTAAAAATTCTTTGCAGAATAAAGAGTCTTCTGCAAGAGTTATGGGGGTAGTGCATGGAGATATTCTAACCAACCTTCAGTCAGCTTTTAACTTGCAGCTAGCTCGGCCGATAAATGGGGCCATGGGAGACATGAGTGGGTCAATGAATAACATGAATAACTCCATGGGTAATTCAATGCAGGATCATGCGATGATGATGAACATGAGCTAAAATCAACTCCAAGTTCTACTCTAAAGCTGCTGGGATTACTCTCTCAACTTAGCATAGAAAAGTAAAGACTATTATAAAGCTAATTCATCGATCAAGTCCGAGTAGTCATTAACGGCTCTATCAACGGGGCTTCCGAGATAACTTGACAGCACTTTTTCTACTAGTTTTCCATCTAATACACGATAAGTGCTGAATTTGCAACCTACAGACACTTTCCTTACAATTTCGGCTTTAATCATTCTCTGCAAGTGCCATGATACAGTGCTGGGTGCCTTTTTCGTAATCGCTGCAATTTCACCTAGGGTACAACCATTCTTTCGCAACAGAATTGAAATAATCTGTTTTGACACCGAGTTTCTGACATAGCCAATAATTTTGGAAATTTCTGCGGAAATATGAAAGGGATAGTATCTAGTTACTCCTCTTTTCCGATCAACCTTGATGAATCTTGATCTTTCTAGTTCTGCCAAGTGATAAGATAAGACTCCATTAGATGAACCAGTGAGTCGCAAAAGTTGCCTATATCTTATGCCAGGGTTTTTGTCAATATTATCCAGCAAATTCTGATCTAGTTGGCCAAAATTCCTATACGTATCGGAAGGTATAGTCGAATCTAAAATTTCAGACTTGGAGAGTAATTCCAGCTTTAGTCCACCTTAAGTACTCCGATTCCGAACAAGGTTATCATAACTAATAGAACTACATGAGGTAACTCTACGTTGACAGCAGGAATCATTGGCTCTTGCAAATTGCCGGTCGAAGACAATAACATAAGTACCTCTAATATAGCTAATGTCACAAATCCTAGAGCCATGAAGAGCAGCCTGGCCCTACCTTTTCTGGTATATGCAATTACTGCCACTAAAGAAAGGAATATCGCAATAGCCAAACTTGCAATATGAAGTATTATATGATAAATCATAGAGGGATGTGTAAAATGAGGGAAAGTAATTGGGATGGTCATGGCTACGACCAAAAGACAAATTAAACCAAATAATTTGACCTTACTGTTTGGTGAAGCCTGATTTCTGTCGAAAAGCTGCACAATATATCTGTTAATTCTCCAAATTTAAATTCATTGGTACAATAATCGAACAAGAATATGACTCTCTATCTATGCTGATACTAATTTATTCGAGCTGGTGACATTATGCTCCTTAGGCCACCCCTTCATCAGTGACAATCCTAGCGAGATACATATTCAATGATTTGCTTGGACGGGATTTTACACTTTCTATCATACTACGACAGTATAGGTTCCCTTCCGTATACCTGCCTAAATGTGTCAACATTATTTCATTTGTTGCATGATTAGACAAGTCTCCATTTTTTCAACTTGCTTGAACAAGCTCGACCGTATCTGAGCACTTAACTATATGGCAATCTACAAAATATCAATCTTGATAACGGTAGAGCCTTCCGTTTCCTCACTATCAGGATTAGACACCAAAAAATAGGAGAGTTACCGTCAGGAGTATATCCAATACTAGCTAGAACATCAGCGTTACTCATAGAATTAGGAGTATTCCGATGGAATACTACAGCGTACGATATACCAACATAGAAAACAAATCAAATACGTTAGTAATGATAAAAACAAAAAATATCAGGTAAAAGAACTTCCGTTTTTCCAAATATTCTAATAATTAAACGAATTTTCGATGATAGTACATTCGTCGAATGTACCAGAAGCAATAATAATCCCACCCCCCAACTTTATCTGTGTCCAAATTAGCTGCATATTGGGCTTAGTCATTAGTGAATTAGGGAATTGCTCGGTGCATAACCCTAGTTCATTTGGATCCCTGAAGTTAGATTTGATAAATATGAATGGTTCGGCTTAGAAGACTAATTATTAATTATTAATACCTTTGACGAGCTCTGAATTGAAATGTTTCTGTTCAAATACCTACTTATTTATTGCATACATATTCCCAGGATTAATTCCCTTTAATGCATCTATATTCCCACCGAGTGGTATCAGCATATTTTTCATATTATCGAGAGTCATTCCAACATAAGTGTGATTTGGATCGCTAGGCTGCCCTGGTAGTGCGTCATCGCTAATTGTCTGTACAAAGGACACGTTTGCTTTCCTTCCGATTTGGTCAACCACCTTGCTTGGATACACCTCTGACGCAAAAATCGCTGGAACTTTCTCTGAACGTATTTGGTCTAAAAGTTTTGCAATATCTTGCGGATTGGGTTCTCCAAAGTCTGATGTTGTACAGCACCTATTACGGTCATTCCATATCTGGGAGCAAAGCAAGCCCGTGAGTCATGATATGTTAGTAATTTTCTATTTTGTGAGGGCACTGTTTGTACTGCTTGCATGATTCCATTGTCTAGATTTTTAGGAGAGCAATATATCTATCTGCATTTGCTTTGTAATATTCAGCATTTGGTTGGTCCATTTCAATTAGCTTGTCTCTAGTTAAATTTGCAAACTTCATTGCATATTGAACATTCAACAATAGGTGTGGATTGGGGTCACCTTTTTCCTTTGGAAAGCTAAAGTCGAACATCCATTGATCTTTAGTAATAGTATTATCTCCAAGTTTAAGTACCTGTATCTGGGGGATTGCTATTCTTCGCTTGATTTGCAACTTCCATGCCGCCTTCAAGATTTAGTCCATCTATAATCACCAGATCTGCATCATTCATTTTCACTACATCAGATGGAATTAATTCAAATGTGTGAGAATCAGAGCCTTCTGGAATTATGCCAACTAGTTCTATTTCATCTCCACCAATATTTCTGACTATGTTTGTAATTGGAGAAACCGAAGTAACTACTTTAAATTTTGTAGGGGAAACTTTTATCCAAAATTTCTCAAGAAACTTTTTATCAGGTTGTTACCTTATCTAATATTGTTAAAATCATAGCGCAGGAGGCAGTATGAATATGACATTATCCTAGCTACCTCCAGTCTTGATTGTAGCAGCTTCTTATTCTTTGTTGAATATATGTTAATAGGAGTCCTGACAACTCCCCAATTTCACCAGATACGACTTTCTGATTTGGGCAACGGTAACCTAACTTATCGTCCAATAGAGACCCTATTTCCCGCATAATTCGATTACATATTAATATCAACTAATTGAAAGAGGTTGAGCTGCCTTAGCTCGTGATTCCAGCCCTCAGGCTATACATGGAGAGTCACTATTTGCCATAATTATTGTCATTGCAGTGGATTATCATATCCAACTTGCTGTAAGTTGTCCATTGAATTGAAACCATCAGGATTATTTTTATTTTTTACAATCGTAAATCTGTCGATAGTTTTACCCTGATCCGAGTAGAATTCAGCACTCAATATCCTGCCATTTATTTGAACATTAAGACATCCATACCCCTCATATATGCTAGCCAAATAGGGTTTTGCGTCTACCCCTTGTATATCTTCACCGCCTGTTCCGACAATTGTGAAAACTGTGCCAGTCTGATTACCATATTTAGAGTGTTCATGATCCATTATTAGAGGTCTTGCTGGACTGTCGTCGTTGTAATTCAATGGATAAGATCGTTCATAATTGTGAGCGTGGCCAGTTAACACAAGGTCAACTTTGTATTTTTGAAACAAAGGATGATACAAATCTCTCATATCATTATTGTCTACTCCGCTGCCAGAATAAAACGGGACGTGAAAAAAGACAATAATCCAATCAGTTATTGGATTTGAACTACTTTTGGCAAGATCCGAAATCGCAAATTGGTATTGCCCTTTATCTCCTGAATCAAGTTCACTTGATAAAGCTAGGAAATGACCATTCTGATAGTCAAATGAATAATAGGGTTGTTGTAAATTGAACTTGTTCATCAGTGTTCTCATTACAGAACCCATCGTATCATGATTGCCTACTACTACCTTCAAAGCAGAGCCTGCTGATTTAAAAATATCGTACCAGCAGTCTAGTTCAGGTTGATAGGAATAATCACCTAATGTAATGTATAATTCGGGTTCCATCTTTGTCATCATATTAAATGTATTCTTTGCATTCTCCCCACAACCAAAGTCACCTGCGGAAACAAAATTAAAATTAGAACCAGAAGAGTCCGCGGCTGCCAAATTAAGAATACCTAATTGTTCTTGATTAGATACTACAACACACGTGGATATCAATGACGTGCACATTAAAATCACAATACTAAATCTTATCAGTTTTACTCACAAGGTAACGTAATATAAGAATGAGGCATTAAGCATGGTCGCAGAATTCTCTATAGATGTATAGATAGCATTTCACCTATAGGATATCACTACAATCATTGATATTCTTCGTCAATGGATGAAGTATTAATTAAGCTCCCTGAATAGGAACAAATATAGTATTCTTCTTTAGAATACCAACCAGAGGTAGGTATGAAGTCGACTATATAGCTGACAATGATTCATGTAATAATTAATTAAATATGCATCCTATTAGCATCCAGATCTGATAGGTGAGCAAACTTGATAACGAAATTTGCTCCTCTGATTTCAGGTAACGGTTTACTTTTCCATGAAATAAGACGAATCAAAGAGTGTATGTAGCTCGCGTCATGAGCAGAAAACTATCGTGTTTACAAGATGGGATTTTGGGCTGTGTAAACAATATTTGGACAAAGGTAGGGAAAAACATAATCTTGACAAGGAAATTTAGGACTGAAATTTTCCAATATAATAAAAAATAATATTTTTAGGTTTAATGCTTGGTGAGGTTGTGAGGTTGTGAGAACAATTTACCCCCACCAACCTTGCTTTGTACTAGGCTTATTGATTCAATATCCTAGTAATTATCAAATTTATATTCCCATAAATAATACCTATTGCTAACGAGTTCATAGCAAAACAAGAAATTTCTCAGATTATGCTTACCCCATTAAGGAACGATATAGATAATAGAGCTGTCTAGTAGTGAATGATGACAGAATACCGATTTTAGCTTCAAAAAGAGCGAGTTGTTTAACCACTCCCCTCGAAGCCACCATCAACCTGCAATATTTGACTACCAATTTGGAAAGTGAATTGGGGCGATTCTTTTTCCCCATGCCAACGTTAATGCATCTAAACTAATGAATTTACTATCATTTTGGCATAAACACTCTATAGTTAAGTGTGAAATATGTTGTGTTACCTATAGGCGAAGAAGTTTCGGGTAAACACGGTAACAGCATCTAATTAGTCATATTAAATTAGAATGGCAGTGTACTGGTATTAGGTGGCTCCGTGGCTGCCTCAGCACTTGATTGCTGGCCAGTGATAGTCTCAGACGGTGTGACTGTAAATGATTCTCCAGCAGCAATATCTGCATCATATTTATCCGCAGCAGCAACATCGTATGCTCCTATAACAGTATCAGGTACAGTAAAGAATGCAGAAAATACTCCATTATCGTTAGGTTCTACAAATTTAGGTGTTGTCGACACAATATCACCGTCGAAAAGTATGTTGACTTGAGAATGCTTACTAAAATTAAGACCTGTAATATTTACTGAAGTACCAGCCGATCCAGAAGTTGGTTCAATAATAACGATAGGAAGTCCAGCAATATTCTTCTCATTATGATCTTTACTCTCCGTGTCTACTTCACACCCTACATTAGGAGATGATTTCTGAATCATTTTAATTTCATTACAGTTATTATCGTCATTCTTCTTTTCATCAGCAAATATGGCTTCAAAAGTTGAAGCAACAAACATGACATTCAATCCACTAATTATCATCAAGCTCATGAAAAGGCTGATAAACTTGGTAGAATCAAAGATCAACGTAGAGTTATATTTATTGAATAAAGTATAATTAAGGTTTGAATAATATCTCCGCAAAAAACAAGAATACAGACTTATGGTAAAAATCTAGATCTGAATTTATCGATGAAATAGTATAGTCCAGTTGTTTAGATGGTTTGAGTAGATTATTGTATTCTATTTTTTCTCGACAATAGTTCCAATATTTAGTACCTATAACAAGTTGAAACTTGGGTTGATAAGATGAATTGTGAAAGCTGCCACAAGCTAACTCCAGATATCGTAATAGAGTCACTGACATCTGAACAATATTTCTTAGACTCAAATAGGGATAGTTGCAGTTGCAGTAGCAACAGCCATCACACTTGACATTTTTTTGAGGTGATCAAAACTTTAACTCTCAAGATTCACAAGTAGCTATTCTTATCAGTCATGCCCGTGATTATGATCTCAAATATTTAATTGGTGAGTATGTAATGCTGCTAATATGGCCTATAGACAAATTATTAATTTCATGTTCGACTATAACTTAGTTTCAAATTGGCTAAATATGATAACAGACTTATAAATAATGAGTACGCATTTTGTCCTACAAATATGAGGATCGTACTATAGACACATCCTATTTGGTATCTGGCAATCGTGAAGAGACATGGAGAAGCATACTGGACTAAGGAAGAAAGTTAACTTGCGGAGTATAGCCTGGAATCCTAGATCGAATTCATACATTGATACGGAAGGCAACGTTTACGATACCTTTGAGCAATACAGAGTGACGAAGTGGAAATGTGACAAATGCGGTGTAACCTTTTCAACATATCCCAAATTAAAGGTGCATAAGAACGAAATACATTCATACTGATCTTCATCTATTCTCCTCCTCTTCTAGTTGGTATTAAATCAAAATTTCATCCTCGAACTCGAACATTCGATTCATTCCGAATTTCTGCCGCTGGCAGAATTTTGCGTTTGATCTTGATAAAGCTATGATTTCTGATTTTCAATTTCTTCCTAACACTGCATATTCCACCAAACCTTCAATGTAGTATGGATTTTGTACTTTGCTTAAACCAATAACAAGGAGAACTGATTGACATTTATTCTACACCATTGAGATTCACATGTTTGCTAGTTATCTCGTTGCCCACAACATCAAATATTGAGAATCCGTTATATTTTGCACCGCTCAAATTCACATTGCAATTATCGTCGGTGGATGATCCCCAAGGATAAGGATCGCGACCGCCAGTCCCATCTGTGACTACAGTTATGTTAGGACTGTCTGGCTTACAAACCTGATATCCATGATTATGTCCTTGTAACAGCAATGTAAATTTGGGGTAATTGTTTTTCAAGTCTACATAGAGGTCTCTGAACCCCTCAATCTCACTCTCAGGATGGTGAGCAGTTGGATTTGTAACAGCTGGTTTGTGCTGAACTACAACTATATTCTCAATATTTGGGTTATCTTGCCACTCCTTGAAGTTATTTTCAATGGAATCCATTTGTGACGAAATAGAAGTTTCAGTATTTACCAATTGAAATGCCACGTTCTCATGAATAAATCCAAACGTGTTAGGATGTCCAAATAACTTCTCAAGTTCTGCACACTCATCATGATTTCCACAGACTCCAAAAACTTTGACTCCTTGGAAGTAATCAAATACACATTGCATTTCTCCGTACCCGATATCGCCAATTAAGATGTAGAAATCTCCTTGGATAGCAATCATTTTATCTGCTATTTCCTTTCCAGTGTCGTTACATTCAATATCTCCCACAGCAGCAAACTGCCATGCAAATGTATTGGAACCTTGTAAGAACAGTGGTGCTGATACGAGAGCTACGAAAATAATTATCCATTGGTTTTTTATTACCATATGATCATGTTAGGTGTCGCTCAATAATAAAATAAAGACTTTACTGACTTTCTCTCGTTCTGAGAATACAAGATCTACTCCAAGTCTTCTTCAGAATCAACATGACAATCTTCATGGCAAATAGATGTCATATTAGTTACTGCACCTGACATATTATACTTTACGTTAAGAGACATAGTTCCGCAATTGTCATCCGTATATCCATCCCCATCATTGTCTTTATTGTCTCCACACGAGTCCTTATCGGCGATAAAAGGATTAACCAGATCTGATGTCTCTTTTGCGCTAACAGAATTATTAAAAGTGATAGATAATGACAAAATCAGTAAGACTGTTGAAATAGCTAATAATTTGTTTTTCAATTTGACAGAAGATAATATATTGTTAGTAGATTTATAGAGTTGCTGCGTTTCTACTGAGACCTGAAATCCTTACAATCAGACTATAGAATCTCATGAGTAATGAATCCCATTTATGTATATGGACATTGTTCCTGAAATCTACCCCACTTAATATCTTATCTTCCAATTCTCATAATTGTAGTACAGTGAAAAATCATCACTTCTCATAAATCAGTGATCTACATGTGTGAATGACATAATCATGAATTCCTCTACAACTAAAGCGCAAAGGATTTTCTGTTTCCCATTTACATTTGAAAATTCAATCT
>DATBFR010000075.1:0-17673 GCA_036558405.1 Nitrososphaeraceae archaeon | reverse complement strand
TTTCATTTTCATTTTCATTTTCATTTACAGGTTTTTTAATTTCAGATGGAGATTGATGAGAAGGGTATGTAATAATCTCCCCCTGTGGATCATGTTTTTCTGTTTTGGAGGTTATAACTTCTGTGGGGTTCTGTTTTTCTCCTTGTTCTACTTGACTTTGTGATTGGCTTTGCTGTTTGTCACTCTGTTGGTGGTATTGCTGCTCCAGCTCCTGCAATGTAGAGTCTGGCGAGGATTTTCCAGTGGATCCCTCTAGAGGATTAGGCTCTACTTGTATTACCAAGCCACCACCAGAGGCTGCATTCTGTTCATCTTTACCAGCTTCTATACTGCCATTGGAACTAGCTTCAGGCTGCCATTGCTCTTGTCGTAGCTGCTTTTGTAGTTGCGGCTCCTTATTAGCAGACTCCTTGCCAACTTGTTGCATAACATAAGGTTCAAAATCAGTCGTGATCCCTATGCTATTATCTGCTTGCTTTGCCGTATTCTGACTTTCCTTGACTTTTAGTGCTTCTTCTGCGGCTGCTATTATTGTTTTAAACTCGTCAGAGTCGACATTTGCCAAAGTGGATTTGTCATTAACTGCCACTTTGTACGGCTCAGGGTTACTGGCCTCCATATGAACCTCAGTGCTATTGTTATGTACAATCGCTGCTTTGTTATGCAATTCCGATTCATGATTCAGTGTAGGAGAGGGGGGCAAGTCGGAGCTAGAGTTGGAATTGGAGTTAGGTATAGTTGAATTTGATTTAGTAGGTTCAGTTGTTAGAGGCGATGTAAATGTTTGATTCACCATTTCAGAATCTGGTATCGTATCTGAATTTGTATTATTGCTGTTGTCCTGCCCTGTGGTAATCAAGCTCGTAGAATTCTGTTCAGCAGAATCGAAATCAGTATTGTTCAGGGATGATATGAAATTGTCATTATTTTGGTTGGTGGTTGCGTCTATGACATTTGGCAGAGTGATTTTTTTAGTATTAACCGCGCCATTATCATCCTGATCTGTCCATTCAACATGCAGATTTGACCCATTCAAATAGAGTTTTGGATTGTACGATAGCTCCGGATCGTTACTAAGGTTTATCGGCGTGCTGAAGGTTTCTCCACCATTAGTACTGTGGGCCATCAATATGTCAGTACTATCCGGTGAGATTCCACTCCATGCCACATATACGTTGTTACCTGAAACAGAGAGTACAGGATTGCCTGAACCTGAAGGGTCATTACTCAAGTTCACCTTGCCTGAAAATGATTTTCCTCCATCTGAACTACTGATAAAGAATATGTCAGAATTCTCAGAATTTCCATCGTCATCTTCCCAAACGATATAAACATTATTATTGTCAGTGGCTACGACTTGTTGACTATAAGAAAGAGATGCTGGATTGTTACTAAGATTAATTGGGCTGCCATATGTTACTCCACTGTCTTGACTGATTTTTAGATAGATATCGGTATTATCCTCGTCGCCTTGAACCCAAGTAACAAATACCATATTGCCTGAGACGACGCGCGTTTCATGCGAAATCTCGCCACCGATAGGACGACCATTGCTGGGAGAAACAGCCCCCCCGCCATTATCATTTGAGGAATTCTCATTAATTGAATTGCTAGTGCCGCCGTCTCCTACTACTGCCTGCCTTCTGATTGCTTCTAAGGGAAGGGGATTGTTGGGATTGGACTGTCCGTCCTCAGACCTCAGGGTATTGCCAAAGTCAGGTACGTTTGAAGAAGTACTAGTACCGGTAAAATAGCTCACACCCTGCAAAATACCGTTTTGTCCAACAATTTCTCGTACGCTGAGGTCTCTAAAATCAACATCTGGGGCAAAATCCCATCTGAAGGTGGCCAGAGGCCCACCCCACCATATTATTTGATCGGCTTTTACCTCACAATCTGCTCCAGTCCGCCCCCATTTGCCTGCGTCTGCTCCTTCATATACCTTTTCCCAGTTTTTTCCATCAGCGTCAGAGTCAATCCAATTTTCAAGCTTTACTCCGCTCTTACCGTCGCTGGTTACAAAATTATACATCGCAAACTTGAATCCAATCCATTTACCATCCAAAGGATTTGTCGCTACTATTGTAGGAGATTTTGCGTAACTCACGTGCCACTGCTCTTTGGCGAATTGTGTTTCTCCATGATAGAATAGGTTGCCCTTGTAGCTGGATCCTTGGCAGGGGTCCGAATCGGTGTGTTTTCCACCCCTTGTATACCATACAAAATTATCATTTTCAGAAAATTTGTTAAGCTTTACATAACCAGTAATCTCTATGTCTCTCCAGTCCTTGGGTGATCCCATAAATCCTCGTGCTGCCACTCGGCTCTGGCCACTATCCGAAGTTATCTGATTGGGACTGTAACCATTAGAATTAGAAACGTACATTCTGACTTGATCGGACTTAATTTTCCATGAGCCGTCAGAGTTCCTTGTTATTTTGTCTTGTGGATTAAATCGCATGTCAGATACAGGATCTGCCATATTCATGAACCATTCTTCTCCTCCGGGTTTGGACGGATACAACATATCGATACCAAATTTATCTTTCGCTAGTGGGCCTTGACGCTTGAGACTATCATGATTACTGGTAATAGTTGTGTTAGTAAGATTACTATTTATTGAATTAGAAGAAACAAGTTTATTCATTTTAGTATTATTATTATCATGTTCTACTTGATTTTCATTATTATTGTTAGCGGATATATTTTGAGCTGATACATTTTGAGCAGATATGTCTTGAGCTGACAAGCTTGACAAAAATAAAGAAAATGCTAAGACAGTCAGTATTACCGGCACTATTGCAGGCGAAAGTGTGGGAAATCTATACTGGCTGATGAATTGGGTAATCCTGCGTGCTCCATATTTCAACATATATTAATCATCAGTCTAGAGACCCCAGCGATATTTGTTAACAGAATTCCAATATATAAGAACTTGTGGTAAAGATGCAATTGAATTTGCATAATGACGTTATATTATTGCAATGTAATTAAGATATTATTCATAGCTTGATTTGACAGAGCAATTAGAAGACAAGGCCCGTGGTCTTGTGGTCAGCGGCTGGCTACCGTCTATGACCGGACGAAGATAACTTCGCAATCACAGTTTACTTCATAGGCGTGACGTATACCATGTCATCACCTAATTTGCATGGTAAGTTAGCTGTTACACCATTGGTTATTTAGAGTGGCCCAAAACTGCTAGATGTAGTGTTGTGATTTTCCTGAAGAGCTGACATAATATTGCTCCAGATCCACCAGAAATTTCATCTTCGTCAAGGTCGCCGGTGATGCTGTCAATACCATTTTCTCCAGCGAATCGACCAGTGCCTCCCCGGTAAATTTCTTTTCTGCTAAATAGTGAATGAATGAGATTTGAGCTTAAGTTAGCTGAATATGCTACATTTGGTTGATTGATCGGGTGGTTCATATAAGAAGATAAAAAATGGTTCATAATTCAGCATATAAGTAAAATTTCCCCGATACCACTACCCAGTAATTCCCATAGTTAAGCAGAATTATACTGTTTTTACCTGATTTGGTATCTCAGAATAAACCAATATTCTTTGTTAGAAATTCGTAATTGTAAAACTCATGAGAGTCTAGATCATCTTCGAACTCACTCTCTTGTGTTGTAGTGCAATGCAATAATTTAGTGACAATGCACTTAAAAAATATATTTGAGAATATATATTGGCAAGTAGGGGTTTATGTCGGATATAGAAGTGCGCACAAAGTCCAAGCCCAAGCGAAATACCGAAAGTATTACGTTTAGGCTCGACACCAGAGTCTTGAATGGTTTGCGCACTGAGGCAAGTCAAAAAGAAGTCAGCATAAATACCCTAGTAAGTCAGATAATGAAACAACACTCCGATTGGCACTCTAACGCAGCCAAGGCAGGCTTTATTGTAGTTCGGAGAGGATTATTGACAAAATTAATGGACAAGCTTTCAGAAGTTGAAGTTACTGCCATATCAAGAGAATTGGCCAGTAAGGAAACAAAAGACTATGTTCTGTTGCTTAGAAGCGAATTCAATATAGATTCTTCCTTGAGCGTAATTGAAAGTTGGATAAGAATTTCTGGATTTCCCTTCAGGCACGAAACTACAGATACAGTTCACTCGTACGTGATTCAACACGATATGGGTCGAAAAATGTCTCTATGTTTGGCCTCACTCTACCAAAATTTGTTTAAGGAATTTGACCTAGAAAAAATGCAAATGGATATTTCAGACAATACACTCTCTTTCGTAGTTGATTTGTCTCCAAGTTCATGATTCGTTCATTTCATTGAATACTCTTCAAAAATTAGAACAATAAGAAGCGCTCAGTAATAATGAGTTCCGATAGGAACAACCTGGGAAGTAAGAAAGGAACGTAATAAAATAATCGGAGATAAATTAAACGCAAGTATCTTATGCTGATACCATACTGAATACTTTTTCGGTCAACTCCTCCATTCCGATTGGCTTTTTTAGGAAAGAAACGGATCCATCGACAGTAGGGCTGCCCTCTTCTTCTTTCGATATTTCATACGCAGTTACGAAACATACTTTCACTTCACCATCTTGCTTTCGGATATGGCGATACAGCTCAAAACCGTTCATATCCGGCATTCTTATGTCAATCAAAGCTACGATATACGATCTAGGTGTGAAACTTGCGGCAGCTTTGGTGGGATCAGTAAAAGTATCAACGTGGTATCCTTCTTTTTCAAGTATTTTCTTGAATGTGAAGGTAATATTGGGATCGTCGTCAACTACTAGTATGTTCTTCATCTACTAATCAGATTGTACATAGGCAGTTATATTTCTTAATGAAACTTTGATAACGTTGAGCCTCATCTTTGCGCAAAGAATTAAATCATATGATTTGACTACAGTGGATGGTATTCAATAGATAGTCGATCGAACTATCAAATAGGACACTTATTCACAATCTTAATGACACCCGGGTGGTGCAATAAGGATGTGTATGAATAGCTACCGTATTACTTTAATTGTTGTGGGTGTATTATGAAGTTAATGTCAATATCAAATATTTTATATTATGGCGGCTTTATGGCTGCTCGAATTTTCTCTTTTCTCTGTCTTACTATAATACTTGCAAGTACTTCTTTGTATATCAGTATAGTTGACAATGTATGGATTTTTGAGCTGAATCATCAAGAGATTCAGACGGCTTGGGCACAAACAAGCGAAGATCTGTTTCCCAACGCGACATCCTCTGCTCTTTTGGGCAACAGATCCATAATTCCCGGTATGCATGTCATGAGCCTTATGAATGATGTAAAGCCAACTTGGCTAATAATATCTAGTGATAATGAATTGTCAGTAAATATTCGTTATACAGGGAGTAACATCACAACCCCTGCAGTGTCATTACTTGCCACAGGACTCAAGACGGTAGCAAACGCTCCATCACCACAAATACCACGTGGGGGCACGTTTGAGAGACTCACAGGAACAAATGTAACCCAGGCTGGATGGATCTCCCCCACAACTGTTCCTATTCAATTACAGGGGACCTCGTCCCTTTACGACTCTGATTTGATCGTTGTCATGATTGTTCCCTACACTGGAGCACCACTACTAGCTAACAGTACTAGTTCCAATATTACTGGTTACGATACCAATTCCAATATTACTGCTAGTACCACTGGTGATACTACTGTTACTTAGAGTTATACTGAATATAATCTGATTTACCAACAGCCATAGGTAGCACACAACCACTATGCACTTATGTAATTAGTAATAGTTGTATCACCTAGATATAGCTCAACTTCTAAATATAATTAGTGCCCAAGTTATATTGGGTGGATCGACAGTTTTGAAATTAGGATTCCAAACTGCTATTCTCACCAACTCCGTGCCATTAATTGAAGCAGATTGTGTTATGAGATCCTGAGCAGGATCCTGACTGGTAACAACCACATGATCACCGATCTTCGCTCCGGGTACGGGACAGAAAGCTGTAGCAACCTTTTGAGCTGCAACAGCATCAAAATCAATTGAACAAGTATTAAATAAAACCTGAGACACCTGTCCTGTTTCGCCACCAGCAAGATTAGCTATCGTACCCAAATCCTCTGGCAGAATAGAGCCATCCACAATATTGTCAGATGTTATAGAATTGTCCGCAATACTACTCATCACCACTGCATCATTTCTTATTTTATCAGAAGTTACAGCGCCATCTGCAATATCAGGATTCCGTACTTCGCCATCACGGATTTTTGGGCTTGTAACTGCACCATTATCAATATCACCGGTGTCTACTTGAGCTTTCACAAGTTGTAAGGGGGACGGGGATAATGTGGCTACAGTAATAATATTAATAGTAGCAATAGTGGCCAGGATTATAGTTATAACTGGGATTGTTCGTGAAACTGAGCATAACCAACACCACCGCCACTCATCCATTAAATACTTACTAGCTGCGCCTAAGAGATATAGTTGTAGTTCCATTCTTATGTAAAAAAGTCCAATTGTGGCGAAAATCACTATTTGATTCTTTTTTCATCGGACCCGTCTAGTGCTTTGGGAAGACTAAAACAGAATCGCGCTCCTTTCTCTTTAAAGTGTCTTGTAGTATTGTTTTCTGCCCAGATCTTGCCTCCATGAGCTTCCACGATACCTTTTGAAATATACAAACCCAGCCCAGTACCTTTGTCAAATTGCGTTACAAATTTTGTGAACAAGCTGGGCATCACTTCTGGATCTATACCTTTTCCAGTATCTTTAACCTCAACTACTATGGATTCATCATTTTGCTCTGTAATCTTGACGGAAATGGAGCCAGATTTGGTAGATTTCATGGCATTGCTTAACAGATTGTAGATTACCTGTGATATCTTATCCCTGTCAGCGTAGACCATGATATCGTGCACATCATACACTATACTCACACTGTCATCACAATCATCATGATCATCATCATTAGCCTTCCTCTTAAAATCGGTAACTATATTCGAGATAGTCTGTCCAAGATTAAATCTCTCCAGCTTCAGCTGCAATGCTTGAGCTTCGATCTTTGCCACATCTAACAAATTTTCAGTAAGGCGCTGCAACCTATTTGCATTTCTGACTATCGTTGAGGTTATCAAGTGTCGCTCTTCATCGTCTACATCTAATTCAAGAACCTGAGAAAGCCCTATAATTGGTTGAATTGGTGTCCTTAGTTCATGTGCAGCGATGTTTATGAACTCCTTTTGAAGCTTATCTTGGACTTTGAGCTTTTCATACAATTCAGAGAGCTTCCAAAGGCTTTCAAATGTGGACACGTAAGATAGTACTGTCGCTTTGCTGTTGGAAAAGGTTGCAAGCCCCATCGCCTGAGATGACGAGGTCTGACTATCGTCCCTCAGTTCTACAGTAAGAGAGTATTTTTTGTCGGTAACCAGTATCGATACCTTAGTCTGGAGTGAAGGCTCTATTGGTTTAATTTGGTAATTTCGTCCTCCATCGGCTTGCACATATTGTTCGTTTGTTCGGGCTGCGATGGTAGCTATTTCATTGTCAAATGGTGTAAGTATCCTAACTTTTGTGCCGAGGCTTGCGGCGCGTTCCAATAAGACAAAAGATCCTGCCTTCTTCTGTCTATGAAATGCATTGTTAGTTGAGAATATTGTCAATATTTCTTCATTTGCTGATTTTACAAGCCTATTGGCAATTTCCTGTACTTTTTGTGGATCTTGAATAATCTCGATACCTTCAGAATCGAGGCCTTCAGTAATTGACTTCATTCTGGTTTCAGAATCGATACCGGAATTCCAAAGCTGCTCAAAAAAGGACTTGAAGTGCTGTAAGTATGCTGGCTCATTGGATATTAGGAGATTTTTGATTGTACTTCCGTCCTTGGATTTGTCAATAGTCGCAATCATTTCTTTGTCAGAGAAGGCAAAGTCTATGGGAGGCAAGTTCCTGACATGCCTGATCTGTACTCCTAAATCGTAGAATTTCCTTACCAAGGCGATGTTTTCTTGATTTATATAAGTCACACATTGTATTCCAATATGTCGGCCTTGCCTTTTCCTCTCCATCACTTCCTCAAAAATATCAAAGTATTTGCCATAAGCCAGCTCTAGTACTGCATCTCTCGAACAGAAAGAATATTCAACTGAATTACTCAAAATCTCTTTTTCTTTCTTTATGATTTCGTCCATATTTTCCAGTACACCAGCCTCCTCTCTCAGAACAGTATCAACATATTCCTCCAGTTGATTCTCAGTTAATGAAGGCGTAACTCCAGTGTCTAATGTAAGGTGGTCTGAGCGAATCATTGCCACCTTAAGAGCCTGTGTTCTTATTTTTTGTCCCATTTCCGCGGCACTTATTCCCTTCAAGAGATCGACCATAGAATTTCTTATGGCCCGACGCAACGAAAAATCATGAACAACTGAGAGGGCTGAACAATAAAGACCTATGCCAAAGAGGTAGCTCGATAAGAGTACAAGCGAGTGCGCTGCAACGCCGTATGTTTGCTGTAACGCTGAAGTAGAAAGAGAAACTCCTACTAGCGTAATTCCTATTGCAGTAGTCCCCAGATAATCTTTAACCCTTTCGGAATTTATACTCCTTGCTATTACATAAAATGCGAGGCCGAAAAGCACGCTACCACCAATAGTTCCAATGCGGAACAAGATTCTGAAATAGTATCGGTATGCATAGTCAGATGGCAAATCAAGGATATCGGGGACCTTGCCTATTAGGTACAGTATTAAAGGTAGAAAAAGTATCAACCATATGATAATTGTAAGTCCAGCTTTCCGATTATAATAATGATGTAAAAGTACCGTGCAGCCCAACCATCTTAAGATAAATGATATTGTAATTGGTATCAGATTAAGATAGTGGTAAAGCTCTATATTTCCGTTGGGTACAAAGTAAACCTTAGTAGTCTCTGGCCCTACTTCTTTATATTGTACTTTTCCTTCCTTTTCAACCTTGTACACGAACGACGATTGTGTTGGCGTACCTTGTGGTGTAGGTTCCTCAGCTATCTGAACTATAAATAACTTAGCCCCCGCGTCTACTGCAATTGAGAGAGCTAGAGTTGCCGAAGTCAAAGCAAATATTAGAATAATTTTATTCTTGTTCTTTGAACTAAACCAACTGAAGAATTTTACGCTTATGACAGCCATAATAAAGCATGCTGAAAATGAACTGGTCGCGTAGATTAATGCTGTCATTAGACCCGTTTTGTTGGTTACCGCGACTAAGATCAGAAGACCCAGCAATGAAAATTGAATTACCCATGCTGTAATGTGTAATAAATTGATGAGAGTTGATCTTTTTCGGACTTCCTTTGTAATCCTATGAGTATATCCAAACAGGACTAACGAACCAATTCCATATCCGATTACAATTGTGGAAACAAACAACATTGGTTCTGAAATATTGTCCAAAGGAATCACCTGGCGAGTGGCTAAGAGATCTAATGTGACTATTCCACAAATCATTGCGGCAATAATTATAGCAGTTTTTTGACTGAATCCAAAGAGCAGAGATTTTGTTTTTGAATTTTGGATACTCAATTTACGATTCATAGCCTAGTGGTTCTATTTTGTGGTCTGGGAGATCATATGCAATAACAACAAGAACAACATGTATGCACATGTCTGACAAAGCGATATGTATCGCTATTATCAATACCATTCTTGGTAATTGTTGCTTCATGGTTCCCTCTTAGTATACGAATAAATTTGGTATATTGTTAACTAAGAAACTCTTCTAATTTATCATAGCTTCTGATTACTAATACTAATTCAGAAATTTATGTGTGAGTTCAAACCCTGATTTCTACCAAACGATGGCATCGGTTGTTGCTGAACCCGTACCTATCGAATCTCTAACTCAGATCGTACTGCACTTATCAAGTGTTCTGAATCAACTGGTTTCCGCACAAATGACTCAATTTTTAAGTGAGGATACATTTTCCTCATAGCCTGATAATTTATGTCAAACGCAGTTATGAAGATCACTTTAACATTTTCATCTTTTTTCCTAAGCTCCTCATAAAGTTGAAATCCATCCATTTTAGGCATTCGAATGTCTAACAGCAAAAGATCATATGATGAAGCTGTAAATGAATTCAATGCTTCAACGGGATCGTTATAGACATCAACTTTAAAGCCGTTATTCTCGAGAATCATTTTAAAGCTTAGAGTGATATCTGGCTCGTCATCAACAATTAGTAATTTCTGATATATCTTCGAATTTTCCCCACCCATACCATTGAGTTGGACATGACAAATGTAAATTTAGCGCTAGTCGTGCCCTAGTTAGGGGTATTATTACGTCCAAAATGGCTATTTTGTAGCTTTGGAATGAACCCCCTGCATTAGAAATTAGATAATTTTGTATCAATTTTAAGTCAAATTTATGATTAAGTCATTGGAGGGGCAATAATCAATTTAGAGATTTACTACATGTCAATAGACTTAAATCGATGATGTAAGAATCACGTAGGGTGCACAAGCCCCATGCCTCTAGGATATAAAATTGATATGCGTTGCGTTCTAATATGTGGTAATGAATTAGTATTATTATATGAAGAGTACCATGTCATTTTTGGTTCAAAGATAAATTATGACAGATTCAAAAATGAAAGATAAGGATCATTGTTTAATTGTTGTAGCCTTAGTCATTGTATTGTTGTCAGTAGCATGTATTGAATATACCACCAACAGACCCTCTAAAACGATCGGTCTTCCTATAGCCTACGCACAGGAAAAAAATGTTACTATGACTGCGTTATTTGACAACCTTGCAAATCCAGGAAGATGGGATGGTCTAATCCAACCAGCATTGAAAATACTGAACGAGAGACATCCTGAACTCCATCTTAATGTTTCTATCATAGAGACGCCATATGACAAAACTCGGTTGAATATATTGAATGCTCTAACCAATGGTAGTTCAATAGATCTAATTTCAGTAGACCAGATTTGGCTTGGGGAGTTTGCTGAAAAAGGACTGTTAACTGACCTTACAAATATGACCAAAAAATGGGATAGGTCATCTGACTGGTATCAAGCCAACTGGGACGGGGGAAGCCATAATAAGAAAATATATGGAGTTTGGGCCTGGACTGACGTCAGAGGTATATGGTATTGGAAAGATCTGCTGCATGATGCGGGTGTCGACCCAAACTCGCTTTCGACTTGGAATGGCTACATAGCTGCTGCTGAAACACTGAACGATAAATTAAGAAAAAATGGTACTGATGGAATGTATTTAGTTGCGGCGAGCCATTCTCCAGATTTGTGGTATCCGTATTTGTGGATGCTTGGAGGTCAAATATTGGAATATAAAGACGGACACCCTACCCGCGGAAGTTACTGGTTCCCTGTATTTAATAGCTCTCAAGGTATTAGAGCCTTGGAATTTCTGAAGGAGCAAGTTAGTGCAGGAATTAAACCGCAAGCAAATGCACTTCATCAAGCTCAAGATTTTGTTAACAAAAAGTTTGCTGTCTCAATAGACGGATCATGGGTCCCTGGAGAATTCCCTCTACAACAACGGCAACAACTTGAAAAGGAAGTCGGGTTCCTCCCAATGTTTCCAATCTCATCCAACGAAACCAATCAGACTGCCACTATGATGGGAGGCTGGGAGTTTGGAATTCCAACTACGACTAAGCACAAGGACCTGGCTTGGGAGCTTGTTTCATTAATGGTTGACCCAAAGATACTAACGCCATGGTTATTGAAATATGGATATTTGCCAACACAAAATACCATTGGGGAAGAGGTTATAACTAACAATAATTCATCCAACATTCCATATTATGAAGAAATGGTAAAAATGATCCCATTTGGGCATGTAAGGCCGAGTATTGCCGAATACCCAGAAATAGCCCAGAGCATCTACGAGGCAATTAGTAGCGTTTTGATCGAAGGAATGGATCCTAAACAGGCCTTGCAGATAGCAGCATCGAAGTCGGCAGAAAGCTTGGGGTGGACAAGACCTAGTTGAGGCCTCTTTATCAATTTTTGCCTCATACTTTTGCCAATATTTAATGACTTGGACTGTCGTACATGAAGTTTAGAAAAGGAAATTAATTTGCTTGCATATAGCATTAGTGGTGGTGGTATAGAAGGAGAATGCGTTTTTTTTCATCTAAAGTAAACGCGATAGGTTTTCTTTCTGTAATCATAATAGTAATTTTTTCGCTTGCCGTATTTTATATTATACAAAGTCTGTCGGAGAGAGATGTTCGGCAGAACCTGATCCAAGAACAAGTAGAGAGACAGAATACATCTACCCTAGCCTTATCTCAACATATTGGTTCTGATCTCAATCTGGTTATGGCAGTTTTAGAAGGCTTGGCTAACTCTGCATATCTTCAGGCGGGGGAGACTTCTGCGGAAAAGACCAAGACCTTGGTAGAAGAAGAATACTCTACAATACAAGGGATAGTGGATAGAGTTTTTGTTTTAGATAAAAACGATATGGTAACGATTGGCCTGTCAAATTCTGGAAAAGATCGCTATTTGGGCTCAGACTATTCTCAACGGGAATGGGTTCAGGAAGCAAGAGAGACAATGAAACCTGCATTTTCTGGAGGGTTTGAAAGGCAAGGAATATACACTATTTTCATTGCGGTGCCAATCGAGAATAGAGAAACTGGCGAACCAGTTGGTATTATAGGGGCATCAATTCCAACAGAATCATTTTTTTCACATTATGGAAACGTTCATGATGTCAACGATCAATTTCTCGCGGTTTATGACAGGAGTGGGACATTGCTAGCAGTAGGTGTCAATAGGGACTTGGTGGGGAAGAATTTCTTTGGTCCGGTAGTTCAAGATTTTGTCAACCACAACCCTGTACTCAACAATCTTACTAGAAATTTGTTAAACGGTAAAGCAGGCTCTGCCATTTATGATTATGGCAGAGGTGAAAGAATCAATACTGCCTCGCCAATAACTGTGCAAGGACAACCTTCGTATTTTGTAGAATTTGTGACCCCAACAAATCTTATTCTGTCAAAAATTGGCGACGCACTATCTACTGAAAGATTCAAGAGTTATTCTTTATTGGTAGGAACCCTCGCCGCAGTCGCAGTCCTCATCGTTTTTCTAATAAAATGGAGCAGCACAATGGAAAAAGAAGTTAGAAGGCGCACATATGAGCTAAATGAATCAAATCGTAAACTAGATTCAACTACAAGGGAACTTAGAAATTCAAATATTTCCTTACAGGATGCCAACGCTCAGTTGAGAGAGCAAGAAAAGATTCAAAAAGAGTTCATTAACGTGGCTGCTCACGAGCTTAGAACTCCAATTCAACCCATACTAGGTCTGTCCGGAATACTGTCCACAAGCCTCAAAGATTCAAGTGAACACGAAATGATAGAGATCGTGATGAGGAATGCAAAGCGACTCCAAAGACTCTCGCAGGATATTTTGGATGTCTCAAAGATAGAGAGCCATCTTATGAGGCTGTCCAAGTCTCAAGTTGATCTTACGGAGAAAATAAATACTGTAATAAATGATATCAAGAATGGGCCTACCGGTGAAAGTAAGGATGGCAGTGTCAAGATCGTATTTGATGGCAAGGAACCCATTATAGTACTTGCTGACAGAGAGAGACTTTATCAGGTTATTTCTAATTTGATTAAAAATGCACTTAAATTTACTGATAAAGGAGAGGTGGCGATCAAGGCTGAACGGCTCAAGATTATTGATAATAGTAAACATAGTAATAGCAGCGAAGCAGTTGTTACTATAAGGGATACTGGTAGTGGTATAGATCCTGAAATATTGCCAAGACTTTTCACAAAATTTTCAACTAGATCAGATTCAGGGACTGGTCTGGGTCTGTTCATTTCAAAGGCAATAATTGAAGCGCACGGTGGAAAAATGTGGGCACAAAATAATCCTGATGGCCGGGGAGCAACATTTTCATTTAGTCTGCCTCTTGCAGATTTAGCCATCGAGGCTCTTGATCCGTCAAGAGATATGCAATTCGATAGCTAGTCAAAAATGTCTGTCCGGAAGCATCCTACGTAGGCTGCAAAACAAGACAAGCGTACTTGACAGCTATGTGATATCACTAGTAATATTACGAAATCGATTACTCACATATTCGTACAAGTTTTCCACTTTCTAAAGTACCTCACGGTCGTGTCTGAAATTTGGATTTAAGGGCAAAGCTATCTTGGTTGTCTCTGTGCGTCCAATATTCGAGTTGTGAGGGAAAGACGATTGATCCCCAATGATTCCCCTGTATTGTGAATCTCTCAGTCTTATGCCAGACTGAAAATCGTAATTCCATTAAAGTAAAAAGAAATGATTTATTCGAATTTAGCATAGGAAACAGTGGTTAAAATTTCTAAGTTATCGAATTAATCGAATGAATTAAATATCATAATTTTGCAACGAGATGTAATTCCGGTAAAATAGTCGTAAACATCATTCCTTTTGACGACAGCACAATTCAACTAGATCTGATTACTCAAATTATTATATCAAAAAAAAGCAATAATTTGCATAGATTGGACCTAATTTCCGCCCTTGACGTGTAGCCGACCGCACATTACGGGCTAACTTTTGTCTAGAGTAAAAACAATAGTTTTATCTATAAGTAGACTAATCTACTATTATGCCTCGAAAAGTTGCAGGCGAAAGGCACGAAGTAGTGATCTCAACCAAAATTACTGCCACACAATATATTGCGCTAAAGGCCTGGGCTAAAGAGTACTATCTCAAAAATAAGCTGACTCAACCGAACATTTCACAATTATTGAATTACATTGTAAAGAAAACTCTAGAAATTCATGCAAAAGATTTGGCGAAAGCAAAAAAATTCGGATCGGCCACTGACATTCAAAGCCTTCCCCCTACACCTAATACGGACACTGAACCTCAACAAATGTCACAAACTCTGCCAGAAACCATATTCCCATCATCATCACGCCTATCAAAGCAACAAGAATCCCAATAGTTTGAAAAATTCAAAAGGCAACTCGAAGATCTTTGATTCGTCACACAACGCTTGCGTTTAATCTAATTTGATAGCCGATCTCGTCCACCACCACGATCTTTCCACAAGTCCAGTACATCCTTGTCAATGTTTTTCAATACTTCAAATGTCCTGCCTTCGTTCAAGCTCTTTCTGGCAAGTATTTCCTCCTGTCCATCACGATAATCGCGCCAGTAAATTTGCACGCCTTTCTTGTCCAACACTACCTTAGGCTCATAAGAGACACCGTTATTGGTACTGAGATTTTTTACCTTATCGAAATTAGTACCGTTATTGACGCTCTTTCTAAAGTAAATATCATTATTACTAGGTGTAGTTCCATCCCACACGACGTATACGTTGCTGGAGTTAACATTTATCTCTGGATTGCCTGAACCAGCACGGTCATTACTCAAATTAATAACATCTCCAAAAGATTCCCCATAGTTATTACTTTTCCTCATTAGAATGTCCTGATTTCCAGAGTCAGAGTCACCTTGCCACACAACGTAGACATTGCTGCCTAGTGAAGTAACCTTAGGATTGAATGCGGCTGACGGAATATTTCCACTTAACGTGATGGCATCTTCAACTACTTTATTATTCACGCTTCTTTTGAACAATATGAATCTATTATCTTCATCTCCTTCGCTCCAGACAACATATTGGTAACGGCCTGACTCAGAAGATTGAGGATAACAACCACCATCTTCGCCATCAATAGTAGTGGCAGCAGTTGTTGTTGTCGCAATATCCAATCGGACTTTGCAATTAATATTTCCTTCAAACTCAACAGTGTCATTAGATGTTTGAGAAATCGAGGCGATAGTGCCGTCGTCATTAGAACTATTGTTAAACGGATTAACGTCTAAAGGATTATCATTGTTAGAGTTATAGTTAGTAGCTGTGGTATTGTCAATTTGCTTGTTAATTTCCCTTTGCTTGAATGTTATATCGGCCGATGTCGAGTCATTTAGCGGAGGGATTGCTACTTCTGGTAAGCCATTACGAAATTGCTCCTGATTTCTTGAAACAGAATTATTGTTAGTGGTTGTACGAATTCCCATCTGCTCCTGCTCCTGCTCCCCGTCTGCCACTCCCCTATTTCTATTGTTGGAGTTGTCCCTTGCTCCAAAAACATCTAAACCGTCATTCTTCAAATTTGTGTTGGCATTAGCGTTAGCATTCTCATTTGAATCAATCCCATTTGAATTGCTTTTCCTGAAATTGATACCTGAACCACTAATCGCATGCTCCAACTCTTTTTGCGCGGCTTTGACTAACTTTTCAGCTCTATTAGCTGCCTCAGTCAACGAATTAGCTCTATCGGAAAGTTCACTGGCATCTTTCTCAGCTAGATTTGCAGCTTTACGTTTCTCCTTTGCTTCTGAGAGAGCTGCATTTAATTTCTCATTTTCATTATTGTTGTTACTATTTTGAACTTGTGCATTTGTTTCATTCCTGTTTACCTCTAGTTGTTTATCCGCCACTCCCATGGTTTTGAGCAAGCGCTTTGCATCTGTGTCCGCCTCATCAGCGATAGAAGATAAAGTCCTTGCCTCCTCGGTTGCATTGCCCGCAGCATTGTTTGCCTTAGCTGATCCAATCTTTGCATCGTTTGCCTCTAACATCAGCTCCCTTAGTTTATGTTGCAAATTTTCAATATCAGATACTGAGGATGAGGTAACACCATCATTACTTTTGGCACTGCCATTCAAGTCATCAGCTCTATCAGTCTGCGTCTTGTCAGCAGCAGCATCAGCATCAGCAGCATAAGCATAAGCATAAGCATAATTATAAGTTGAAAAAATACTGATTTCTAAACCAGAATTATTATATGAAAGAATAGTAATAGAGATAGTACCAACAAGAAGAACCGTCAAAATTGTAGCCAAGAAATTTCTATGAATCATCTTAGATCGATATTGTTGTTGAATAGTAAAAAGTTGAAGTACGCTATAAAAGTTCACGCATTGTAGAAACATAAATCTGAAAAATCTTCCTTGATCATCCGCTGGTTTTGAAATCTCGTAATTATAATTCATGTCGTACCACCATATCCTGATAGGTAAACTTTCCTGATGGAGTTATTAGCGTTACTATGCATAGATACAGATAATGAAGTAAATGCCAATTTACATGATAAGAAACTTGCAAGGATTTGATTCACCTCAGAAATCAAAAATGGGTCCGAAAGATACTTGATTTTGTTTACCGGTTGCTTCACCATTCAACACCACTATTTTGGAGGTTTAATCTCCCTCACGCTCAAGTTCTTAAAGTCCACGTTAGTAGCCGTATCCCACCTAAATGTTGCTATAGGTCCTCCCCAAGTTATTATTTGATCAGGGGCGCCATTACACTCCCTGTCTTCGTTACCCCATCCTCCTCTGTCGGTATTTTCGTCAACTTTCACCCACTTACCATCATTGGCTTTGTCTAGCCAGAGCTCTAACTTTACTGCAGTTTTACCATTTTCTACGAAATTATACATGATGAATTTGAAACCTACCCATTTCCCCTTGATTGAGGAAGTCGCCGATTTGGTATCAGTGAAAACGTAACTTACGTGCCATTGCTCCTTTGCAAACCTGACTTTACCTGAAAAGAAAACATCCCCTTTGTAAGCTGACCCTTCACAACCTTCTGGAGCTCCCCCTCCTGTGTGCCTTCCGCCCCTGGTATATGGTGCAAAGTTGTC
>DATBFR010000074.1:0-2779 GCA_036558405.1 Nitrososphaeraceae archaeon | reverse complement strand
TGGTGGAGACACATCTCTTGACTGCGCCAGAACTGCCTTAAGGCTTACTAAAGGTAAAAGTAATGTTACTGTTTTATGCTTACATCCGAAGACCGAATTGCATGTTGACCCAATAATGCTTCAGGAGGCAGAAGAAGAGGGAGTAAAATTGGAGTTTCTTGTTCAAGCCAAGTCCTTTCAGGGTGACGAAAAAGGACATGTTACCCACGCAATTATTAATAACGTCCAAATGGGTGCGCCTGATGATTCGGGAAATAGACGCCCAGTAACTATACCTAATAAAGAATTTAAAATGAAATGTTCTACTTTACTGATAGCTATTGGAAGAGGCCCAAATTCCTTTCTGCAAAGGAAAGCTGGAATCAATACTGGTAAGCGTAATGCAATAGCAATTGCCGATGACTTCAAAACCTCTATGAAGGGGGTCTTCGCAGCTGGTGATGTTACCAGTGGGGAAACACTAGTATTGAAGGCTATGGAAAAGGGACGCGAGGCAGCACAAAAGGTTCACGAATATCTAATGAATTTGGAATCAAGCCACGTGTCATTTTATGAAAGATATTACACGGATATGTCATACGACAGGATGCTGAAAGGACAAGAAGAATTAAGCGGTCCTCCTGATTAAGAGCCCTACTTTTCATCAGATTCACATTAAGTCATTTAGCTAGGTTCGTTCACAAGATCCGGCTTTTACACATGAGCCGGCTTTTCATGAATTTAATCTTGCATTTTATTTTGGGATAAAAAGCTTAGATGGGCGTGGAGAGTGGGATTCGAAACCATTGGTTACACTTGGGGTTTAATCACTTTTAGGATTTTGAAATTGTATAATGTTCCATATGACCTCGAATACGACTTAAGCGTCCATATATCAAATTCAGGATAAACTATTAAAGCAATGTTGTCAATCAGTCTATGATGAAAAAAACAATCTATTTTGGAAGTGTGGCTCTAATGTTGGCATTTGCACTGATTTATGTCTCAGTGGCTAATGCTCAAAATGTGACGACTAACGCCTCAAACGCCATGGGAAATGCCAGCGCAAATGCAAGTCAGGCGGCAGGAAATGCCAGCGCAAATGCAAGTCAGGCGGCAGGAAATGCTACGAATCAGACTGGTGGACTTCTGGAAGGACTTAAAAATATGTTTGGAGGAAAGTAACTGTCATCTTTACAATTTTTTTAACATTCCTCGCGCATATACGCAGTTTCTTTTACAATATCCGTCAACTAGTGCGACTACGCTTGTTATCACTAATTGGCACGGATGACTACATGCAAATTTAATTGGCATGCTTTGGCGAACTATCTTCAATTGCTTTAGCACATTTATCACAATATTTCTCAATTATTACCGCTCCCTCAGTATCGTACTTGACCAAGTTGGTTGCAGGTTCTCCGCATCCAACACAGAATCTTGAATTCTTTTCATTGCTTGATGTAAATGGCTCAATACTTTTCAGTGTCTTTTCTAACAAATTATATTTTCTCTAATTATGTATAGGGACTGTACATAATAAACTAGAGGAAGCGTCATTGACCATTGTGTTAGAAATTCAATTTACACCTTGTTCTTTAAAGAGTCGTTAATTTTCGTATTCTTTCTGAAGCTCCCTAGGCGTATGTCTGCAATTTTCTTCCTTAATGTGCTTGTCTAATACATCCAGCAGTTTAGATATTTTATCAATACTTGCTCCGATTGTATTCATTTTTCTATCGTACTGTTGCACAATAAAGTTCATAAAAGCTACAAGCGGACTGGTTAAGTAGGATGCGGTCAGGTATTTTGAAAATTATCAAATATTAGCTTGTTATATTCTATCGTGTATGGAATTGAAAGAAAAGCTTTTTGAGGAGAGTGGCAAAATAGCAGGTTTCAAAGTGATAAAGGTACATCCAATTGAAGGAGTAACGACGGAACTTACCTTCACGTCGGACATTAGAGGAGTAGGAAGATTTCCAAATGGGAAAAATCTAGCTTCAGGTGCAATGACTAGATATCCGCATGGAATAATCGATGCTACATGGCAAGGTACTTTGACGACACAAAATGGTGAGCAATTCATGTGGTGGTCCCATGAAAAAAGCAAAGTACTTCAGGATGGTAAAATTAAGGGGTTAAATATCGTGACTGGATTTACCAATTCCCAAAATTTATCTTGGATGAATAGTTTGATTATTGTAGTCGAACTGGTTGGCTCAGTCTCTTCCGAAGAATTCAGTGCAACCGCATATGAGTGGAACTAATACGGTTGGAAATAAGATAGCAAACTCAACTATATCAACCCATTAATTCAATGGGGCTAGTGGTTTGAGAATCAATTTTGACACGATTTTAAGACCCACTTGTCGATTATGGTTTAAAGTCAGTAACTTCTCCGTCCTTTAGTTGTGAGTCTTTTATTTCTTGTTGCCAAGCATGAACAAGTGTAACTCCAACCTTTTTTGTTTTATAATGTTCGGTAGATGAAGACCTATTGTCTAAAATAAATGCATAGGCATCACTTACTGATGGCTTAAAAACATCGTTGATTCTTGTTCCATGTTTATTATAATATATAGTCATATCTTCAATATTGGTATTAGTTTTCCAAGTCTGAACGTTTTTTCTACTAATTATCAAAACTCCAATTCGTTCATTTGAATTCTCTACCTCTATGTCAAAGGACAGCCTGTAATCAAACATAAGTATCAAGTTTACACCAAAATATAATATCTGATAACCGTCAGAATCGCCAGGGGGAATATTGAATTCATTGATATTTCTCATAACGTGC